>JBGAIY010000486.1:0-5741 GCA_044225205.1 Myxococcaceae bacterium | reverse complement strand
GACGACCTTGCGCGCGTCGCCCCCCACGTAGCTGACGCGAGACAGCTCGCCGCCTGAAACAATGTCGAAGCCGGCCCCCAACGACGCGAACAGCTTGAGCACGGCCAGGTTCGAACACGCCTTGACCGAGTAGCAGAGCACCGTTGGCACGCCCGCGAACGCCGCTTGAACCACCCCGAGGTGACGACGCAGCGTCGCCGTCGAATACACGTAGGTCGGGGTGCCCACTTCTTGAGCAATGGCGCTCAGCGGCACGTCTTCGGCGTGCAGCTCACCGCCCTTCAGCGCGAAGTGATTCACGACGCCTCCGCGGAGTGTTTCACCAGGTCGTGGGTAGCATGCATGCGGTTGTCTAACACCCTCAAAACAGGTGAAGGTTCATACCGGTGTGCGACGTCGGCGTCGACGTGGCTCCATGAGCGAGGAGACTCCATGCGCCCCCTCGCCCTGACCTTGCTGATCACCCTGGGTTGCAGCCCCGAATCGTCAACGGGCACCACCCCACCACCGACCACGAACCCCGGCACGACCACCGACACCACGCCGGCCTCTGGCCCTCGGGGCGCTTACTGGTCGTGGGGCCTCGACCGCGTCACCGTGCTCGACCCCGACGGCTCTTCGCTGACCTACGACGCCTTCAAGTACACCTTCTTCGTCTTCGCCGAGACCGGGTTCGTCTACGTCGGTGCCCCCACGCCCACGCTGGCCGAAGTGCATTGCACCGGGCCCACCACCGACTCGGCCGGTCACCCAGCGTGCGCGCCCTTCACCGTGAAGAACGGCCAGCTCACCATTGGTGCGCAGGCACCGGTCGCTTTCAGCGAGAAGGCAAAGGCTACGTCATGGGAGACAAAGACCTGCTGCCCCTGCCTTCTGAACTCGGAGCCGTGCTCGAAGGCTCGTACCGCTCGTACAGCTGTTTGTATTTTTCGTGCTCGACGGTCGACATCACCTTCACCGCGAACGGGAGGTTCAAGCTCGATTCATTTCGAATCGCCAGCAGCCCCGCCGACGGCTCGTTCTGGGGCTCCACCTGGTCGGGCACCGGGTCGGGCACGGTCGGTACCTACGCGGTCGGCCCCCACAGCGTCACCCTCACCCCAGACCAGGGCAACGCCCACACCGCGTTCCTCTTTCGCGACTTTCACCTGCTCTCGGCAACCGCCGACCGGCTCCAAATTGGAGAACTGTGGTTCTCGCGCCGGTAGCGGCCTTCTTGGGCAGCCGGTGACGATCACGGGTTTCGAACGTGGGTCACGGCCTTCATCGACCTGCGCGAGCAAGCCAGGTGGTTCTTCTGCGTCGACTTGAGAACCACGCAGCTCAGTCGAATCGGAGTGACACGGCCGAATGAATGCTCCGATTCGAGCCCTCGACCTCCCAACGGCGCGAGCACCAAGCCGAAGTCGTCTTCTCGCTGATTCAACGCATGGGCGCCGTGTTGCGGGTCGCGCCGGTTCGGTCTTCGGCGGGTGGCGTCAAGAATGCGCGCTCGAGCGAGCTTCGGCGGGCGCCGGCCCCTGGCAGCAGGTGGCTGACGGTGCCCTCTTTGCCGTCGCGCACGTCGGGGCTGTACGTGGCCAGACTCGCACGCGTGCCCGCCCCCCAGCACCAGTATGTTGCGCTCGAACACCTGCACTTCACCCGCATACGCCCGCCCCAGCAGCGCACGAAGCGTCGTGCCGAGCAGCTCTTCGCGCGACCTGCCGAACCACGACACGTACGCCTTGTTGGCGAACCGACAGGTCTCGTTCTCGCCCCAGGAGGCCCCGAGGCCACGGTCGTCGTCTTCGCCGGGCAGACCACCGTGAGACGCAGAGTCGCCCGCGCCGCGGCACCCACGAGCGTCGGCACCCACGTCAACGTCGAGTACCGGCCCAGCGCTGGTCATCGAAAAACCTCGGCGTTTCGCGGTCGGTGTTCGCCTCCCAGCGCGCGCCGATGGTCACCGCTTCGCCGTTGATTTCATTTGGGCCAATGAAGGCACCACCGCCGAGCACGATGCTCGAACGGCACGGCGGCGACGGTGACGTGACGGTCACCCCACCCGCAACGTCGCGCTCGACGCCAGCTGGCAGGGCGCGCGAGGTAACCGCCTCGAGACCGTGCGCCAACACGTTCGTCGAATCGCCTCCCTCGCAGTCGCTGGGCGCGGGCGCGCGAGCAACCGGAGCCGACGACGCAACACCCAGGGCGAGGCAACGCGCCAACATGCTCGAACCAGGCCTGCGCGATGTCAGGCGCCCAAACCGGCGTTTCGTCAGTTCGGTGCCTGACGACAGCACCCAGCGTCGATCGCCGGCGGAGGAGGCGGCGGCGAAGCCACCTCGTCGAGCGGTGGCCGCGGAGGGCCTTTGACTCCGCACGCCGCGAGCGCCACGACCCACGCTGCGACGGCCCACCAACGCGAACGCACGCGGCTGGCCCGAGTCAGAACTTGATGCCGATGCTACCGCGCACCGCTTGGGCCACGTCGAGCTGCTTGACGATGCCGGGGTTCGACGGGTCTTGCGCCGCGAGACCAGGCAGCGGCACCAGCACGCCGTATTGCACTTGGCCAAAAAAACCGTCTTCGGTCTCGTACCGGGCGCCGCCATTCACCTCGAGCCCCAAATTCACGTCGGGCGTCGTGCCCGTACCCGACGACGGAGTCGATTCGGCGTAAATCGCCCGCGAATAGATCAGCGCCGCGAACGCGGTGAAGCCATTGGTGATGCGGTAGCTCGCCCGCGGCTTGATGTAGATGCTGTCGGTCACCCCGCCCAACAACTCGCGGTACAGAATCATGTCGACGCGGTAGTCGCGGTTGAACCGAAACGCGCGCAACGTGTTGTCGAGACAGCCCGACGCCGTGC
This sequence comes from Myxococcaceae bacterium, assembly GCA_044225205.1. GTDB lineage: Bacteria > Myxococcota > Myxococcia > Myxococcales > Myxococcaceae > JAEUJT01. Next base: position 2,886 of record JBGAIY010000486.1, on the reverse strand, counting down.
AGTTGTACTGAGGGCCGTCAATGACGCCCGCCACCGGCGTGCCGTCGGCGTTGAGCTTCTGCGTGCGGCGCGGGTAGTTGCCGAACCCCGGCGCCTTGTCACCCGAAGCGAACCCAATTTCACCACCGAGCTCGAGGTCGCCGTTGAGCAACTTGTACTCGCCCTGCACCACCGCGGCGAACTGCCACACGTCGAGCCGCTGGTTCTTGCCGGTGATGCCCGCTTCGCCGCCGCTGAGCGCCCGGTTGTTGACGAAGCCCAAAATCGACGCGAACTCGGCTTCGATGCGCCAGTTCTTGCGTTCGACCTTGGCCCACAAGTCGGGCATGAAGAGCTTCGCGTCGCGCTGCACCCAACCCGTGCCCGCCGTGCTCGAGGCCTGGCCGTCGGTCTGCGGCAAGGGGTTCGACAAGTAGTCGATCGAATCGTTGCGCTGCACCCGGTAGGTGAAGTGCAAACCGTAGTTGAACACCGTCTGCGCGCTGTCGAGCTTCGCGAGGCGTTGCGTCTCGGTGTCGCGGCGCGCGACCGCCAGAATGAAGCTGTGCGAATCGTCGGAGTTCGACAGGTCGAACTGCTGGCCACCCTCGAGCTGCTTGGGCGACAGAATGCCCTCGACGTTGAAGTCGAGCATCGGCGTCACGTAGAAACCGCTGATCGGCTCGGCCACGAACATCACCCGGTCGACCGTGTCACCCCAGTCGTTGTCGAGCCCGTTGCCGTCGTTGTGCAACAACCCCAAGCCCCAGTGGCTGCCCATGCGGCCGAAGCGCAAAATGCCCACCGGCGTCGAGACCTCGCCCCAGACCCGCTTCACGTTGATGGAGCTGGTCAGCGAATTGATGCCGCTCGTCGGAGGCGACTGCGCGCTTGAAAAGACCGAGAACTCGTTGCGGTCGTACCAGTAGCCGTTGGTGGCGTTGCGGCTGAACGCGTAGTCGGGCGTCGAACCCCACACCAGGTTGTCGAGCGCGTCGATCTGCGCGCGAATGCGCACTTCTTCTGAAATGTTGAGCGTCGGTTCCATGCGAAAGCGCATGTTGACGCCGGCGTTGGTGCGCTCGGCGTTCGACAACGGAGAGCCCGGCCACAGTTTGTAGCCCGCCGGGTCGGCCGGCCGCCCCAAGTCGAACTTGTTGAACAGGTCGGGCCGCACGCGCAAATACCCGTCCATCGTGAAGAGCTCGAGCTTGCGCTTTTCGTCGACCCAGTCTTCTTGCCACCCCTGCGAGAGCGACTGGTTCGCCAGCTGGGCCCGCATTTCTTCGCGGAGGTCTTTGACTTCTCGGCGGGCGGCGTCGAGGTCGCGTCGCATGGCCTCCGCGTCGGTCGCGGGCGTCGGCGAGAGCGAGGTGCCCCCGTCTTGCGCCCACGCAGTTTGCGCTGCCAGCGCGAGCAATGCCGTCGTGAAAATGCGAGACATGAGACGCTTTCTCCTCGAAAAGACTGAAGATTCTGCCGCGCGACGTAAACCACGCCTCGCCGGGCGCTCCAAGCAAAACAAGCGCCCCACCTGACGAAGAACCCAGCCAGTCATTGCGTCGGCGAAGCCGAATGACCTCGTTCGGTGCTCACAATTCGGCCGTTTGACCGCGATCACGACACCGGCGAACGGCCTTGGCGCAGCTCGGTCAGCACCCCGTGGGCGCCTTTGGGGTGCACGAAAGCGATTCGGGCGCCTCCCGCCCCAATGCGCGGGGTTTGGTCAATGAGCTGGGCCCCTTTGGCCTTCAAGTCTCGCAGGGCTGCCTCAATGTCGACCACTTCGACGCAAATGTGATGGAGCCCTTCTCCTCGCTTCTCGAGAAATTTGGCCACCGACGAGTCGCTCGTGGTCGGGCAAATGAGCTCGATGCGGCCCGTCGCGTGGCCGAAAATCGCCGTGCGCACCTGCTGGTCGGCCACCTCTTCGAGCTCCGGCTCCGCGAACCCCAGCACGTCGACGTAGTAGCGAACCGCCTGCTCGAGGTTTTTGACGGCAATGGCAACGTGGTCGAGGCCGGGCTTCATCGTTTGCTCCTGGAGCGCGTGGTCTTGGCCGCGCGGTTGACGGCGCGGCCGGGCTTGGGCGCGGGGGCCTTCGCGGCTTTCGCCTTCTGTTTCGGTTTCGGTTCGGCCGGCGCGCGCCACCCCTTGGGGGCGACCTGACAGCCCGGGCAAAAGTACGTCGTTCGCCCACCTTGGTCGAACGACGCGATGACCGCGCCGCAGACCGAACAGGGCGCCTTTTCGTCGTGGCCGTAGACCAAGAAGGGGTTCTCGGTGCCGCCCTCTTCGAGGTATTGAATTTCTTCGCCGGCCTCGGCCTCGAGCGCGAACGCGATGGTGTCGTGAATGGCTTTCGCCAAGCGGGCCCATTCGTCGGCGCCGAGCGAAGCGGGCTTGCGGGCCGGGTGCAGCTTCGCCCGAAACAGCGCTTCGGCCGCGTGAATGTTGCCGAGCCCAGCGATTCGGCTTTGGTCCATCAGGGCGACTTTGAGGTCTTGCTTCGACGCGCCCACTTCGGCGCGCAGCTGCTCGGCGGTCAACCCGTCGACGAGCGGGTCGCGGCCCAACGCGGCGATCGCGTCATTGGCCGTGAAGCGCTGGTCTTTGAGGGGCTCCATGCGGCCGAACAGGCGCGCGTCGCGAAAGTGAATCACGTCACCGGAGTCGAGCACGAACTTCGCACGGCTGTAGGGTTCGTCGACCCCCGCGGGCCGTTTGACGAACTTGCCGGTCATGCCCAAGTGGGCCACCAGACCGTGGCCGTCTGAAAACGACAACATCAGGTACTTGCCGCGACGCTCGGCCTTGTCGAGTGCTCCACGAATCGCTTCGAATTCTGCGGGCTTCGCCCCCCGAAACGTTCGGGCCTTCTTGTCGGCCTCGGCCTTCACCAACGAG
>JBGAIY010000485.1:0-5638 GCA_044225205.1 Myxococcaceae bacterium | reverse complement strand
GCGCCGGAGCGCACCGAAATGAGGCGTTGGCCCTTTTTCACGCGGTCGCCGAACCGCACGAGCACGTTTTCGACCCGGCCGGGCAGCGGCACGCCGACCGACGCCGAGCGGTTCTCGTCGAATTCAACCCGGCCCGGCACGGGCAGCGGGTGAATGGCGGGAGCAAGGCTCGCGGTCAAAATCTCCAAGTACTGCCACTGGGGCGCCCCCTTTTCGATGGTGACGACTTCGCCGTTCACGTGCACGGCGGCGTCGGTGCTGCCGGCGGCTTTGGTGGCGGGCTTGAAGAACCACGCGGCGGCACCGATGACGGCGACGACCACCAAACCGATGATCGCTCCGCGCGGTGGCGCTCGTCGGGCCGGTTCGTCGGGCCTGGCTTCGGTCGGCTTGGTCGCCGCGGCAGACGGTGGGTTGAGTTGAGACATCGGTCAGACTCCCTCGAAGCGTTCAGGGTGAAGAAGGTGTTTTCACGTACGGCTCGAGCGGCGCGGGCACCGCGGCGCCTCGGCCGGTCACGCGGTCAAGTTCAAGGGTGAGCCGAGCCACCAACAAATCGACGTCGGCCGAGTCGACGACCAGCTCTTGCAACGTGCGGCGCGCGAGCAACAGGTCTTGAATGGGCGCGCCACCCACCAACACGGTCTTGCCGAGGCTCTCGACGACTTGGCGCGCGAGCGGCAAGGTTTGGGTGGTGAGCGTTTGCTGGCGTTTCTTCGCTTGCTCGAGTTGCTTGCGCAACCGCACGACGTCGTTTTGAGCTTGGCGGGTGAGCAGCGTGCGGGTCGTCTCGGCGAGCTCGGCTTGAACCCGGGCGGCCTGGGCGTCGGCTTGGCCGTGGTCGAAGATGGGCAGGGGCACGCTGACGCCGACGAACAACGCGTTGGGTTGGTCGCCCGCGATCACGAGTTGGTCTCGCACGTAGCCCAGGCGCACCGTCGGGTCGGGCAACGCGCGCCGCTCGGCCAGGGTGACCTGGGCTTGGGCCGCCTGGGCCTGGGCTTCGAGCGACTTGAGGTCGGGCCGAGCGCCGAGGTCGTGGGGCGGGTCGAGTTCTCGGGCTTTTTCGAGAAACGCTTGGGCGCGTTCGGGCGCTCCGAAAGGCAGGCAGTTCAACCCCGCCGCGTGCGAACACTCGATGAGCGCGTTCTGCAGGTTTTCTCGGGCTTCGCCCAAGTTCGACAGAATCTTCTGCTCTTCGAGGCGGGCGCGGTCGGCGTCGAGGCCCGAGGTGTCTCCTTTGCTGGCGCGCGCCTGTTGCAGCACGGTGAGCCTCGCCGCGTCGTCGGCGGCGTCGGCGAGCGCGGCGATGCGCACTTCGGCCGACGCGACTTCGGCGATGCGGCCCTCCACGTCGAGAAAACGCTGGCGCAGGGCCTCCCACCCTTCGAACGACACCGCCCGGCGGCCGAGCCGAGCGGCGGTTTGGCGGGGCCCGCGCTTGCCCAGCTCGAACGTTTCGCTGAGCGTGAAGGTGTACGAGGGCGTCTGCCCCAGGGTCAGCCCCGCGGGGTTTGTTTCACCCACGGTGAGGCCCGACCACCCGAAGTCGAAGGTGGGGTTCGGCAGCAGCTCCGAGCGCCACACGTCGGCCTCCGCCAGGCCGACCTTGGCGCGCGCTTGCGCCAGGTCGGGCGCGTGTTCCCACACGAGGCGGGCGACTTCGTTCGGCTCGGGCAGCTTCGCCAAATCGAGCGCGGGGGCGTCACCCGTCGCGGCGTTCGCCGCGCAACCCAACACCAGAACCAACAGACCCAGGCGATTCACGTCACACCTTGCTTTGGGCTAGTTCGAGACCGGCGTGGTCGCTGGCTGCTCTTCGGGTTGCCCGTAGCGCTCGAGCTTTCGGTAGAGCGTCTTGCGGTCGAGCCCCAAAATCTTCGAGGCCTGCGTGCGGTGGCCATTGACCGCTTGGAGCACCCGCAGAATGTGCCGCCGCTCGACTTCTTCCATTGAAATGAGCACGTCTTCGGCGTTCGAATTCGTGTCTTGCGGCCGAGGTTTCTGAATCTTCTCGGGCAGGTCTTGCACGGTGAGTTGCTCGTAGGTGGTGAGCGCCACCGCCCGTTCGATCACGTTCTGCAATTCACGCACGTTGCCGGGCCACGCGTAGGCCATGAGCTTGTCGGCGGCCTGCGGCGAGAGCCCGACGACGTTCTTGCGGCCTTTTTCGGCGAACGTGCGCACGAAATACTGCGCGAGCAGCAGCACGTCGTTGCTGCGCACCCGCAGGGGCGGCAAGTGCACGTTGATGACGTTGATGCGAAAGAACAGGTCTTCGCGAAACCGCTTCTCTTCAATGGCCGTCTCGAGGTCGCGGTTGGTGGCCGAAATGATTCTCGCGTCGAAGGGCACTTCTTCGTCTCCTCCGACGGGGCGAATTTTGCGCTCTTGCAGCGCACGCAAGAGCTTCGGCTGCAGGCCCATGGGCATTTCGCCAATTTCGTCGAGAAACAGCGTGCCGCCCTGCGCGCGAATGAACAGGCCCGCCCGCGCTTGCCGGGCGTCGGTGAACGCGCCTTTCGAATGGCCGAACAGTTCGCTCTCGAGCAGGTGCTCGGGCATGGCCGCGCAGTTGATGGCGACGAACGGCCCCGCTCGGCGGCGGCTCTGCTCGTGAATGGCCCGGGCGACGACTTCTTTGCCGGTGCCGCTCTCTCCGCTGATCAGCACCGAGGTGTCGGTGTCTGAAATGCGGGTCAGCAGCAGCCGAACTTCTTTCATGGGCTGGCTCTCGCCGACGATGCCGCTAAACCCCTTCGAGTGCCCCACCTCGTCGCGCAAGCGGCGCACTTCGTCGCGCAGCTGACGGTGCTGTACCGCGCGCACCAGCGCGAGCGACAACGCCTCGAGCTCGAACGGCTTGGTGATGAAGTCGTACGCGCCCGCCCGAATGGCCTTGATCGCCGTCTCGAGGCTGCCGAACGCGGTCACGACGATGACCGGCGTACCGGGAAAACCCGCGACGATTCGCTCGCACAGCGCGAGCCCGTCGAGGCCTTTCATGTGCAAGTCGGTGACGACCGCGTCGAAGTCGGTCGCCGCGATCGCCGTGAGGGCGGCGTCGCCCGTGTTGACCGCTTTGACCGTGAACCCTCGGCGGGTCAGCCCTTCTTCGAGCAACTGCGCCATCGCTGAATCGTCTTCGACCACCAAAATACGGCCCATCATGTGTTCACCTCGTGACGTCGAAATCTGCTGCGTTGGTCTGGTGCGTCGCGAACTGCCAACCTCATGCCGCGCGATTCTCCCCGAGAGGGGCTGGCCGGGCCGGGGCCTGGCGCCCCCGAGACTCGAAAGTGGGGTCTTCTGTCACCGGCAGAAAAATTGAAAACTCGGTGCCTTGCCCGACTTCGCTGGTCACTGAAATCCACCCGCGGTGGTCGCGAACGATGCCCCAGGTCACCGACAAGCCGAGGCCGGTGCCTTCGCCGACGTCTTTGGTGGTGAAGAACGGTTCGAAAATGCGCGGCAAGACCTCAGGGGCAATGCCCGCCCCCGTGTCGCGCACGACCAAGCGCGCGTACTGCATTTCGGGGCCACCGACGTCGGCGGGGGGGCGCGCCAGTTCACGGTTGAGCGAAACCGAAATCGTGCCCCGCTTGGTCATCGCTTGGAGGGCGTTGATCACCAAGTTCGTCAGCGCTTGTTGAATTTGGCCCCGGTCGATTTCGGCGAAAATCGCGGCGTCGGGTTCGGTGAACGCGACGTCGCACTGCTTTTTTTCGGCCAAGGGCCCCAACATGGAAATGGTCTGTGAAATCAAAGTGCCCAGCGACTCGTGCGTCTTGGCGGGTGACGTGCGGCGGGCGAAGTCGAGCAGCTGCCGAATGATGCGGGTCATCGTCTCGGCTTGCTGCACGATGACCTTGCCGTTTTGTTGCGCGTCGGCGCCGGTGACTTCACCCGACGCCGCCATGCGGCCCCGCACGGTGACCACGTTGAGTGGCGTGCCCAACTCATGAGCAATGCCCGACGCGAGCTTGCCCACGGTGTTGATGCGGTCGGCGTGTCTGAGCTGTTCTTGGGTCTGCAAGCGCGCCGTCACTTCGCGCTCGAGTTTTTCACGCGAAACCAACAACTCTTCGCACATCGCATTCATTTCGCGCGCGAGGTCGCCGATTTCGTCGTTCTGGTGAATGACCAGTGGCGTCGTCAAATCGCCTTCTCCGACTTTGCGCGCCTTGTCGGCGAGCGTCTTCATCGGCCGGCCAATGATGATCGCCCCAAGCCCAATGGCGACCAGCGCCCAAATGACGCTCAAGGTCACGGCGTTGAAGACCTGGGCCACGCCGATGCGGCGAATCGAGTCTCGCTGGTTCGTCAGGGGCTCTTGTACCCACAGCGCGCCGCGCGCCCCGGTGGGAAACGTGACGGGCATGAAGGTCGAAGCCGAGCCCCATTCTTCTTTGTCGACCCGAAAGAGCGCCTCGCCTTTGAGCAGCTGCGCCTTCGAAGCCGCGTCGAGCGACCCGGTGCTCTCGAACTCGTCTTCTTCGAGGTACAAGAAGAGCACTCGCGTTTGTTCGCGGTTCGCTTCGTTCAACAGCTTCATCGCCTCGTCGACCGAGGCGCGCTGCGCTTCACGCTCCATGGCCAAAGCCAACACCCGCGCCGAAATCGCCTGGTCGCGCTTCACGTCTTGCTCGTGAAGCTCGAGTTCTTGCCGAACGCTGAACAGCGCCGACACCCCCAGCACCGCGAACACCGCGAGCGCCAAAGGGAGCGTGATTTTTCGAGCAAGCTGCATGAGCCCTCCAGTTCAGAGCACCAGCCGTGCCCGAGCCTAAGGTCTCAAATTGACTCAGACTCAACCAACGAGAGACCAAACATTCGGGTCATTATTGCCCGTTATGGGGCAATAATGTCTCGTTGTGGCGGGAGGCTAGGCGCGGCCGGAGAGTTTGGCGAACCACCACCTGAGGCCAACAAAGAGAAAGCGCCAGTCTTTCAGAAATTCTGGCGGCTTGCCTTCGAATGCGTGGCCGATGAACTGAAAGACCCAGCCGACGACGAACAGCAGGGCCGGCCACCGCCAGAACCCACCACCGACGAAGGGCGCCACCGCGAAGAGGGGTACCGCGAGGGCGATCATCGGTATGCCGAAGGTGTGGGTGAGCCGGTTGAGCGGGTGGGTGTGGCTCTTCGCATATTCGCGAACCCAGTCTTCGCTGGTTCTGGTGACCATGCCGCATGAATCACCGCGAGGCGGCGCGCTGTCAACCGGGGTTGACGAATTGCGGCTGACGCACGAACGCCCACTCACGACGACGCGCGAGCGGGCGTTGGTGGGTGCGACAAGCGCGGCGGTTTGCTTACGCCTCGACGCGCACCTTGAGCGTCTTGGGCTGCACTTCTTCTTTCTTCGGCAAGGTGAGCGTCAGCACTCCGTGCCGGTAGGTCGCGTCGGGCTTGGTGCCGTCGAGGCCCGAGGGCAACGTGAACGAGCGGGCGAACTTGCCGAAGCTGCGCTCGCGGCGAATGAAGCCATTTTTCTCTGACGTGGCCTCACGGGTGCGCTCGGCCGTAATGGTCAGCACCTCTCCGTCGAGCTTCACGTCGATGGCGTCGGGGTTGACGCCCGGCAGGTCGAGCCGAATTTCAACGGCTTTGTCGGTCTCGAACACGTCGGCCGAAG
>JBGAIY010000484.1:0-5944 GCA_044225205.1 Myxococcaceae bacterium | reverse complement strand
CATGGGCTGGGTCTCGAGGCGGTGGGCCGGGTGCTGGGCACGGTGGGGTTCGTGGCTGGCCTGTTCGGAGCGCTCGTCGGCGGCTGGCTCGCCGGTCGCTTTCGACGAAAAACGGCCCTGTTGGCGGGAGCTGTGGTGCAAGCCGCGGCGCTCGCCACCTACCTCGCGGCGGCATTGCGCTTTCCTTCGGAGAATGGGCTGGCGCTGGTGGTGGGCGTCGAACACGCCGCGAGCGGCATGGCCACCGCCACCCTCTTCACCTGCATGATGGACTGGAGCCGCCCCGAGCACAGCGGGAGCGATTACACCGCCCAAGCGTCGACGGTCGTCATCGCCAGTGGGCTGGCCTCGGCGCTCAGTGGCGTGAGCGCCCACCACTTCGGGTACAGCGGGCATTTCGCACTCGCGTTCGCGCTGAGTCTCGCCGCGGTGGCCGCGGTGGTCGCCCTGTTCCCAAAGGTCACTGCTGCTGGTCGAACGCATCGCGAAGGCTGAGTGACATGCACGGTCTTCAGGTGCACTCCGCCGGCGAGTGCGTGACGGGAGGGTGCCCGCTCGAGGGCTTCGAGCAACCCATCACGCCCGGAGACGACGGTCGTCGGCAAAACGCGTGGCTGGCCCAGCACCCGCGCTCACGAAAGGAGGCGGGCTGGGCATCGAGCCAGGCGGCGAAGGGGCGGGGTTGGCGCCCGCTCGGCTGGTCGTACACCGGGAGCAACACGACGTCGGGGCCGAACTCGCTTGGGCCAAGAAGGCAGGTCGACAAGCCGCGCACGCCCCACGGCAAGCAAGGCCGCCAACCAGGCGCGGGCTCTCATTGAGTAGCATGTCGCGGCCGAACCTTTCGAGCGGAGAACCCTTGCCCACCACCAACGTGTTCGACGCCATGGAAGCGGGGCCTGAAGCGAAGGTGCTGGCGATGCTGCGCGCGCAGCCGCGCCTCCGACGGGCGCACACCCCCAAAGGCACCTCGGTCTTGATGCGAGCCGCCATGGCGGGCTTCTTGACCGTGGCCGAAGACCTTTTGGCCCACGGCGCCGACGTGAACGAACGTCGGAGCGACGGTTTCACGGCCTTGTTTTTCGCGGTGCTCCACAGCCGCGCGGCGATGGTGCGGCGGCTTTTGGCGGCGGGGGCCGACCCAACGATGCGAGCGAAGATGCCCGCGGGTCGACTCACCCCGCTCGAATTGGCCCAGCGTCGCGACGACCCGCGCATGGTGAAGGCGTTGCGCTCGGCGGGCCCTCCGACGGCCGACGCCGTTCGCCTCGCGGCCGCGAACGGAGAGGTCGGGCCCCTCCAGAAACTGCTCGAGGCGCTGCCCGCGTCGGCGGTCGACGAACCCGACGGGCACGGGCGCACCGCTCTGTGGCTGGCGGCCCAAGCAGGCCACCTGGGCTGTGTCGCATTGCTCACCGAACGCGGCGCCGACGTCAATGCCCGGCCGACCAAAGCGAAGCAGTCGGTGCTCGACGTGGCGTGCGACTCACATCGGGTCGACGTGGTCGAACACCTGGTCGCGCGAGGCGCAACGGTGACCCGCGCCCGCCGACCGACCTTGGTCGACTGGGCTCGCGCGCACTTCGGCGACGACTTGCTCCGGTCACTCGGCGAGAAGAAGCCGGGCCACCGAGGCCGCCTGAGCGCGCTCGACTTCGCCGAGACCACGAGCTTCTTGCGAAGGCGAGGTGCGGCGGCGGCACTCCGACACGGGTGGCCGAGCGCGTTCGAGCGCAACGGGCGTGCCCTCGTCTTTCACCAAGACACCCACTGGCCCCGCCTGCGGCTCGACCATGGCGAAACGCTGGCCGGGCCCAGCACGCCGCGGGTAGGGCCGGGCGTCGTCATCGACGGAGATTTGACCGTCGACACCATCGTTCAAAACGGCGAACAAGACTTTGGCCCGTTCTTGGTGGTGTTGGGAGACCTGCACGCCCGCGACATCGCCGTGGGCGGGGCGCTGCTCTTCGTCGCGGGCTCGTTGTTCGTCGAGGGCGTCTTTCACGGGTACTACAACCACGGCGCCACGCTGGTTCAGAAAGACCTGCACGCGGCGCTGGTGTTGCCCGACGACTATTCGCTCACGGTGAAGGGCCGCATTCACGCCCAGGTGTACGAAGCGCGCGGTCACGTCACGGGCCGGGCTCCACCGCCGGAGCGGCCGTTGGGCGCCGTCATCGCGCGCCGCTTTCTTCGCCCCTCGGGCGACGGCCTGCAGAGCCACCGGGTCTACGACGCGCTGGTGCGAAACAAGCCCCTCTTCGCGGCCCCCAGCAACCGGCGATGACCGGCCTCCCCCGAAGTCAGCGCATGCTCGTGCGCAACACGGGTATGACGCAGTCGGTGAACGCCAAACAGGTGTCGGCTTTCACGCACTTCTCACTCGCGGTCACCATGGCCGGCGCTTTCGGTGAAGCCGAAATCATCGCGCAGGTCTTGGCGATGGCGGCGTCGGTCGAATCGCCCTTCCACTCCTCGAGCGCGACTGCGATGAACCGCTCGCGCCCCTCTTTCTTGGCCGCCTCGGCCATGCCCGCCGGCTTGTCGATGCTGATTCGCAGGTCGACCAGCGCGGGTATGAACGTGTCGGTGCAGGCGCGCTCGCGCTCGAACACCTTCACGCAAGCCGCTTGCGCCGCGGGGTCGGCCGCAGGCGACGCCGCCACGGCCAGCGAACCGACGGCCAACACCGCGACAACGACGAGACTCCAAGTGATTTTTGACATGACGTTCCTCTGCCGGCCGAAAGACCGGGGTGCGACGGGTGGTACTGCGGTGAACAGAAGCGAGGCGGCTTGCTCAGGCGCGTGGGGGCAACCGACGCAGCCCCAACGCCCAAACGAACGCCGACAACGACAACAACATGAAACCGAGCAGCGGGTTCGCCAGCGACTCTTGAAAGCCCCGCAGCATCATGATCACGAAATCGGGGTCGTGCCTGATTTCTTCAGAGGTGACGACCTTGAACACCGCCCCCACCGCCGACGCCCAGCCACACAACGTCGCGAACAGCGTGGCCGCTCCCAGACCCACCACGAACAGCACCCGGTGCGGCTGCGGCCTGAGCACAAACTGCACGGCGGCCACCAGTGTCCACACGCCGAAGGCGAGAATCACCCACATCGGCACACCACCATCTCTCATCAATTCAATCATTTCGGGTTCCTCTTTCGGGGCGACGTGCGAGTTACAACGCGCGAACGAATGGGGCGTGACAGCCTGTCACGAAGCACGGCGTCGAGCGTTTCAAGAGGCGTTCATGGAGCCGACGGGGTCAAACCAGTGGGTCAACGGGTTGCGCGCGGGGCAGCCCGCGGCTTTCGACGCCGCCTATGCCCACTTTCGGCCCCGGCTCTTCACCTACCTCGCGCGGCTCTGCAACCGCCGCGACCTCGCCGAAGACTTCTTACAAGACGTGTTTCTTCGGCTGGCGCGCTCGGCCCCCACACTCGCCGAAGACACCGACTTGGCGGCCTGGCTCTTTACCGTGGCGGGCAACCTCGTTCGCAGCCACCAGCGCTGGCGGCTCGTCGACTTCGCCCGCCTGAGCGAAGTGCTCTGGGCGTCAAAGACCGAGACGACGCTGACTCCGTTCGACGCGGTCGAAGCCTCACAAGCCGAACGGGCCGTTGAGCGCGGCCTGCGCGCGCTGTCTCTGAGCGACCGCGAAGTGCTGCTCTTGGTCGGGGTCGAAGGGCTGAGCCCAGCCCAGGCCGCCGCCGTCTTGGGCCTCAAGCCCGAGGCCCTGCGACAACGACTGTCTCGTGCTCGGAGCCGGCTGGCCGAGCAACTCCATGAAGCCGGCGCGCTCGCGCCAGTCGGAGGTGTTCGATGACTGACGACGACGACAACCTTGTTGTCGCCTTGCGGGCCTTGCCGCGAACTGACGTCTCGGCCGAACACGCCGAGCGGCTGCGCCGACAAGCCCAGACGGTCTTTCAGGAAAGCGCGCCCAGTCTTCTTTCGCCCGCCAATGGTCACTGGTGTGGAACCGCGTGCTCGAACCCGGGCTCATGGCGGTCATCATCGTGGTCTATGCCGGCTGGGCGTGCGGAGCGCCGCGTCGCTCCCGCAGAGCCCGCCTCGAAGCCGAGCGCGCGGCCCACTTCAGCCCCTCGCCCGCCTGTGCGCCTCGCCGCACTCGAGGCCCCGCCCGCCCCGAAGTGACGACGGCTCAGTCGAGGTCGACCGCGACGCGCTTGGTCTTGCCCGCCTCGACGTTGACCTGCACGACCCGGCGCTTCTTGAGCTGCGGGTTTGACAGCACCAGCACGTGGTTGCCGGGCCTTACCCGCACCGCGCCGAGCGGTGTTGGCCCGAGCGACTTGCCGTCGAGCGTGATGTCGGCCCACGGCGTCGCGCGGATCTCGAGAAACGTGCCACGACCGGCCGGTCGTTCTTTTTCGACCACCTTGACGGGCTCGGGCCCCGCGTCGACTGGCGTGGGGGCCACGGCCAGCGCTTCGCGAGCGCCTGAATCTGCCGCCTCGAGGGCCGCGGCGCTCGCGCCCGAATCGACCTCGGGCCACGTCGTCGAACCGTCGAGCCGGGCTGGGGGCGTGGCGCGCAAGTCGACCTTGGGCAGGTCGGGTGTCGCCCGCTCAAAAGCCAGGTCGGCTTCGTGTTCGCGGGGCGTCTCAAAGGCCCCGCCCTGCCACAGCGCCAGCGCCCCGAGCGCAAACACCGCGACGAGCGCCAACAGCGCCCACCACCAGGCCTGACTCACCTGGTGTGACCCCGAGAACGACATGAAGTAGCGGTCGCTCACTTCGGGCGCGGCCGCCGCGGGTCGAGGCGGCTTCGACTCGGTCGCCTCACCGACGAATTCACGAATGAATTCGCCCAACTCGCGCTGGGCCACCGGCACCCCCGGCAACTGCAGCAAGGTCTCGGCGAAGGCGCGCGCGGTCGGAGGCCGGTCGTCGGGAGACTTGGCCAACGCCATGCGAATGATCGAATCGAACGCGAGGCTCGTGGTCGGGTTCACGCCGAGGGGCGGCAACGGGTCGGCGTTGACGACCGCGGCGTACACCGCCGCGTCGTTGTCGGCGGCGAACGGGCGCCGTTGGGTGACGGCTTCGTAGAGCACGACCCCCATCGACCAGAGGTCGGCGCGGGCGTCGAGCGGCTGGCCGAGCGCCGCTTCGGGAGGCATGTACGACAACTTGCCCTTCATGGTGCCGACCCGGGTTTGCGCCGCGCTGGTGCGCGCCTTGGCAATGCCGAAGTCGAGCACCTTCACCATGCCGTCGAACGCCACCATGATGTTGTCGGGGCTGATGTCGCGGTGCACCAGGTGCAGCGGCTGGCCGTGCTCGTCGACCAGCTCATGCGCGGCGGCGAGCCCCTGGAGCGCCTGCACCGCGATGCTGGCGATGATCGGCTCCGGCAGCAATTCACCTTTTTGCCGCGCCAACTTGAGCAGTGAACGCAAGGTGATGCCGTTCACATATTCCATCGCCAAGAAGTAGGTGTCGCCCTCACGCGCGAACTCGAACACCGACACCACGTTCGGGTGGTGAATGAGCGCCGCGAGCCGAGCTTCTTCGAGAAACATTTCGAGAAATTCGTCTTCGTCGGTGAGGCTCTCTTTGAGCCGCTTGACGACGGCGGGGCGCTTGAACCCACCAGGCCCCACCTGCTCGGCGAGCCAAATTTCTCCCATGCCGCCTTGGCCAATCGGCCGGAGCAGCTGGTAGCTCCCGAGCTTCGTCATCGCCATTGCTGCCTGGTCTCTCCTGCCAAACGACACCAACCGAGGTGAAAAGTGTCAAACGCCACCCGGGCGCGTCAACAACGGCGATGAAGCGGCGCTCGCGGTAAAAATCAATCGAAAATCGCGGGGAGGCCCCACCGTGGGGACAGTGCTGGTCGTCGGCCGAGACCTGGGCCAAACTGAGCCCCGTGCGCCGGAGCCCAGCATGACGGAGCAAGTTCGCTGTGG
>JBGAIY010000483.1:0-5651 GCA_044225205.1 Myxococcaceae bacterium | reverse complement strand
CGCGTCGTTCGCGTTGTCGACGTAGGTGGCTTTGAGCAGCTCGGCGTCTTTCTTGTCGCCCGTGCCTTTGATGATGAGCACCCGCTTGGCCATCCCGCCGAAGATCGGCTTCCACTTCTCGAGGTCGACTTCGAAGCAGCCGACGTCTTGGCCGTTCGCGGCTTTTTCGTCTTTTTTCCACTCGAGCACTTTGGCGTCGAGCAGCGTGCCGAGCTGAATGGCCGCGAGCTGGCTGTAGGGCTTGGCCTTGCCGGCCCCGTCGTACATGCCGCGCGAAATGTGGCCGAAGGCCCACGTCACGTCGCGCACGTGGGTCTTGAGCGCGTCTTCTTTGGTCGACAGCCCGCGGTCGACCAGCCACTCAGAAAAGTACAGCGCGCTGGTCTGGGCCTTGAGTTCTTCGAGCATCGACGCGAGCGGGCCGCCGAACACTTCGTCGTCGACCTTGCCTTTGACTTTGTATTCGTGCGCCGGGCCCAGGTTGTGCGACGCCTCGTGCAGCAGCACGCTGGTGTTGGCGATTTTGGGGTCGGTCGTGAACTGTTTCATGGTCGCCGTGCACAGCAGCGAGGCGGCTTGGTCGTTCAGCGCCTGGGCGCTGTCGACGTCGGTAAAGAGGTTGGTCATGACGACCGTGCGGCCCCCCTTGTCGGCGACTTTGCCCCAGTTCGGCAGTGACTGGCCGACGGTGCCCCCGTGCGACGAGCGCTGGTCACCCGAATTGACGACCACGTCGATGAAGTCGGGCAGCTTGAACTTCACGTCACGCGCTTTGTACGGGGGCCCGGCGAACGCGGCCAACGTCTTTTCCATGTCGCCCTTCACGGGTTCGAGCTTCTTTTGCCATTCGAGCGAATCGGGGTTGATGCGCGCGAGCTGCACGGCGAACCCCGCTTTCCACGCGCAGGGCTCGTCGTACACTTCGTCGGGCGCAATGCGCAGAAACCACTTCGAGTTGGTCGGGCCCATGGCGACCCACGGGGCGTTCGCCGACTCCCAGTCGTTCGTGGTGAAGGCCTTGGCGGCGGCGAGCAGGTAGGTCTTGAAGGCTTGTTCGTCAGCCGAGGCAATGGCGTTGGCCGCTTGCGTCAGCTCGTCGGCCACGGCTTTCATGTCGTCGGCGTATGCGACGTTGTACGGCACGGTGGTGAAGCCCGGGTTGTGCTTGGTGCCAACGGCGCCTTCGGTCACGACTGAAAAATGGCCCATCAGGTCGGCCGCGTTTCGCTCTTTTTGGAGCAGCTCGCAGAACTTCGGGTCGTCTTGCAGCTTGGCCGGGTAGAGCCCCGACACGTGCTTGGGCTTTGACGCGAGCGCGTTGCAGTCGGGGTCTTTCTCGGTTTTCGGCGCGACGCACCAGGGGCCGTGGTTTCGGTAGAACACCGCTTGGCTCAGCACGTCGGTCGCGGGCACTTGGCTCTGCAGAGCGTGGCTGCCGCGCTGCTTGTTGAAAATGGTGTCGACCAGCGCCGAGGCTCTGAGCAAGTGCGAAATGATCGCCCGGTCTTGCTCGCTCGACTTCGAGAAGTCGGTCTCGACGAGCGTCGGTCGGCCTTGCTCCAATTCGGCTTGCAGCAATTCGAGGCGCTTCTTTTCGGCCGGGTCGGCCTTTGAAAAGTCGAACGGCGCCGTGAGCGTCTCGTAGGTCTTTTCAAAGAGTGGGGTGAAGCCGTGGTCGTCGACGAAGTCTTGGCGCTTGAGACCGTGCGGCCCCACGAGCACGACCAGTTCTTCGGGGTCGATGACGCGGTTGTCGTTGGCGTCGCTGCGCCAGAACAGCGGCGTGAAGTGCTCTTGTGCGCGCTGGTTGAATTCGGCGCGCGAGAGCGAGCCATGTTTCGGTTTCGCGCTCGAGCCCGCGTCGCCGCTCAAAGCCGCCGCCGGTGCGTCGGTCTTGCCGGGCGTCGGCGCTTGGGGCCCCGCGGCGGGCCCCGCGAGCTCACGCTTCTCTGGGCAGGCCGTCAGGAGGAGTACAACCACACACACCATGCTCTTTTTCATGACTCGCTGATTCAGCAGATCGTCGAAACAGGTGCCAGTGTTCGTGTAGCGCCCGCTACAGAAAGTGCGCAGGAGGTGGGGCGCCCGGTGCCGCCCCACTGAAACGGCCTTCGCCGATTCTTGGCTTCACAAAAGAGGACCGCCTAAAAGCGCTCCATGCCCCTTTTTCGGCTTTCGTTTCTTGCGCTCACCTTGGTGAGCGCGAGCGGGCTTGCACAACGCACGTTGCCTGGCTTCGAGCTCGAACACCTGACCTTCAACCCGTCGGCGACGTCGGGGCTGGTGCTCGGTACTGGTGACTTGATGGCCGAGCGGCAAGTTCGTGCGTCGTTGCTGGTCGACTACCAACACAACCCGCTCGTGTTGCTCGAAGACGGCGGTCGCGTGGGAGCGGTGGTGCAGAGCCGGCTGACCGCGCACGTGTTGGCCGCGTACGGCATCACGCGGTGGCTCGAAGTGGGGCTCCAGGTGCCGGTGGTCTTGTACCAAAAGGGCGACACGCTGACCGACGTGGCGCCGGTGTCGGCCGCGGGGCTTGGCACTCCGTGGCTGCAGGCGCGGGTCGGGCTGTTGTCGCAAGAGCGCGGGCAGCCGCTCGACCTCGGCATTCAACTGGGCCTGAGTTTCCCCTGGGGGAGCAGCAAGGCGTTGACCCGTGACGGCACGGCGAATTTCAACCCGCGCGTCGGCGTGGGCCGGGCCTTTGGCCTGTTGCGCGCGGGGCTCGAAGTGGGGGCGTTGCTGCGCAAAGGGTCGGTGTTGAGCCCCGACGCGCCGGCCATTGCCGACGAAGTGGGCAGCTTGATGCAGCTGGGAGCGAACCTCACCACCACGAACGACGGCATTCGCGGCGAGCTCGACGTCATTGGCTGGTTGCCGTTCACCCGAACGTCGGGTTCGCTCGAGGTGCTCGTCGGAGGCCGCGCGCCGGTGGGGCCCCTCGACCTGTTTGTGATGGGTGGCCCGGGGTTCGGTCGCATGCCGGGCACTCCGGCGTTTCGCGTCTTCGCGGGGCTCAGCTTCGTGTACCCCCGAACCCATTGCGCCGAAGGCCAACCGTACGAGCCGAAGAATTGCCCCGAGCTCGACATTGACCACGACGGCATACGCAATGGCGACGACCAGTGCGTGACCGAGGCGGGCGTCGAGGCGCTCAAGGGCTGCCCGGTGCGCGACACCGACAACGACGGCGTCACCGATGACCACGACGACTGCCCGACGGTGCCGGGCCTGACCTCGCTCGCCGGTTGCCCCGACCGAGACCACGACGGCGTCGCCGACGCCAAAGACCGCTGCGTCGACGAGGCCGGCGCGGTCGACAACCAGGGCTGCCCGTGGGGAGACGCTGACCACGACGGCGTGAACGACCACGACGATGCGTGCGGGTCGGTCGTGGGCCCCAAAGAAAACAAAGGGTGCCCGTGGCCCGACACCGACGGCGACGGCACGCTCGACAAAGACGACGTGTGCCCGAACGAGGTCGGCCCGGCCGACCGGCGCGGTTGCCCCGTCAAAGACTCCGACGGTGACACCGTGCCCGACGACCTCGACAACTGCCCCAAAGAAAAGGGAGAGCCCGCGAACCAGGGCTGCCCGAAGGCGCAGAAGCAGCTCGTCGTCATCACCCGCGAAAAATTGGTGATCAAAGAGAAGGTGTTCTTCGACACCGGCAAAGCGACCATCAAAGAGAAGAGCTTCGAGCTGCTCACCCAGGTGGCTCGGGTGTTGGCCGAGCACCCAGAAATTCAGCACGTCGTCATCGAAGGGCACACCGACAACGTCGGCAAACCCGACGCGAACCGGGTGCTCTCGCAGCGCCGCGCCGAATCGGTGCGTGACTTCTTGACGGCGAAGGGCGTCGCGGCGAGCCGCCTCGAGCCGAAGGGCTTTGGCCCCGACCGCCCCGCCGACGTCAACACCACCGCAGCTGGCCGAGAAAACAACCGCCGGGTCGAGTTCGTCGTGACGACCGGCGAAAAAGAGAAAGTCGAAGGAGTTGCTCCATGAAATCACTGCACGCGATGTGGCTTTTGGCGTTGGCGGCGGCGGTGACCGGTTGCGAGGGGGCCCGGCCGGCCCCTGAAACGACGTTGGCCGTTCGGGAAGACGCGGTCGTGCAGAGCTTCGCCGTCGGTTCGCTCATCATTCCGATGGACACCGCGAGCCAAGACAACGGCACCCTGCGCGCGTTTGGCCTCGTCTACCGCTTGTTGCAGGCGAACGTGCCGGTGGCCCGAGTGTCGAAGACCGGCAAAGACGCGGGCGTGGTCGACTTCACGGCGGCGGTGACGCAGCGAGAAACGGGCACGAGCTTGGGCACCGTCAGTTACCGCGCGGGGCCGTTCGTCATCGCCGCGGCCGACTCCGCGACGGCGCTGCCGATCATCGACGCGTATTTGGCGGCCGACTCGGTGACGAACGTGCACGTCGCCACCGCACAGTTCAGCGCCGACGTGCAGAAGACGTTGGTCGCGGCCCCCCGCATTGCCGTATTCGAAGACGGCAACGAGGCCATTGCCTACACGTTTCTCAACCAAGCCAACATTCGCGACCCGAACGGCAACACCTGGTCGCTCACCAGCCCGGGCTCGGTCACCATCGCACAAGTCGCCGGGAGCGCGACCGGCGGCGCGTTCGACGGCGTGCTGTTCAACAGCGACGGCACGGCCGCCTACGACCAACTCACGTCGATGCACTACGACCCCCCGGGCAACTCGGAGGCGATTCGCGAGGTGCGCGGGTGGTTGTCTCTGGGGCCGAACACCCACGCGTTCATGGAGTGCGCAGCCATCACCACGTTCGAGAATGACCCCAACGGTCACTTCTTGAGCGACGCTGGCCTGACCGACGACGGCGCGGGCAACGCGGCGAACCCGGTCAACATTCGCATTGCCGACAGCCTGTTCAACCAGTTCGACGGCACGTTCACCGTCGACAACGGCGCGGTCGAGTCGATCGGCCTGGCGAGCGGCTCGGGGCTGTATTCGAACTCGACGGTGCTGCTCGACCGGCAAGGGTCACCGTTCTTGACCCGCATGTCGTGGCTGACCGGCTACATCGACGGCAATACCGCGAAGGGCAAGGTGAGCTACCTCGCGGGCCACAACTACAGCACGACGATGCCCATTTCGACGCACCCGCTCGCGAACGGGCCGCGCCTGTTTCTCGACAGCTTGTTCGAGACCGAGGGCCTGACGACGACGACCCAACCCGTCATCACGCTCACGAAGTCGGCGCCGGCCGCGACCAACGCCGTCAACTTCACCTTCACGCTGTCGTACACGAATACCGGTTCGGCCACGGCGTACAGCGCCACCATCACCGACGTGTTGCCAACGGGCACGACCTTCGTCTCGGCGACCGGAGGCGGCACGAATGCCGCCAACACGGTGACCTGGTCATTGGGCAACCTCGCCCCCGCGGCCTCGGGGTCGGTCACCGTCACGGTCACCGCCCCCGAAGGCACGTACCTCAACACGGCGACCATGGCCTACAAGGTCGGCGTCACGAACAAGAACGTCACGAGCAACCAAACGTCGACCCAGGTCGACCGAACGGCGCCCGCGGCACCCGTCGTGGTCAGCCCGGCGAATGGCTCGGTCACCAACATTGCGACGCCGACGTATACGGGTACGGCCGAAGCAAACAGC
>JBGAIY010000482.1:0-6288 GCA_044225205.1 Myxococcaceae bacterium | reverse complement strand
GTACGCCGTCTGGCTCGACTCACGCGACGGCGACGACCTGGTCATGGCCCGGCGCTTCGACGACCGAGGTCGGCCGCTCTCCGGCTCGGTGACGGTGGGCTTTGCGAACACGCCCTATGCCGAAGTGGCGATATGGGGCGAACGGCTCCTGCTTCGCTTCGACAACGGCGGCGGCATCGTCAAAGCGGTTTTGGTGACGCCCGACGGCGGTGGTCTCGGCATCACCGACGTGGCGCTCCCCAATTCGAGCGGAGGGCGACCAGGCCTCGCGACGACCGACGCGTTCGCGGCGGTGTTTCAGCGGCGCTTCACGGGCTCGGCCTTCGCCGTCGAGGGCACCCGAATCATGCCCGACGGCGGGCGCGACACCGTCACGGTGACGCCGGTCGAAAACTTCTACAACGTCTTTGCGACCAGCGACGACGCGCAGGTCTACCTGGCCGTGCCCGAGCAAACCGTCACCGCCCTGTTTCGTCTCGACCCCACCGGTGCCCTGGTGCCGCTGGGGTCGTCTTCGCTCACGGCGCTCGACGCGCTCGTCGGTCGCGCTCAAGGCTTTTGCCTGCTGAGCGCAGCCAAAGCCGAATGCCGAGCACGCGACGGGGCGATGACCGACTCGTACCAATGGCCGGTCGCGGGCCAGGCCCGGGCCGTGTTCGACGGTTCGCGGGTTCAGGTCTGCGTGGCTCCGAACCAATGGCTCTCGCTCGAACCCGACGGCGGCGTGACGGCCCGAGCCATTGGGGTGTCGTGCGGTGCCATGGGCGCGGTCGGCTCCGAGCGCTTGGTGGTGGCCCACAGCGTGACCCGCGACTTTTCAACCGGCCCGACGCCTCGGGCGGTGCTCGACTTCATCGACCTGCGGGCGGTGAACGACGGCGGGAACCCCCTCGACGCAGGGGTCACGCTCGACGGCGGCTCCGTGGCCGACGGGGGCTTCGAGCCGGCCGACGGTGGCGCGCCATGGGTCTTGCAGGTCGGCTGCTCTTGTGGCGAACCAGGAGCCCCGGCGTGGTGGGTGCTGGGCGCTCTGGGGTGGCTCGCCGCGGCGAGGCTCCGGCGACTCAGCGGCGCACGGGCCGAGGAGTCTCGAGGTCGGCCCGCGCACCCTCTCGCACCACGTGGCGAATGAAGTCGTCGAGCGCCTTGCCGGGCTCGGTTTCGAACGCGGTGCCGAGCTCGACTTTCTCCATTCGGTCGAGCCGAAAGCTTCGAAAGTCTTTGCGCAATTCACACCAGGCGGCCAGCGAGAACACCTTGCCCCAGAAGGCCACGCCCAAGGGGCGCACGGTGCGCGACGAGCCTTTGGCGCCACGGTCGACGTACGAGAAGCGCAACCGCCGAGACGAACGAATGGCTTCGCGCACCACGCCGAGCGAACCCGCGGTGCTGCCTTGGTGAAAAGTGGGAGCCCAGTACTGCCGGGTCGCCATGCGGGCGCGCAGTTTTTCGGGCAGCACCATTTCGACCTTGGCGAGCACCGAATCGGCGGCCCTTGCAAGCGCCGGGTCGGCATAGCTCTGCACGACGCGGGCGCCCAACAACAGCGCCTCGATTTCGTCGTGGTCGAACATGAGCGGCGGCAGGTCGAAGCCGTGGGCCAACGCGTACCCGACGCCGGCCTCTCCACGCACCGGCACACCCGACAACGACAGGTCGCGCACATCTCGGTACACCGTGCGTTCTGACACTTCGAGCTCTTCGGCCATTTTTTGAGCCGTGACCAACCGGCTGCGTCGGAGCAGTTGAACCAAGCGAAACAGGCGGTCGGCACGGCGCATGAGGGGTCTCGGTAGGCAAATGGTGCGGGTTCAAACGGCCGCGAATATGCCCGAAGGCTCCTGACACCGTCGTGTCAGCAGTCGGTGGCCCAGGCCTCACCAGAGCCAGGGTATGAGCGCCGAAGTGCGGGCTTGGTAGGCGGCGTACCGCTCGCCGAAGTGGGCCCGCAGCGCCGTTTCTTCATGGCGAATGCGGTACAGGTACACGGGCAGCATCACCGCGAGCGTCAGCAGCGCCCCGAGCGCGCTCTTGAGCAGCAGGGCTTCACCCAAGAACGCCACGAGCACCCCGGTGTACGACGGGTGACGCAACACGCGGTACGGCCCGGCGTTGATGAGCGGCTGTTCGGCGGTCGTCTGCACGACCCCGGTGAACGCTGACCCGAGTACGCGAATGGCCCACACGCGAAGCCCCGTGCCGGCGACGACCAGGGGAGCGCCCGCCAGCACCCACCCCGACCAGGGCGCGGGCACCATTTCGGCGCGGGCGACGAATTCGACGAGCGGCACCAAAACGACCAAGTTGCTGGCAATGAGAATGAGCCGAGCCGAATTGGCGTCGGCCTTGGCGTCGGCCATGTCTTGGGCCGTGGCTTTGGGCAGGGTCAATTGCATGACCGCCGCCCCCACGAAGAGCAGCCAGGGCCCCGGGTGCCACAGACGTGACGGGTTGAAGGCAAACGGCCCGAGAACACCTACACACGCCACGACGAATCGACGGAGCTGAACCACGGGTCGGGGTTGTACACAAAATGAACGCCGGCGGGTTGGCCGCCTCGGCCGCGAAACGTTCAACTGAACTGATCTGGGCTAACCTGCCTCGCCATGGCATTCGAGGGCACCGACCGCTTCACGGTACGCCGGGTGCTGGGCGAGGGCGCGAACGGGGTCGTCTACGAAGCGGTCGACAACGAAACCGGGCTGTCGGTGGCCCTCAAGACCTTGCGCACGCTGAGCGCCGACACGCTCTTTCAGTTCAAGCAAGAATTTCGGTCGATTCAGAACTTGCACCACCCGAACCTGGTCGAGCTGTTCGAGCTGAGCAGCGCGAAGGGTACGTGGTTCTTCACCATGCAGTTGGTCGAAGGCACGGGTGTGCTCGAATACGTGCGCCCGTCGTCGACCACCGTCACACCGCTCGACACCACCGAGCGGTTGACGCGGTTCGAGAACCTCACCGCGCCCGGAGCCCGGGAGCTGGCGCCGGTCGCTTCGGTCAGCTCGGTCGGGGGCGCGCTCGACTTGGCGCGCTTGCGCTCGTGCATGGCGCAAGTGGCTGAGGGGCTCAAAGCCTTGCACGACGCGGGCAAGGTGCACCGCGACATCAAACCCAACAACATGCTCGTCACCCGCGAGGGCCGGGTCGTGATTCTCGACTTTGGGCTTGCCGCCGAGTTGAGAGAAACCGCCCGCCCGCACGTCGACGCCGAAATCGCCGGTACGGTGGCCTACATGGCGCCCGAGCAAGCGGCGGCGGGCAACGTCACCGCGGCGGCCGACTGGTACGCCTTGGGCGTGGTGCTCTTCGAAGCGCTCACCGGGCGGCTGCCGTTCGTGGGGCCGGCCATCGACGTGCTGCTCGACAAGCAGGCCAAGCCCGCGCCCGACCCTCGCCAGTTCAACCCCGATTTGCCGGCCGCGCTCGCCGACTTGACCGTGGCGCTGTTGGCCACCGACCCTGCGGCCCGACCCGGCTTCGGCGAAGTGCTGGCCAAGCTGCAAACGACGGCGAACGTGGAGGCGGTGTGGGCGTCGACGTCGGGCACCAACGCGTTCGTCGGCCGCGGCAAAGAGCTCGAAGCGCTCAACACGGCGCTCGCGCACACCTCGCGCGGCCCGCAGGCGGTGTGCATTTCGGGCGAGTCGGGGCTCGGCAAGACCACGTTGGTGCGGCAATTCATTCGAGGGCTCGAACGGCAGACGCCGGCGCCCTGGGTCTGTGAGGGGGCGTGCTACCAGCGCGAATCGGTGCCGTACAAAGGCATCGACGGCGCGCTCGACACCTTGGCCACCGCGCTCAGCGCCACCGACCACGTGGCCGCGCGCGCCCTGCTGCCACCCGACGCGGGGCTCTTGTCGCTCTCGTTTCCCGTGTTGAGTCGGGTGCAGGCCTTCGCCGAAGCGCCGCGCGAAGAGTTCAGCGGCATCGACGCGAGCACGTTGCGGCAGCGGCTGTTCGTGGCGCTGCGCGAGCTGTTGCGGCGGGTGAGCCAGACCCAGCCGGTGGTACTGGTGCTCGACGACATTCAGTGGGCCGGCGAAGACACGTGGGCGCTGCTCCGTGAGGTGTTTCGCTCGAACGACGGGCCCAACGTGCTGCTCGTGACCACCCTGCGGCTCGAGAGCGACGCCCAAGGCCTCGAAGAGCTCGTGCGACACCGCCACGCCGAATTGCGTGGGGTCGACGTGACGTGGCTGGGCCTCGGCCGCTTGAGCGCGAATGAGAGCAGCGCCCTGGCTCAGCAGTTGTTGCGCCGGCTCGGCGCCCCGCTCGAATGGGTCGACCAAATGGTGCTCGAGGCGGCGGGCCACCCCCTGTTGCTCGACGCGCTGGCCCGCGGAGGCCTCGACGCTCAAGAGCGCACGCTCGACAAGCTGATCATGAAGCGGGTGCGCTCACTCGCCCCACCGGCGCAACGGGTTCTCGAGTTCGCGTCGATGTCGAACGCTCCGGTCGTGCAGCACGCGCTCGCCCGCGCCGCCGAGCTCGACTTCGGGTTATTCAGCAAATTCGTCGGTGGGCTCAAGGTGTTGCGGCTGGTGCGAACGTCGGGGTCACGAGCGCTCGACACGCTGCAACCGTTTCACGACCGGGTGCGACAAGTGGTCGCGGCGTCGCTCAGTGCCGAAGCCCGGCGCGGCTTGCAAGAACGGCTCGCGCTCGCGCTCGAGAGCGTCACGGTGCCCGATTCTGAAGCGCTCGCGTGGCACTGGGCCCAGGCCGGCGACGCCGCCCGCGCGGCGAGCACGCCGAACGGGCTGGCGGCCAAGCGATGGAGCGACTCGCGTTCGAGCGGGCGGCCTATTTTTACCAGCAGGCGGTGGCCTTTTCGCCCCACGCGAGTGCGCTCAACGCCCGGCTCGCCGAGGCGTTGGTCGGTGCCGGGCGAGGCGCCGAAGCCGCGGTGGCGTTCGAAGCCGCTGCCGCCAACTCGTCGGCCCTCGAAGCGCTCGAATATTCGCGGCGCGCGGCCCACGAATATCTGCGCTGCGGTCAGTTCGACCGGGGTCGCGCCCAAATGCGTGAAGTGCTGGCCGCCTCGGGAGACCGCCTGCTCGACTCGACGCCGAACGTGCTCGCGTCGTTCGTCTTCGACCGAATTGCGTTGTGGGCCCGCGGGTTGCGCTTCACGTCGAGCCCGCCAAGCAGGTACCTGCGTCGACGTTGCTGCGCGTCGACGCGACGTGGTCGGCTTCAGAAGTGTTGTCGACGCTCGACGTGTTGCAAGGCGCCGCGATGCAGACGCGCAATTTGCGGCTCGCGCTCGCCGCGGGTGAACCGCTGCGAATCGCCCGTTCGCTCGCGATGGAGGCCGGCGTCGTCGCGGTCGAGGAAGCCCCCAAGTACGAGCGGGCCCGCGCCGATGGGCCGAGAAGCTCGCCGCCGAAGTCAACGACCGCGCCACCACGGTGCTGGTGCAGACCGTCGACGGCATCGTCGAATTTCTCTCGGGGCGGCTCAACCCGGCCCGGGTGAAGCTGCGAGAGGTGATCAAGACGCTCGAAGCCGAAAGCTTGGGTACCCGCTTCGCCCTCACCAACGCCCAGCTGTTCTTGGTCGTCGCGCAGGTGCACCTGGGGCAATGGAGCGAATTTCTCGAATTGATGCCACGGCTGTTCGAAGAGGCCACCCGGCGTGGTGACACGTTCGCGTTGACGCAGTTTCGGGTGAACCAGTGCAACGTGTACTGGTTGGCCCAAGACGCCGCCGACGCCGCGGCCGACGCCGTGACCCAAGCCGCCGAGCAGTGGTCGCCGCGCGGCTTTCAAACGGTGCACTATTACCAAATGCTCGCGCGGGCACAGATCGCGCTCTACCAGGGCAACGGCTCGAAGGCCTACGAGCTGGTGCGCACCGCCTGGCCGCACATGAAACGCAATTTCTTGCTGCGCGCTCAGATGCTTCGGTCAGAAGCGTTGCACCTGCGGGGCCGCGCGGCGTGGGCCGCCGGTGACGTGGCCGACGCCGAGCGTTGCCGCAAGCTGCTCGAGAAAGAAGACAACCCGTTCGCCCGGGGGCTCGCCGCCGCCACCCGAATGATGATGGGCGGCACGCCGGCCCAGCTCGACCACGCCGAAAAGCAGCTCGAGGGCGCCGAATTGCTCGCCTTGCTGCACGCGGCGCGCTGCCGAAGGTTTGCCGGTACTGACCAAGAACGCTTCGCGTTGCACTGGTTTAGCGACCACGGCGTGCGCAAACCAGAGGCGATGGTCGACATGCTGGTGCCTCGCAACCAAGTACTTCGTACCGTCGCCCGGTAACCCCAACGCGCCGTTTATCTTACAT
>JBGAIY010000481.1:0-5718 GCA_044225205.1 Myxococcaceae bacterium | reverse complement strand
GGTGCGCTATGGCTGGCTGAACGACTTGATGACGGAGGCGCGCCACTGGCCGTGCACGTCGACGAGGGCGGAGTCGAACGCCTCCGGCCACAGAGCGTCGTAACGACTGGGTGCGTCGACCGCGCGCCGGAGCGGGTCGTACTCGGCCCCGCTTCTGAACCAATGGCCGATGAGTGCACGTGCCTCGGTGGGGTTGGTCATGAGGCATCTGGCGCGACGCCCAGCAAGGGGGCGGTTACTGGAGAAGAGCGGGCGAGTGCCCGCTGTGCTTCGAGGGGGCGGGGCCGGGCCTCGAGCCCTTGAAATGGCCAAGGTCAAGTGGCCCGCCTCGGCCGCCGAGCTGGCCCCGTTGTTCTGCCGAAGGAGCCCGAGTGACTTGCTCACCGCGCTGAGCTTGGTCGTGTCGTTCGCCACGCGTACCAACTCGTCAGCACTCAGCCCGCCGAACTCGATTTGGCCCAGGCGAAACCTCAATGTGAAGTCAGAAAGGTCGTCATTTCAACAGTGGGGGTTTGACGCGGTCGAACTCCAGCAGGTCATGGCGTCGACCGAAAGGTCGTGCTTCAGAACCGAATGCCGCCGCTCAGCATGCCGCCGCCGGCCACCGGTGCGAACGAGAGGGTGGCTTTGGGGCCATTGAGGGCTTCTCCGACGACGCCGGTGTGGCTCAACTCGACGGCGATTGCGGGCGCCAAGAACACGCCGACGAACGCCGCGCCGGTCACGAGCGCCGCTTGCTGAACGGCGTAGAACGAGGTCGGCGAGCTGGCCGAGGCGACTGACACCAGCGGCACCCCGATGGCGGCGACCCCGGCGACGCCGACCAGCAAGCCGAGAAACGCGGCCAAGAGGCTCCCGCGCCCGCCCATGGCTTGGTGAACGCCCCACACCGCCAGCGGCAGTGCGGCCAACAGGAAGAGCAACGAGCTGATGGCCGGCCAGACCGCTCGCCGCCGCCGACAGCAAAACCGAAATGAACGCGCCCGGCACCAACAAGCCCGCGCCCACCCCGAACATCGCCCAGAGGCGAGCGCCGGTCGCGTGCGCGCCTTCAGGCAATTGGCCGATGGCTTGGTCTCGTTGGTCGAGCAGAAACGCCATGAGAAACGCGGTCAGGCCCGCGGCGCTGCCCGCCATGGGCAACAGCCCGAGGCCGGGGGTGGTGCCGGTTTGCTGCGCGAACGTCAGCGCGAGCATGCCCAGCAGCGAGCCGATGGAGGCCCCCAAGACCGCGAAGGGGTATTCGGCGCCGCCGCCCATCAAATGGTGACCGAAGTAGCCGCCCAAGCCGGCGATGAGCGGCATGATGCCGAGGGTGAAGTTCTGAAACCCGGTTGCGCAGGTGAAGCCGCCGGCACCGCACGAAGGTGCGCTGATGGCCAGCGGTATGGCGAGGCCCACCACGCTGCCCACCAACGCGCCGACGAAGCGTTTGACGCGCTGTTCGTCGAGCGCCACGCCCACGCCCCCGTCATCAGGAACGGTGATGGCGGGGTCAGCTTGCAGCGCCACCAAGAGCACACACGTCGTCAGCACCTGGGCAGACTACCTTGGTGGTGCAGGCTCCAACAGCGAGATCATCGCCGGAGCCTTCGTTGGCGACTCGCTTCCGCAGGCCGCGGTGGTGCCAGCTGTTCTCGAATAGGCAGTACTCCTGACGAATCACGAAACCCGCGCCCGGCGGCGACCACGTGCGTGACCACCTTCTCGGGCCACGGAGCTGGTCGGGCAGAGCACGGCGCGAGCCTTCTGAGGCGCCTGCGGTGTCGAGGCGAGTCAGCGCCCGTCGGCCCCTCGCGCGGCACGCCTTCGAATGGGCAGTACTCCTGACGAATCACGAAACCCGCGCCCGGCGGCGACCACGTGCGTGACCACCTTCTCGGGCCACGGAGCTGGTCGGGCAGAGCACGGCGAGAGCCTTCAGAGGCGCCTGCGGTGTCGGGGCGAGTCAGCGCAGCGGAGCGCCCTTTGCGGCCGGCTCGGCGAGGGCGACCTTCGCGCGGCACGCCTTCGAACTCGGCGTCGAGCGCAAACTCAACCTCGACCGAGGTTCGCGGGCACTGCGCTGGTCTTGGCGCCCACGGCGTGCAGCAGTTGGCGGTACCATTCTGCGCACGCGGCGGTTCGGCCAGGCAGCGCTCGCGTGCCCCACACCACGCTGAGGGTGCGAGTCGTCGAGGGCGACGTCTTCGTTCGCTGCGAGTCTTTCACCGCATTCGCGCACGGGCCTTCGGCGTCGAACAAACAAAGCAGGCCCGACAAGTCGATGACGTGGCCCGACGCATTGAACACGTACGACGACCCCTCGCTGGCGAGGCCCAGCCGAAACGGCTCTTTGGCCAACGCCAGGTCGACCACGCTGATGGGCAGGCCCGAATGCAACGACACGGCGTTGCACACGTCGACGGCGACGTTGATGGCTGGCAGCGCGCCTTCGCCGACCGCGCGCACCAAATACTCCGACGCGGGTTTGCCGCGGCCGGTGGGCTTGTAGCCTCCGTGGCGCAGCAGGTCGCGCACGTGGCCACGCACGGTGTCGTCTGCATTCAGCGGGGCCACGGCGCCGGGTTTGAGCAACGCGAGCACGTCGCTGTTGGGCGCCAAGGCCCCGAGCGGCTGGGCGAATTCGGTGGTGAAGACGGCGGCGTCGAGCAGCGGGTGGGCGTCAACGTTGAGGTGCATGGCTCACGTCTCGATGTCTGAAGCGCCGCTGGTCGACTCCGACGTACCGGTGAACGTCACCGTGGGCGAAATGTCTCCCGCCGAAATCACCGCGAGGTCGTTTTCAATGACCTTGCACAACCGCGAGAGCGGCAAGTCGTTCGGGTCGTGGCCAAAAGGCTGTTCGATTTCTTCGCCAATCGCGTCGAGGCCGAACAGCGCGTACGACACGAAGAACACCACCACGGGCGTCATGGTCTTCGCCGCGTCGGCGATGCCCAGCGGCAGCAGCACGCAGTACACCGCGACGATTCGGTGCATCAGCACGGTGTACGAATACGGTATCGGCGTGTTTTTGATGCGCTCGCACGCTCCGAGCATGTCGGTCATGGCGGTGAGGCTCTGTTCCATCGGCAGCCAGGCGGTGTCGCTGAGGTGCCCGGCCGACCGCCACTTCGCGAGCGTGCGAGCCAAGGCATCGGCCACGAAGAGCGGCACCGAAGACCCCGACGTCGACCACCGCGTCAGCGCGGGTTGCAGGTCACTGCGGAGCAACCGCTCGACGTCGGCGGGCGCCTCGTCGCGGAGTCGTGCCCGCACGCCGTGCGCGAAGGCCGCCACCAGCCGGGTCGCTTCTTGCTTGCTCGCCACGTCGAGCGCCGCCGCAGGCACCGTCATCAGTTGCCGGCCGAAGGCGCGGCTGACGTTGACCAGGGCCCCCCACAGCTTGCGCCCTTCCCAGAATCGGTCGTAGGCGGCCGAATTGCGAAAGCCCAAGAAGATGCCCAGCGGCAGACCGATGAGCATGAACGGCGTCTGCGTCATCATGGGAAAGTGGAGTGGAAACTTCTCGTGCAGCGCCGTCACGCCTGCGCTGAGCAACGTGGCGAACAGCACCCGCTCGAGAATGCGCGGTAGCGACTTGCCGCCCGTGACCAACATTTGAAGCCACGAAATGTTTTTGCGAACGACCCACATGCACGACCCCCTCGTCTTTTGGCGTGAGGGTGGGGTCGATAGCAGAAAACGGGGGCAAAAAAGGCCGGCCAGAACGAGTCTGACCGGCCTTGGGTGTCAACGAGTCAGTGGCTCAGTGACAGGTGGCGGTGCCGTCGCACACATTGCCCAAGGTGCAGGCGGTGCGCGGGTTGGCCGCTTCGAGCGCGAAGTCGCCCGAGTTGTCGTTCGTGTCGTAGCAGCCGGCGCTGGCGCGGGTGTACGCGTCGGTCGTCGACGAGGTGATGGCCGCGGGCGTGCCTTCGGCGCAGTTCGCCAGGTCTTTGTACCCGAAGAAGTCGATGACCGGGCCGCCCTTGGGGCAGGTGCCGGTCAGCACCGTCTGGTTGGTGACGAGGGCGATTTTGCCGCCGTTGCCCAAGTCGAGCGTGCTGCCACCGACGATGTACGGCGTGGGCAATTCGACGCCGTTCGACCCGCCACTCGCGCCCTGAATGAGCACCCACCCGTAGGCCGGCAAAATGCCGGTCAGCGGTATGGCGTTCCACGTCGACGAGGTCTCGCTGTTCGCCACTTGCAGCGACCAGGTCGCCAAGTTGATGTCGAGGCTGCTGCGGTTGTGCAGCTCGACGTAGTCGTACTTGTACGTCGCCGGCGTGCTGCTGAATTTCTCACCGCCGTTGATGTAGACCTGGCTGATCACGACGTTCGGCGCGCACAGCCCGCCGTCGCCCGTGAAGTGCGAGCTGCCATTGCACGAACCACCCATGCCCGCGTCGGTGCCCGCGTCGGTGCCCGCGTCGGCCGGCGTGCCCGAGTCGGCCGGCGTGCCCGAGTCGGCCGGCGTGCCCGAGTCGGCCGGCGTGCCCGAGTCGACCGTCATGCCCGCGTCGTGGGTGCCGGCGTCGGTGCCGGTGCCAGCGTCGGTGCCGCTGCCCGCGTCGTTCGAACCGGCGTCGGTGCCCGCGCCCGCGTCGTTCGCGGTGCCGCTGTCGACCACGCCCGCATCGGTCGAACCCGCGTCGGTCTTCACGCCCGAGTCGACCGCGCCCGCGTCGGGCTTGGGCTCGCAGGTGCCGCCGTTGCACACGTTGCCGGCTTGGCAGGTCGCGCATTCGGCGCCCGCGGTGCCACACGCGTCGACCGCGCGACCGGTGAAGCACGAGCCGCGAAAGCAGCAGCCGGTTTGGCAGTTCGAAGCGTTGCATGAGCCGCTGCCGCCACCCGTGCCGCCGCCACCACCTTGGCCGCCTCCGGTGAAGGTCGAGCCGCACACGCCCGCCGAGCACGACTGGCCCGCGGTGCACGACGAGCAGTTCTGGCCTTGCTTGCCACACGCGTTGAGCGTGCTGCCCGAAAGACACTGACCGTTCTCACAACACCCTGACGCACACGTGTCGGGGCCGCAGGCGTTCGCCCCGGGGCCTCCACACGAAGGGGCCAACGCGAGCACGAGGCCCAACGTCGCTCCGACCGCAAACGCTTTGATGGCAACAGACGACATAACGATTCTCCAAAGGGGAACTGCAAGAAGAACAACGGCCGGCCAGAGTTGCCCCTGGCCGGCCTGAGGCGTGACTTCAGAAACCGCGGGTTATTGGCAGACGGCGCTGCAAGCGTTCGGCGTCGCTGCTGAGTTGCGAGGAGACGGCGTCGTGGTCGTGAAGTCGGTGAAGTTGTTGTTTGTGTCTTGGCAGCCCGCGCTGGCGCCACTGACGTCCTTGCGGAAGTTAGCGGTCGTGTTCGACCCGACGCCGGCGTCGGCGGTGCCTTCGTAGCAACTCGCGCTGCCGAAGCCGACGAAGTCGACGACGTTCGGCATACCGATTGGACACTGAACACCACCGTCAGTTCCGCTGGGGATGAGGGTTTGGTTGTTCACCAGAGCCACCTTCCCGTTGCTGGCGCTGATGTCCATTGTCGTTTGGCTGACGTCGGCGGCCGGCAACGTGGCACCAGTCGCGCCCGCGTGGAGACCTACCAAGAGATAGCCGCCCGGCGCGATCGTACCCGCGAGGTTGGCAGCACTCCAGTTCTGACCTCCTGCTGATGCGTACTGCACTGACCAGGTTGAGACGTCGACCGCAGTCGAAGCTCGAT
>JBGAIY010000480.1:0-5679 GCA_044225205.1 Myxococcaceae bacterium | reverse complement strand
AGACGGAGCCGGGCGCGCGGTGCTGGCGGCGTTGGCGGCATTGCCTGCGGGTCAAAACCTGCAGAAATTCCCACTCCAAGAAGTGCTGACCACCGGGCTATTGACGACGGGGTCGCGGCCGAGGTCGTCGCCGCGCTCAGTGCCCGAATGAAGTGGTCGCCTTCGCAGCTGACGGGCGAATTGCTGGCCGCGTGGAGCCTGCCCGAGGCCTCCTCCTCGGCTGCGGTCGTCGCCCGGGCCCGTGAAATGGCCGCGGCGAATGCTCCACCGGCCGACATGGTGCGCGAAGCCGTGATGCTCGCGAAGACGAAGAAGAGCACCTTGCCGTACAACGTCGCCTTGCTTGAAAAACTGCACGTGCTGAAGCCCGACGAGGCCCGCGCGTTGAAGGGCCTGTTGTGACGAAAGGGTACCCATGAATTCGAACTGGCTGGTGGTGCTGCTTGTCGCGTCGGCCGCCGGCGCGCTGTGGCTGTTGGTCGAGCGCGGCCGTGA
This sequence comes from Myxococcaceae bacterium, assembly GCA_044225205.1. Classification (GTDB taxonomy): domain Bacteria; phylum Myxococcota; class Myxococcia; order Myxococcales; family Myxococcaceae; genus JAEUJT01. The sequence continues at coordinate 5,184 of JBGAIY010000480.1, read as the reverse complement.
GCTGTTCTGCTTGTCGTGGCGGGGCGGTGAAATGCGCCTGGTGCGTGGCCGGGTGCCGGTTTCGCTGCGCCATGATTTCGCCGACGCGTTGACCCACTTGAAGGCCGAGCGGGCCACCATTTGGGTGCGGCGCGACGAGGCCGGCGCTCGGCTCACCGCCTCGGGAGTCGACGAGTTCGGTGAGCAGCGCCTGCGCAACATTCTGCAGGTGTACCCGACCTCGCGGCTCGCCGCCGCGCCGGTGCCCGCTCACAATGCGCTGTGGCGACTGCTGGGCGTTGGGGCCTTGGTGTGGCTGTTTGGTCACCGCGACGACTGAGTCGCGCCGCTCGGCCTTCGGCCTTGGTCGGGCTTTCTCTTGGGCGCCGGGCCATCGAAGCGAGCGAAACGACCTCCTTCGTTTGAAACGGCAGGCCGGCGGCCATTGGGCTCGAGCGCCTTACCTCACCACCGACAAGGGCGTGCCCAGCGTCTCGTTCAACGTGGCCCGCAGCCAGCTGACCGCGTCGCCCAGTTCGTTCGGGCCGAAGGTTCTCCACGGCCATTGCTGTTGAAACACGTTGGCCGTGCCCATGGCCATTCGCTCGAAGCGAGACGACGACACGACCGCCAGCCCCGAGCGCTCGGTCGCCGCGGCCTTCGTCGAGAACCACTTCGGCACGGCGGCGGCTTGGCCCAAGCCGAGCGAAGCCGTGGGTTCGATGATGAGAATGACCGCGTGGCGCAGCCCGGTCTCGAGCAGCCGGTGTTGCCACGAAATGAGCTCGCGCACGTCTTCGTCGTTCGGGGTCTCGTGCAAGACGACCTGCACGAGCGGCAATTCACCCAAGCTCGTCTCGAATGCGCCGTGCAGTTCACCCAACGAAGCGAGTCGCATCGTCGTGAGCCCGAGCGCCTTGGCCGCCTGGTCGACTTCGAAGGGCTTGGTGAGCCGCGCGTGCACCGTGCCGTCTTCAAGAGACGGCGCGACCGACACGGGTTCGTCGGCCGTCATCACCACGCGCCGCATGAGCGGGTATTCGGCGGCCACCCAGCGCAAGAACGTCAGCCCGTCTTCTTGCGGCATGTCGAAGTCGCTCAACACCACGTCGAATGAATTGGTCGCGAGCAGCGCTCGCGCGCTCGACGTGTTCTCGGCGGTCGCGACGTCGACGGTGCGCCGAAACGCCTTGGCCAGCGAGCGGCACACCAAGGCGTCGTCGTCGACGATGAGCAGACGGGGCTTCGTCACGGGCCGGCCCGCGCGAAAAGGGTCAGCGCCAGCGCTGTGCCGCGGGGCCTGGCTGACCGTTGGAGAACGCGGCTCAAGGGCTTCGAGCATACACCTGATCTGCCGGTCACCCGGTTTCGCGCTCCAGTCGCCACCGCCGGGCGAGTGGCCAAACCCCCCACATGATCAACGCCATGCCCAACAGCACGCTGCACAACGCGTTGGCCCGCTGCGGCTCACGGTTTTGTTCAAGAACGACGGCGTCTTGCGCCATGAGCACGCTGAGCGCCGCGCGGCTCGCGCTCGACCCCAGGGGCTCGGCGTAGCCGACCAGCGGCTCCGGCCCCAACACCTGGTCGAATTCGGCCTCGTGCGCCAACACGAACGCTTCGACCGCTTCGGGCGCCTCGAGCTGCTGGAGCTGGTCGATGAGCCCCAACAGGTGTTTGTCGGTGGTCGCCACAACCACATGGGGTACGTCGTCGGCCGGGGCGTCTTTCTCGGCCAACGGTATGAACATTTCGAGCGTCTTGCCGCCCACCCCCGCGTCGCGCGCCTGACCGGGCAGCCAGCCGTTCCACCTCCGCGAGGCCGAGGTGGCCAAGTCGAGCCGGCAGCCGGTCAACGACACCCAGCGGCCGTGGCTGTTGGGCGTGCGCAGAAAGTCGGCGCAGGCCACGCGCTCGGGCGCGAGCCGGAGCGCTTCGCGAATGTCGACGAAGCCCATGTAGAGCAACAGCAGGCCCGCGCCGACGAAGAGCACCGGCCCCAAGGCGTTCGACAGCGAGCCGTCACCCATGATGACCCGTCGGAGCGACCCCATGTCAGCCCACCATCACCGGCCACGAAATGCGCAGCAACACTCGGGCCGGGCATTCGTCGTATTCGCACCAGACCCGAGTGCCGTCGCGCCGAAGCGCAATGGGTCGTTCCTTGCCGGTCGTGAGGTCGGTCGCGCTCGCGAAAGGGGTCGTGGTGACCGGCCCGAGGTCGAGCGACAGGGTGGCTTTCGCGCACCGGTTTCGGTTGAGCAGGTGCACGAATTCGTACGCGGTGCCCACGCCGTAGCGCTTCGAGGCCTCGGCGACGGTGCTCGCCGCGCCCCCGAGAATCGACCAGCTCGACGAGCCCCGCAGCGGCAACTGCACCCGCGCCGGCGTCACCAGTTCGTCTTGGGGCGCGCCGTCAAAGCGCACGTTCACCACCCGCGACTGGGGGGCCCCACTGATGACTTCGCCGTAGTCGGTGCCGGGCGCCGAGGGCGCCGCGCGCACGGTGCGCTCGACGAGCACGTCGTAGCGTTCGAGAAACTGGGTCGACGGCCGCAACGCATAAGCCGCGTCGTTGTTCAGCAACACCGGCTCGAAAGGCGGCGGGCTGCCGGCTTCGTGACGCACGTTCCACCGGGTGCCGACCCGGGTGGCACTCACGAGCGGCTTGGGCTGGCCCTGCCGGGTGTGTTCGTACGGAGACCACGCGAGCTGGTGCACGTCGACGCCCTGCGGGCTCAGGTCGAGCAGGTTGAGCGACGGCCACAGCCGCGGGGCCTCGTCGTCGTCGACCAGGCCGGTGAGCGCTTCGGCGATGCCGCAGCTGCCCGCCGACGTGATGACGACGTCGCCCTCGGCGTGCGTGAGCCCCTTGAGCAACCGGGCCGACGGGTAGTGTTTGTGGCCGTGCAGCACCACGACCGCGCGCCCCAGCAACTGCAGCGTCGTCAACGCCGTGCCGGCGCCGAGCGCGGTCATGGTGAGCTCTTCGCGGTTCCCGCTCCCGATGAGGTTGGGCAGCAGCTGGTTCACGAACGCTTTTTGCCACCACGGCCGCCCCTCGGTGCCGATGAGCGACGTGTCGGTGACCGGAGTGGGAATGAGGTGGTGGTGCAACAAAAACAACACCGGGCGGTCGCTGGCGCGGGTGCGGAGCCGGTCGGCCAGGTTGATCAAGTCGTCTTGCCGAATGAGCCCACCCGCGCTCACCAACCCCACCGGCACGTAGGTCGAGTCGTAGACGGCGATGTCGGCGTCGATGCCCGGCACGTCGATGAGCGTGCTCAAGAACGGAGTTTCGTTGCCCAACACGGTCACGTGCGGCCAGCGGGCGCGAAACCGCTCGGCGAGCCGCTCGAACAACCCGCCGCTCCACGGAGTGAAGACCCCTTCGTCGCGCCGGTCGTGGTTGCCCGGCATGATCAACGTTTGGGCACCGCCGACGCTCTGGTCGAGCCGCTCGAACAGGTCGACGAAGCGGTCGACCATCGCCGCGTCGGCCGTCGACGAATCGAAGACGTCTCCGGTCAGCACCAGCAGGTCGATTTTTTGGCCGCGCAGCACGTGAATCAGCCCGTCGAGAATGCGGGGCTGCAAGCGGTCACCCGAACCCAAATGCAAATCTGAAAGGTGGGCAATTCGGCTCATGCGCGGCGCAAAGCGTACCTTCAGGCCCCGGCCCCGTCTGTCTTTTGGCGCTCTTCAGTTCGCCGGCGGTCGAAACGCCCAGGTGTGGTAGCCGTCGGCGCCCGTGGTGATGAAGTCGTAGACGCCGTTCACCTCGTCGAAGGCGATGCAGTGGGCTTGCATGGTGCCCACGGCCGCGCGGCCCCCGTCAGCGTCAAACAGCGTGCTCGAGGCGAACGTCGCCGTCACCGGGTCGAACGTGAAGAACGTGCTGTCTTTGACCGCGCCGCCAATGCGGCGGTGAACCCGGTCGTACGCATACCCCGGCTCGTCGTGGGTCGGCTTCGGCCCGGTCGTGGTCACCTCGCGCAGCACGCTGTTGAGCGGTGACGCGGCGTCGTATTCGAGGTGAAAGACCTTCGCCGGCGAGCGCTCGAAGTAGAAGAAGCCCGCGTCTTCGGCGGCGACCAGCTCATTCGAATAGCCCAAGTCGCCCACCCCGAAGTCGGTGAACACGTGACGCTTGACGCGGGTTGAAGGGTCGTAAGTGAACAGGCCCACTTCGCTGACCGCGACCAAGGTGTTCGAAGCGGTGTCGAACTCCCAGCTCGTGTTGACGCCCGGCGAATCGGGTCGGGCGTCGGGCAACGCCGTCGGTGAAAATGACCACGTCTTCGTCTCGTACGACCAGTGCGCGACCCGCCCCTCGTCGCTTTCGACTCCGAAGGACGTGCACGCGCCGATGAACGCGGGGCCGCGGCCCAGCAGCACCAACTCGCGGGTCGTCGGCACGAAGACCAGGCGGTCTTTGGGCGAGGTCGCCAGCGGGCGGGTCGGCGCGGGCACGTGCGTCGTCACCCAGGCGCCGGCGTCGACGTCGAACGAGCCGGCCGACCGCTCGCTGCATTCGGTGGGGGCGTAGGCCGCAGACCACTGCGCGGTGTCGGGGTCGAACACGAACAGCGAGTCGTTCGCCGAGTGGCCTCGACCCAACAGCCACACCCGGTGATTCACCGAATCGTACCGGAGCGCGGCGTCGTCGGTCAGCGACAGGCACTCATTCGTCGCCTCACCCGCGAGGCTCTCGCATCGAAAAGGCCCGAGGTCGAGCGCCGCTCCAGCCGGCAGCGACGTGTAACGCACGTTCGGCTGGTGCGCCGGCGCGCATTCGGCCTGCGCCCCCACGCACACCCCGGCGCAACACTGCCACCCCGGCGAACACGGGCATGAACGCCCCGCCTCGGAAACGGGGGCGACGCACGCCGCGCCGAGTGCCCAGAAACCCAGGAGCACCGGCAAGGCGGTGACCCAACACCGCGCGTTCTTCACCGAGTGGTCGGCCCGCCTGCGGCCGAGCGCGACAAAGCGCGTGAAGTTGGTCGAGCGGCTCGCGCGCTTCACCGAGTGGTCAACCCAGCGGCGGCAGTTCGAGCCGAGCGCGACGAAGCGCCTGAAGTTGGTCGAGCGGCTCGCGCTCTCGACCGAGTCGGCCCGCCTGCGGCCGAGCGCGACGAAGGGCCTGAAGGTGGTCGAGCGGCTCGCGCGCTTCACCGAGTGGTCAACCCAGCGGCGGCAGGC
>JBGAIY010000479.1:0-5684 GCA_044225205.1 Myxococcaceae bacterium | reverse complement strand
CGGGCCTCCTCGGCTCGGCGTTGGTGCCGTTCTTGGCCATGGGTGGGCACACGGTGCGCACGGTCAAACGGTTGCCATCGGGTGACGGTTTCGACGCGAGTGCGCTGGAGGGGGCCGACGCGGTCATTCACTTGGCAGGCGCCGGCATCGCCGACGAACCGTGGGCCGAAGCACGCAAGCGCGAACTCGTCACCAGCCGCACGGTGTTGACGGCCAGTCTCGTCGCCGCGCTTCGTGGGCTGCGCCAGCCACCCAAAGTCTTCGTGAGCGGTTCCGCCATTGGTTTCTACGGAGACCGTCACGACGAGTGGCTCGACGAGGCGAGCGCTCCGGGGCCGCGCGGTGAACGGGGCGCCGGGTTTTTGTCGGGCTTGTGCCAAGACTGGGAAAGCGCGGCCCTCGAGGCACGAACGCTGGGCTGCCGCGTGGTGCTGCTGCGCACAGGCGTGGTGCTCTCGCCGCGCGGGGGCGCGCTGGCCAAATTGCTCACCCCGTTCAAAGCGGGAGTGGGTGGCCCAACGGGCAGTGGGGCTCAGTGGCTCAGCTGGGTGTCGCTCGAAGACGTGCTGGGGGCGATTCTTCACGCGTTGGCCCATGATTCCGTCGACGGGCCGGTCAACGTGGTGTCACCGAACCCGGTCACCAGCCGAGACTTCGCGCACACGCTGGGCCGCGTGCTGGGCCGGCCGGCCATTGCACCGGCTCCGGCCTTCGCGCTCAAAGCCATGTTCGGCGAAATGGCTGAAGGCACCATTCTCGCCGGCCAACGGGTCGCTCCGGCCGCGCTGCAAAACTCCGGCTTTGCTTTTCTGCACGAGACGCTCGAGCGGGCGCTCCGTTTCGCATTGGGGCGGTCGAGCCACTGAGCTGGTTTCGTGACTGAACGAGCGCACCCATTTGGTCTCGCTGCGCTCGTTGTTTCGTTTTTTTGAATCGACACTTCGAAAATTACTTTTTTCGAAAGTGCCGAAAAGCCCGAAACGTCTTTGGGCGTGAGTCGTACCTCCGGCGTTGCGCTGTTTGAGGCGCATTCAAACCTACTCACGGAGCGATTCATGAACAGACGAGTTGTCGCAAGCGCGTTGGTGTTGTCGATGGTGCTCGTTGGGTGCGGTACGGCACCGAGTGGCAGTGATGGTGGTACCGGTGGTGGCACTGGCGGGGGTGGCTCCGTCGCCGACAGTGGCACAGGGGGCGGAGGCGGCTCAGCGGCCGACGCCGGCAGCGTCGGCACCGTGGTCGACGTGGCGGCGGGCAACACCGACTTCTCGATTCTGGTCGCCGCCGTGCAGAAAGCAGGGCTCGCGTCGACGTTGAGCGACCCAACGAAGAAATTCACCGTGTTTGCTCCGAACAACGCGGCCTTCACCGCGTTGCTCACGCAACTGGGCGTCACCAATGGCCTCGACGGGCTGTCGGCCGAGCAGCTCAAACCGATTTTGCTGTACCACGTGGTCGGCAGTGAAATTCGAGCGACCGCGGCCACCGCCGCGGCGAGCGCGAATCAAAAAGTGTCGACGCTCGGGGGCAAGGTGCAGCTCTCGCTGAACGGTTCGACCATTCGAATCGACGGGCGCGCCAGCGTGACGACGGCCGACCTCGCGGCGAGCAACGGCGTCATTCACGTCATCGACGCGGTCATTTTGCCCAGCATCACCGACATCGCCACGACCGACGCTCGGTTCTCGAGCCTCACCGCGGCGCTGGTGTTGGCCGACACGGGCAGCCCGAGCCCCAACCTGGTCACCACGCTCGACGACGACACCGCCAGTTTGACGGTGTTCGCGCCCACCGACGACGCTTTCACCGCGTTGGTGACGGCGCTCAAGGGCTCAGACAATGGCGCGGCGACGGGCATCTCGGCGCTGACCAGCTTTCGCCCTGACCAGTTGACCCCCGTTCTGACGTACCACGTGGTCGGCTCGAAGATTTTGGCCGCGGCGGTGCCGGCGAGCGCGACGGTTGACACGCTGGGCGGCAAGGTCGCCGTCACTCGGAGCGGCTCGGCCGTGACGGTCGACGGCGCTTCGGTCGTCGTGGCCGACGTGCTGGCCAGCAACGGCGTGATTCACGCGATCAACAAGGTCATTTTGCCGAGCATCACCGACGTGGTGACGACGTCTTCGACGTTGACCTCGCTCAAGGCGGCGGTGCTCGCTGCTGACGGCGCTGCGGGTACGACGCCGAAGGTCGCGGTGGCACTCGACGGAGCGGGGCCCTTCACGCTCTTCGCGCCGAGCAATGCGGCGTTCACGGCGTTGGGTACGCCGCCGTCGGGTCAGTCGCTCACCGACGTGTTGCTCTACCACGCGGTGCCCGGCAACCCGGTGTACGCCGCCGCCGCGCTGAGCTTGACGCAACCGTTGAGCGTGGCGACCGCGCTCACTTCACGTTCACTGAGTGTTGCCGCCGAGGGCAGCCCCAAAGGCGTGACGGTGGCCGACAGCACCACGACCAAGGCGAACGTGAGCGGCACCAACTTCTTTACGTCGAACGGCGTCATTCACGTCGTCGACAAGGTGCTCATCCCCGCTCCGTAGCGAGCTCCGCTGGCACGAGCCCGGCCCACCGTGGCCGGGCTCTGACGGTCGGTGGTGACTGCGCGCCGTTTCTCGATAGGGTGGAGGGGTGAAATGGCCCCTCCTGGTTGCTCTGTCGCTTCTCGCTTGCAGCACGGTCACGCCGCCCCCAGCGCAGCCCAAGTCTGAGCCGAACGCCGTTTCGCCGTACGCCGCCCTGGTCGACCAGGTGGCGTTGGCGCGCGGGCTCAAGCCAACGACGCAAATCGTGGTGCTCGAGGTGGGAGACGAGGCCTACGACGACGCGCATCGCCGGTTCGACGGTCAGCCCGCGTCGTCGAGTTCGCGCGCGTTTCTCGATGGCCCGAACAACCTCATTTACACCCGCTCCGCCAGCGAGGCCGACCTGGTTGGGCTCATCGTGAGGGCGCTGCAGAACCAGCATTTTTCTTTCGAACAGCGGTTGAAACGTCTGGGTCAGGTCGAAGCCGCGGAAGCGCTCGACGACTTCGCGATCGGCGAAGCTGGGCTGGTTCGGCTCTTGCTGCAGAAGCCAACCAACCATGACCTCGCGGTGCATGTGGCGGCGTTGGGCTCGATGACCGCCGAAAAAGCCGTCGAGGCGAATCGGCTCGAGAGCAGCGCATTGAAGCTGCCCGAAGTCGCGCAGCGAAGAATGGTGCTTCGGCAACTGCGTTCGCTGGCTTTGGTGACCCGGCTCTATTTCGCCGGCGGCTGGGAGCTGGTCAACCGAGCCTGGCAGCACCCGCCGACCCTGTTGCAGCATTTCAACGACCACGCGTCGTACGTCGACGGCAGTCGAAACCCGGCGGCGCTCCCGGCGATTCCAGCCCTTGCCGACCACACGATCGTCGAGCACGCTCCGGGGGCCAACGCGCTCCAGGTGTTCGAATTTTTCTCAGGGTTGTTTCGAGTACCCGGCACGCAAGAAGGTGACTCCTTCACCGCGACCCTGCTCGCCGACGAACAACGGGGCCTGTCGATACAGATTCTGAACCGGCGTGAATACGGTCGAGCGTTCGTGGTGATCGCGGCGTGGGAATCACCAAAGAGGGCCGAAAGCTTCGTGAAGCGGTGGCTCGAGCAAGCGCCGCTGGTGACCGATTGCGGCCCCCTCGCCCAGCAGCGCGAGCACGCGACGGTCGCGACCTGGTGTGTGGGCGAGGTGGCTTCAAAGAAGCTGATTGACGAGCTCCTGCCCAAAATTGGCCCGCTGCCGGCGCCGACCCCCCCGTTGGGGCCGGTGACGCTGCCCAAGCTCGAGTCGCTCTGAAGAAGTCGCGTTTCTTCGGCCAAAGCGCCCAGCACGCGCCGCTACAGCGGGTCGGCCAATTTCGGTGAGCCGAAACCGACCACTCACGCCATCGAGACCTGAGCGCCGTCTTTGGCGGCTCAACAACGAGGTCTCCATGGGTTTTCGAATGCACGATGCGGTCTCGAGAGTACTGGTGAGCGGGCTGGCGACGGCCCGGGGTGCCGACCAGGCGAATGGCGGCCCGGCAGAGGCGGTTCACGACCCTCGGTTGACGCGAACGAACAAAAACCCGGTTGCCCCGAAACACGACCCGTACACGGGCCCTGGCTCATTCGCGTCATACGTTGAACTGCCGAAGAAGAACCGGGTCACGTTGACGCCACCCGCCGAGCCTCCGGTGCAGGCCGGTCAGCCGAGTTTCAAGGTGGTGAACGGGAGATTGGTTCAATCGCCGAGCAACAAGCCCGACGTGGTGGTGAGCCCAATCGAGCGCGGTGGCCCATTCATCGGCGGCTCGAAATGAGACGGCGTTGCCGCGTCGTCACCCTGCCGTAACTGTTCAAGAACTCGAACGATTTCGGCTGTGGGTGGTTTGGTGAGCCGAAATCGACGACCCACGCCATTCAGACCGTGAGCGCACCGTGCTTGGTCGCTCCAGACCGGGGTTTCCATGGGTATTCAGAAGCCGGGTGGTGCTGTCGCGGTCGTGTTGGCTCTGGCCTTTCAGAGCTGCAGCGGCATCATCGAGAGCACTGCCACCGAGTTGGGGTCGGTCGTCGACGGTGGCGTCATCGTCGTCGACGACAGCCGTTTTGGTCGGGCCATGCAGGTGCTCCAAGCGCGCTGTGGCAGCTGCCATTTTTCGGGCGGCCCGACCGGAGCGACGTCGTTTGCGTTGACCACCGAGGCGCAATTCGTGGCGGCGGGCCTGGTGGTGCCGGGCGTGGCCGACGAATCGAAGCTCATTTACCGGCTTCGCAATTACCCCGTCGACAACGGCGCGCGAAACATGCCGGCGTCGGGTTCGCTGAGTGCCACTGAATACACGACGCTCACCGACTGGGTGTCGACGATGTCGAGCGGCCCCGGCCCGGGCACGGGCGGCGGCTCGGGAGGCGGCTCCGGTGGAGGGAGCGGTGAAGACGGCGGCGTGGTCGTGGGCGTCGATGGCGGTGGGGTGCCGCCGGTCGTCAACGCGTTTTCGTGCGAGTCGAACGAGGCGCCCGCAGCGCTCGACGCGAAGCGACTGACCCGGGCCGAGTACCGCAACGCGGTCGCGAGTTTGGTGGGGCGTGCACTCGGCGCCACCGAGGCCGAGGCGATGATCGCCGACGTGAACCTCATGGGCCGCGTACCGGCCGAAGCCCTGGGCGCCTATTCGACGAGCGACGAGAACTTTTCGGTCATTCACGCCACCGAGTACTTCAATGTCGCCGACCTCGTGTCGACGAGGCTGGTGGCGACCGCGAACTATGCGCGCTTCGTGAACGCGTACATTGCCTATGCGCCCGCGGGCTGCGTCATCGGCTCGGTCGATTCGCTCAGCGCCGCCTGTCAGAACGCGCTGATTCGCAATTTCTTGCTGCGCGCGAGGGGCCGCCCGGCCGACGAGACCACGGCCAGCGACAACCACGAGTTCGCGCCGTTTCAGCGCGAGTTTCAATTGGCGGCCTCGAGTCGCGCCGGCGTCGAAGCGATGGTGATGAAGACGTTGATTTCGCCGCAGTTTCTCTTTCACCTGCAAATCGACCTCCGCAACCAGCAGGGCGACGTCGCGCAGCTTTCGTCGTACGCCATTGCGCGGCGGCTGGCCTTTCTCTTCACCCAGACGTTGCCCGACGAGGCGCTCTTGACGCTGGCAGCTCGCCAAGACCTCGGCACCGACGAAG
>JBGAIY010000478.1:0-5691 GCA_044225205.1 Myxococcaceae bacterium | reverse complement strand
TGGGCCCGGCCATGAGCGACAAGTTCACCGCGTCGCCCGTCGGAGTGATGACCGCGGCCACGATGAGGCAGACGACGAAAGCGTGGCGTTGGTACTTGAAAAGAAACGACGACTTCACCAACCCCACCATGCCCAGCACCATCATCACCAAGGGCAATTCGAAGATGACGCCGAACGCCAATTCGAGCACGAGCACCAACGTGAGCTGCTCGCTCATCGACAACATGGGCTTTGTCCAGTTGATGCTTTCGGCTTTGGCTTTGCCGACGCCGAGCAGGCGCTCGAGCTTCCAAATCTCCAACAGGTCGGCGGCGCGGTCGGGCGAGACGCCCGTCAACGCGGTGACCGCTTCGTCGCACAGCGCCTCCGCTTTGGGAAAGTCGCCTTTGCCGAACGCGGCAATCGCCTCGAGCCGCTTCGACATGACGTCTTCGAGCACGGCTTTCGCCGGGTCGCCGTACCCGGTGCGCGCCGCGTCGATGAGCCGGCCCAGGCCCTCGAGCCGCGTCGTCGTGTCGAGGCTGCGCTTGGGCAGCAGGGTGAGCCCCATCATGCCTTCGCTGGCTTGGCCTTCGCCCGAGGCCTCGAGGTCGCCCACCGCCGAGCGGGCCAGCGCGCCCGCTCGGTCCATGTCTCCCAACATCACGTAGCGCACGGCTTCTTGCTCGCGCAGCCGGGCCGTTTCGACCCGCGCGGCGATGGCGTTCGAGTCTTCTTTCTGCAGCAAGAACTGAAACATTTGCGGCAGCAAAATTTCGTAGCAGAAGGCCGCGCCCAGCAAGAACGCGAGCGTGCCCACGACGATGAAGGGCCCCGCCAACTTGCGCTCGTTCGGGTACAGGCCAGGAGCGATGAAGCCCCAAATTTGCCACAGCAGCACCGGCGTGCTCGCGAAGACCCCCGCGTACAGGCCAATTTTCATGAGCACGTTGATCTCTTCAATGGCCGACGTGTACACGAGCGACGGAGAATCGGGCGGCAGCGCCTTGAGCACCGGCAGCATCAACAGCCCGTAAATTTCACGCGCGAAAATCAGCGACCCCGCCCCCAACACCAACACGGCAATGGTGAAGCGAAGCAGGCGCGAACGGAGCTCCGTGAGGTGCTCCATCAAGCTCATTTTGAATTCGTCGGGAGTGCCGCCTGCGGAATCGGCCATGACGGAACCGGTTTACGCCGGCTTGTCGGGGTTGGCACGCTCTTGACCACCCGGCGCTGCCGATTCTGGCGGGGCGGCGGGCGGGGCCGCGAGCGCGGTCGGCTCAGCGGTGCCGCTCAGGGCCTCGGCGGTGTGCGCCGGCATGAGGCTCTGTGAATGCACCGCCTCGGTCACCGCCGGCAGGGCCGGGTCGGGGTCGTGCTGTTCTGGGGCGTTGGTCGGGCCTTGTGACACCGAGCCGGGCGCGGGCAACAGCGTGGGCGGGGGCTCGTTGAGCGAAAGGTCTTGGTCCATTCGGTAGAATTCGCGTTCGACGACCGAGCGCACTTCGTCGGTTTGCCGACGAAATTCACGCATGAACTTGCCGAGGCCGCGGGCCAGCTCGGGCAGCCGCTTCGGCCCGAGCACCAAGAGCGCCACCACCGCGATGAGCGCCATCTCGCCTGCGCCAATGTTGAACATAGCGGAGGCGAGTCTTACACGAATCGACCCGAGTGCTACCGCCGAACGGGAAACGCCGTACCGCGGCCGCAATACACGGGCGTGCCATCTTGCCCCCGACCGGCGCGACGGAGCCCCGAAAACGCGAGGTTGGCCCCCGAACGGGCAGGGCCCAACGTCGGGTCTTCAATGCGCAGCACCACCGGCACGCCCGAAGACAGGCCGTCGAAGTCTGACGTCAACTCGGCGACGACGAAGCTCTTGCCCGTCGCGCAGCCGTTGTTGGGCAGCGCCGAGTAGGTGAAGCTGTCGGTCACCGCCATCACCTTCACCCGCGCCTCTTCGACGATGCCTCCCGAACCGTGGCGTTCGGAGCGCACCGGTTCAACCGCCGCGGGCGCCACCGCCGACACCGGCGTGCGTGAGGGCACCGCCGCGCTCGCCGAAGCCGAGACCGGGGTCGCCGCCGGGCTCGCCGCCGCGGGGGCCGGGGTGGGAGCCACCACCGAAGGCGCCGGCGTGGCGACGCTGGGCATCGGGTCGGCGACGGCCACCGTGGTGGGGTTGTTTTCTGACGGGCGAATGACCCGGCGGGTGGGCGACGGCGTGGGGGCCACTTCGTCGCTCGGTTTGGCGGTGGCGCTCGCGGTCGCGGCCGGGTCGACGTCGGTGCCCCCGGTGCGCTTGCGGTGCTCCATGCCCTGGCGGCGCAGTTCTTCGGTCAGCGCTCGCTGCTCTTCGGCCACTCGGCGTTTCTCGTCTTCGGCCGACAGGGGGCCGCTCGAAGCCACCGGGGTCGCCGCCGGCTTCTCGGCCGCCGCCTCGCGGTGCATGCGCTCTTCGAGCACGGCGCGCTTTCGCTCTTCGAATTCTTGGCGGGCCTTCTCGTCGACGACTCTTCGCTCTTCTTCTTTCTTCAGCTGCTCGGCCATGGCCAGCCGCTTCTTTTCTTCAGCTTCGGCCTTCTTCTTTTCTTCGGCCAAGCGCTTCTCGTCTTCTTTGCGTTGCTTCTCTTCGAGCGCGAGGCGCTTCTTTTCTTCAGCGTCGGCCTTCTTCTTTTCTTCGGCCAAGCGCTTTTCGTCTTCTTTGCGCTGCTTTTCTTCGAGCGCGAGGCGCTTTTTGGCCTCGAGGTCGGCCTGGCGCCTCTCTTCGGCGAGGCGCTTTTCTTCTTCTTTGCGTTGCTTCTCGTCGAACGCGGCGCGCTTCTTGTCGTCGAGCGTCTCGCGGTATTTCGCGGCCTCGAGGCGGCGGCGCTCGAGCTCGGCTTCTTTTTCAGCGGCGGCGGCCTTCTCTTTCGCCAGTTCGCCCACGCGCTGCAATTCTTCGAGCATTCGCTTTTCTTCGTCTTGGCGCCGCTTGTCGTCGGCGACGCGGGTCTTGTCGTCGACCGCGACGTTCTTCTTCGCGCGCTCTTCTTCGATGCGCTCACGGTCTTCTTCGAACTTCTTGCGGCGGGCTTCGGCGGCTTCTTTGAGCGCGAGTTCTTGTTTCTTCGCTTCGTCTTGAATGCGGGCGCGGGCTTCTTCGAGGCGCTTCTGGCGCTCGTCTTCGGCGAGCTTGCGGTCGGCTTCACGCTTCGCGCGGGCTTCGTCTTCGGCCTTCTGCTTCGCGTCGAGTTCTTGGCGGTACTTCGCCAATTCAAGGCGGCGCTTCTCGAGCTCGGCTTCTTTGGCGTCGGCTTCGGCTTTCTTCTTCGCCAACTCGCCCTGCCGCTTGAGTTCTTCGAGCGCCTTCTTTTCGTCTTCTTTCTTCTGCTTCTCTTCGAGCGCGAGGCGCTTCTTTTCTTCGGCGTCGGCCTTCTTCTTCTCTTCGGCCAAGCGCTTCTCGTCTTCTTTGCGCTTCTTCTCTTCTTCGGCGAGGCGCTTCTTTTCTTCGTCGGCCTTCTTCACACGCTCGATGGCGTCTTTCTCGTCTTGAATGCGCTTGAGTTCGGCTTGGGCTTGCGCGCGCGCTTCGTCTTCGGCCTTCTTGCGCGCGAGTTCGGCGTCGGCGGCTTTCTTGGCGGCCTCGGCTTCGGCCCGCTTCTTTTCTTCTTCGGCTTTCTTGGCGGCGTCTGCTTCGGCGCGGGCTTTGTCTTCGGCGGCTTTGAGCGCGGCTTTGCGTTCTTCGGGCGTAATCACGTGGCGGCGGTTGGCCGAGTCGCCCGTCGAGCCCACCGACGACTTGGGCGAGGCGATGGTGACGTCGTCTTCTTGAGCCAATACCGGTGCCGAAACAGCCAACGCGAGCGACAGAGCAGCGAAATTCTTCATTGGGCGCGCATAGCGCAGTGTCGTCTGAGTGATCAACGCCCCGGGTTGGCACGCCCACCGAGGTGAAAGTCGGTTCAGCAGCGGTGAAAACCGCTCGAGGGTGTAAGCCGGCGTTACGCGTTCGAAGCGGCGTGGGCAGGCGTTGGCAAGGCCGCCGCGCCCCGCCGGCGCGTCGCCCCTTTGTGAGCGGCTCAACGCCTTGAAATAATTTGGCTTTCTGCGAATTTTCGCACTTCGCTTTCGGCCAGCCGAACAGCCTCGGCCGGGCTCGCGAGCGCGGCAGTGAGGTCAACCGCGTGGTGGGGTGGAGCGGGGTGGCTCCACCGCGCCATGTCGATTCGAGAGAAGAAGGCGAGGGTGGGGCTGGCCACCGCGACCGCCAGGTGCATGGGGCCGGTGTTGTTGCACAGAGTCATCGTCGCCGCTGACATGAGTGCGGCCAAGCCGTCGAGGTCGGTGGCGGGCGCGCGAACCGCCGTCGGGCACGCCGCCAACACTTCGTCGGCGAGCGGCTCTTCACCGGGGCCCCAGGTCACCACCGGAGTGAGCCCCGCGGCCGCCAGCACCTTCGCGCCCGCCGCGAACACCGAGGGCGGCACCCGTCGTTCGCCGAGTCGACCGCCCGGGTTCACCACCGCGAATGGGCGCGAGACCTGCGAGAGGGCCGCTCGCACCGCGTCGCTCGGCCGTGGCGTGCGAAACGACAGCCGCAAGGCCGGCAAGGTCGGCAGCAGCGGCGTCAACAGGTTCGCCCGCTGCTTCACTTCAGACCGCTCGTTCGGCAACGCGGGCACGGCCACGTCGGCCAGCCACGAGGTCGGCGGCGTGCGAGGCCCCACCACCACTCCGGCTCCTCCCACGAGCCTCGCCGCAATGGCCGAAGTCACCGCCGGTGTCGCCCAGTTGCCACAATTGACGACGACGTCGAAGCGCTGGGCCCGCAGCGAGCGTACCGTCGCCA
This sequence comes from Myxococcaceae bacterium, assembly GCA_044225205.1. GTDB lineage: Bacteria > Myxococcota > Myxococcia > Myxococcales > Myxococcaceae > JAEUJT01. The sequence continues at coordinate 878 of JBGAIY010000478.1, read as the reverse complement.
GGGTGCGCACGAAGGGCCAGACCTGGGCGACTCCGGGCAGCCCGTCGACCACGCGGGCCATAGAAGGGTGCACCAGCACGTGCACCTCGAGGCCCCGGTCGACCAGCGCGTTGACGAGCGGTGTCGTGAGCAACACTTCTCCCACCCGGTTGTCGATGCGAACGAGCAGCACCCGCTTGGCGTGGGCCAACCGCGCGCGCCGCCCGCGCCGCCACGGCCGGGCCAAGAGCAACGCCAGCGTCGCCGCCAGCAGCACCTTCGCCCAGTGTTCGACCGACTTGAGCCACGCCATGTGAGGCGCGCTCTATACGCCGTCGCCGTCGCCGCGCCATGGGCTTCGAGCGCGCCGCTGTGAAAAGTGCGGCTTCGGCGCTCCGTCATTCGGCGCGCCTCAAGTACTTGGGTCGCCTTCAGGGCGGGAAGCAATTCGACTGGTCCCGCTTCGTGGAGTCGGGTGCTGGGGCGGCATCATTGCCGAGAAATCGACGCGCTCGAGCGCGAGCGAATGGTCGCTGATTGGGGCCGGCGTCGACCCACTGGCATCAATGCCGCGTGGCGCCATGGCGGCATCATTGCCGAGAAATCGACGCGCTCGAGCGCGAGCGAATGGTCGCTGATGCGTTGGGGCCGGCGTCGACCCGCTGGCATCAGTGCCGCGGAACCGTGGCGCCATGGCGGCATCATTGTCGAGGAATCGACGCGCTCGAGCGCGAGCGAATGGTCGCTGATGCGTTGGGGCCAGTAGCGTCCAGTTGAGTGGTGTACGGCGGGGTTGAAGAAAGTGACCACCGCGCCATCCTTGAAGAACCACCGGCAAGTGGATTCAACAAGGAGAGGGACACGATGGTCGACGAGAAGATGAACGGTCTCGAGTACCT
>JBGAIY010000477.1:0-5705 GCA_044225205.1 Myxococcaceae bacterium | reverse complement strand
TGGCGAAGACGCCGGAGTCGTGACGCCCGCCGACAGCGGCGTCGACGCCGGCGGCGGAGACTCCGGGGTGGTGACGAGCGCCGACGGCGGCTCGGGCGTCGACGCAGGTTCGGGCGTCGACGCCGGCGCGCTCGACGCGGGGGCCGCGGCCCTCGACTCCGGCATGGGCGCCGATGCCGGCGTCGATTTGGGCAACTCGCCCGTACACGGCCAAGGGTGTGGCTGTCGGGCGACCTCGGGCAGCGAAGCGTGGTGGCTGCTCGCGTTGGCGGGAGTCTTCGCCCGGCGCGCTCACTTCAGGCGGGCGCGCAGAATTTGAAAGTACCGCCGGGCGATGCCCGACGCTTCGGCGGCTTTCGACACGTTGCCGCCGTGCCGCGACAAAATGGCGTCGAGGTACCGCCGCTCGAACGCTTCGACCACTCGGGCCCGCGCCCGGGGCAACGGCAGCTGGGCGGCGATGACTTCGTCGATGACGTCTTCGGTTGAGGGCTCTTCGGCCGAACGAGCGTGGTTCTCGACGTCACCCAGCGCCAGGTGCCTCGCCACCGCGTTGCGCAGCTCGCGCACGTTGCCCGGCCAGTCGGCGCGCTCCCACCGCGCCATGACGTCGGGCGGTATGACGACGTTCGGCGCCGCGAATTCGGTGCAGAACGCGCGCACCAGCATCGCCACGTCACCCTTGCGCGCCCGCAACGGCGGCAATTCAATTCGGCTCACGGCGAGCCGGTGAAAAAGGTCGTCGCGAAAACGGCCGCGCTCGACTTCGACGTCGAGGTTGCGGCGGGTCGCGGCGATGACCCGAACGTCGACCTTCACCCACGTTTGCCCACCCACGCGGCGAATTTCTGAACGCTCGAGCGCGCGCAACAGCTTCGGCTGCATCGCCGGGTCGAGGTCGCCGATTTCGTCGATGAAGAGCGTGCCGCCGTTCGCCCGCTCGAAGACACCCTTGCGCGCCGCATTGGCGCCGGTGAAAGCGCCCTTTTCGTGGCCGAAAATTTCTGACTCGACGAGCGTCGGAGACACCGTCGTGCAGTCGAAGACTTCAAACGGGCCGGAGGCCCTCGGCCCTTGAACGTGCAGGCTCTCGGCGAGCACTTCTTTGCCCGTGCCCGTCTCTCCTTCGATGACGACGGGCACCTGCGACTTGGCCAACTTCTCGCACAACGGGTAGAGCCGCCGCATTTCACGGCTCGCGCCGCGCAACAGGCCAAACGAGGTGGCGGTGGGCAACGAGGTGGGGGTGGGGTCGTGCCGCTGCACCTGCAAGGTCGTCGACCCCAGTCGCAACAGCTCGCCGCCGCGCACCATGGCACCGGTCACTTGAACCTCGCCCACGAAGGTGCCGTTGGTCGACTGCAGGTCGGTCACCACCAGCCGGTCGCGGTCGATTTCGAGTGAGACGTGTCGGCGCGAGACCCCGCGGTCGGTCAACGTGAGCGCGCACGCGGGGCTCGTGCCAATGAGCAACGCCGCCGGAGCCGACCCGTCGATGACCAGCGAACGGCCCCGGTCGGCCCCATCGGCGACAGTGACCGTGAAAGACGCTTCGGGGGCCTCAGACGGGTCGAACCGCGAGTGAGACACCGTCGCCAGTTCGTCGGGTGAAGGCTTCATCGCTCGCACTGTACCGCGAGCCTGGCGGTGCTGGGCATTTGGGGCGTGCTACGCTCATGCGCCATGAGCAGTCGGGTGCGCCGACAGGTCGGTCGGTATCTCCTGTTAGACAAAATTGCCTCCGGAGGAGCCGCGACGGTTCACCTGGGTCGCCTGTTGGGGTCGGAGGGGTTTTCTCGAACAGTCGCGATCAAACGGCTGCACCCCGCGTTCAGCGAAGACCCCGGAGTCGTGACCTTGTTTCTCGAAGAAGCGAGGCTCGCGTCACGCATTCGGCACCCCAATGTGTTGGCGACGCTCGACGTGGTGTCTGAAGCAGGCGAGCTGCTGTTGGTGATGGAATACGTGCCCGGCCTGTCGCTCTACCAGGTGATGCAGGCGTTGAGTTCGCGCGGCGAGCCCATGCCCGTCACCGTGGCGTGTGGCATCGTCGGCGCCGCGCTCATCGGCCTCCACGCCGCTCACGAGGCCAAGAACGACCAGGGGCTGCCGCTCCAGCTCGTGCACCGCGACGTGTCTCCACAGAACCTGCTCGTCGGGCGTGACGGCGTCGTTCGGGTCGGAGATTTCGGCATCGCCAAGGCCGCTGGCCGCGTGCAGTCGACCCGCGAGGGCGAGGTCAAAGGCAAGGCGCCGTACATGGCCCCCGAGCAGGTTCGGGGTCGCCCCCTTGACCGCCGAACCGACGTGTACGCGGCCTCGGTCGTGTTGTGGGAGGCCCTAACCGGTCAGCGTTTGTTCACCGGCGACTCGCCGCTCGCGGTGATGACCCAGGTGCTCGAAAAGCCCATCGTGCCGGCCCGGCAACTCCGCCCCGGAGTGCCCGAGTCGGTCGACGCCATCGTTCGGCGCGGGCTTTCACGCCAACCGAGCGAGCGCTTCGCCACCGCTGAAGACATGGCCATGGCCCTCGAGGGGGCCGTGGGGGTGCTGTCGTCGCGTGAGCTGGGGGCGTGGGTCGAGCGAGTCGACCCCGAGACGCTCAAGGCCGACGCCGACCGGCTGCTCGAGGTCGAATCGACGTTGCCTGAAGTGCTGCCGCCCGAGGCCGGGTCGGCGCCGGTCGCGCCCCGTTCGCGCCGGCCATGGCTCGTGGCTGCGGGCGCCGTCGGGCTCGGGCTCGCGGCGCTGGTGTCGTGGTATTCGACCCGCTTCGCCTCGGCGTCGAACGAGCCGCCAGCGGCACCTTCGCCCTTGCCGCCGAGCGAGGGCGTGGCCGCTCCGACGCCGCCTCCGGTGGCGGCCCCGGCCGTGGTCGCGGCGCCCCCACCTGAAGTGGCGCCGGTGAAAACGGTGGTGCCAGGGTCTGGAACGCCTCCACGAACACGTGGCCCTTCACCCAAGGCCGACGGCAAGGCACACTGCAACCCGCCGTACACCGTCGACGCCGACGGTACCCGCCATTGGAAATCGGGCTGCTAGTGAAGGTTTCGCGCGCATTCTGGTTGGCGTTGACGCTGTGGGGCGCGCGGGCCTTGTGTGCCGAAGACTCGTGCGCGCGGGCCTTCACCGTTTCGGCCCAATTGTCGAAAGCCGGCGACCTCGAAGCGGCGCGCGTGGCCCTCGTGTCGTGCGCCGCCGAGCGCTGCCCCGCGGCGATGCGGCCGTTGTGCGTCGAAGACTTGCGAAAACTCGAAGCGCGCATGCCGTCGATTGTCGTGGTCGCCAAAGACGCCGCCGGCGCCGACGTGGTCGAGCTGAGCTTGGTGGTCGACGGCAAGACCGTACTGACCCGGCTCGACGGCAAAGCCACCGAGCTCAACCCCGGCACCCACGTGTTGCGCTTCGAGCAGAACGGCCAACCGGTCGACGAGCAGCAGGTCGTCATTCGCGAAGGTGAAAAGGGTCGGCCCATCGCGGTGCAATGGCGCCCCAGCCCGGTTGCTGCCGCCGCGGTTGCTCCGGTACCACCCAAGCCCTCGAGCGACGTGGTGAGGGTGGTGAACGCGGCGCCGTCGCGGCCGCTCTCGGTGTTTTTCCTCGCGGGGGCGTCGCTGGTGGCCGGCGGCCTGTGGGCGGGCTTCGGCATCAGCGGCTTTTTGCAACGCGGTTCGCTCGAGTCGTGCAAGGGCGGTTGCCCCGCGCCGTTGATACAAAGCGCGCGCACCGCGTTCTTGGTGGCCGACATTTCGGCCATCGTCTCGCTCGTCAGCGCCGGCGTCGCGCTCGTACTCGAATTCACCCGCCCGTCGGTGCCTTCAGAAGCGCCATGAATGTCAAAGCGACCATGCTGGCATCGTTCGCGCTCGCGCTCTCGGGGTGCTCGCTGCTCGTTTCGTTCGACGGGTACGGCTTGCCCGACGGTTCCACCGGGGTGACCGACGCGGCGGTCGTGTATTCGGGGCTGCGGTGCGGCCAGGGCGTGTGCAACCCGAAGGTCGAGTTGTGCTGTTTCCCTTCGAACCAGTTCGAGGTCGAACAGGGCGTGTGCGGGCCGGCGGCGACCACGTGCGTTGGCTACGGGTACCTCGAATGCGCGTCGGCCAATGACTGCGAGCACGCGAACAAGCCCGGTACCGAGTGTTGCTACGTGAGAGGGGGCAACCTGTTCACGCAGTGCCTCTCGCCGTCTGAGTGCACCTCGGGGGTCGTGTTCTGCGACGAGTCGGTCGGGGCGCGCTGTGAAGCCGGCCACGCGTGTTCGCCGTCGAACGTGTTCAAGGGGTTGTCGAGCTGCTTGTAAGGCGCCGGGGAACCTACTGGGGCAGCCGCACGACGTACGCCGGGCCGGTGGCGGTCGGTACGAACCCGAGTGCGCGGTACTGCGGCATGAACACGAAGCGGCTGAAGGTGCCGTTGTAGTCGGCATTGAAGCCGTACGCGTCTCCCGAGAGGGAGTGACTCGTGACGGCCCACGTCGCTGGGTCGATTTCGTCGACCAAGTACGGGGCCGACGCGCCCCCAAACATCCAAAAGCGGTCGCGCTCGGCATCGTAGAAGGCGCCGGGCCCCTCGGTTTGAGCCACGCCGCCCAGCGTGCGCGCGACCTGGGTGATGGTCTGGGAGGCCCAGTCGACGACCGAGGTGTACGAATTGCCTCCGCCTGCCATGAGGGCGACCCCCGTGGTGGCGGTGAGCGGCTTGTAGGCCACGGTGAAGTTGCTCGGCCACTGCTCAGCGACGTACTTCACGTCAGAAAACGTGTTCGTGGTCGCGTCGTAGAAATAGTAGCCGAAGTACGAAGCCCACCGGTCGATGCACAAGATTTGGTTCGTCGCTTCGTTCGGGTACACGTAACAACTCGAGGTCGGGCTGTCGGCGAGTCGAGTCCACTCGTTGGTGGCGGGGTCGTATTTCCACGAGTCGTTGGAGAAGCCGCCGCTCGGGTTGTACGGAATCGACGTCAGTCGATAGAGCAGGCCGTTCATCAGGCACGTCGTGTCGGCGGTGTGGCTCGAAGTCGGCTGGCCGTCACTGTATTGTTTCGCTCCCGCGACGACCGCGCTCAGGGGGCTTATCGACGGGAGTGACCAGCCCGTCGGGCGGTTGTCGCCGGCGTAGTCGAAGACGTACAGGCCGTTGTTCGCTGAGCCGTTGTGGCCGCCTCCGTGTACGTACATCTTCGTGCCTGACAACGGCTTCGCTCCGCCGCACCAGTCGTTGATGACGCCCGCCACGTCTTCGACACCAGGGTCTTGGTTGAGCCAGTCACCGAAGGCGCCTCCGGTGGGAGTGACCGACGCCAAGCTCGTGGTGCCGTTGCTCGGGCTGAACGAAGCGCTCAACGCTCGAACCTGAAAGGGCGCCAGCGAGGCGATGTACGGAGGCACGCCACCATCGCCGCGGTCGGGCGTGCCGGCATCGTAGCCGCCCGAGGCGTCAGGTCGCTGCCCGCCGGCGTCGGTCGCAGTGGCCGCGTCGGGCCTCCCTCCGTCGGTGGCCAACCCGGCGTCGAACCCCATCGCTGCGTCGGCACTCCCCGAGTCGGGTCGCCCTCCGTCAAGGGCCAGGCCGGCGTCGAACCCCACGGCCGCGTCGCTCGAGGCGTCGGTCGTCATGTCACCGACGCCAGAACAGGCCGAGAGTGCCGCGGTGACGAAACCAAGCGACAGAAGCCAGGGCGGAGTGCGCATGCCCGCTTGCAG
>JBGAIY010000476.1:0-5713 GCA_044225205.1 Myxococcaceae bacterium | reverse complement strand
GTTTCGAGGGCTGTTCACACTGCAGTGGCTCAGTTCGAACCCCGCCGTGGTCACCGTCAACCACGGCGACATCACCGGCGTGGCGAACGGTACCGCCACCGTGTCGGCCACCGCGACCCGCGTCGACACCGGGGCCGCGGTCACGGCTTCGGTGGTGGTCGTCGTCGGCGGAGGCGCCGACGTCACGGCGCCTTCGACCCCCACGGGCCTCGTCGCGACCGCCGCTGGCAGCTCACAAATTTCGCTCAGCTGGTCGGCGTCGACCGACAACGTCGCCGTCACGGGTTACCGAATCATGCGGGGTGGGGTGCAGGTGGCCACCACGGCGGGCACGAGTTTCGTGGTCACCGGGTTGAACCCGTCGACGAGCTACTCGTTTCAAGTCATCGCTTACGACGCGGCCGGCAACGCCAGCCCGGCCAGCGCGACCGCCACCGCCACCACCACGGCGCTCGTGCCCGTCACCGGCCTCAGTTTTCCCAGCAACGGCGACAGCCCGAGCTCGGCCTTCGTGGCGTTTCAGTTTCTCAACCCGCAAAACAACGGCCTGCCCATCTGGGGGCCGAGCGGCGCTGGCGCCACCTACGTGTGGAAGATCAAGCCCCGGCAGCAAACCGGCTACTACGCGACCATTTGGTGGAGCAACAACGGCAACTTCTTGTGGGACCAAGGGGCCTCGAATTCGTTCTACGGCGCCCACCCGTACCCCCGCGGCGGCGTGGCGGGCACCGTGCACGACTGGGAAATCGCCACCGACGTCGGCGGAGACATTCTCACGACCCGCGCCGGCACCACGAAGCAGGTCGTCAAAGACGCCTGGTATTCGCAAGCGCTGCGGGTCAAACGCAACGCCAACGGCACAAAGACGCTGACCTTCTACATCGCCCTCCCGTCGACCGCCGACGGCGACGTCATCGAATTCACCTTGGGGGCTGGGTACGGCGAGGTCAACCCGCCGGCTCCCGCGCTCACCTTCGGTGACTCGCCCTGGTACGCCGACTTTCAGCACGAGCGCCTCAGCGGCGTGCTGCGGGGCCTGAAGGTGTTCAACGCCGGCCTGAGCGACGCCGACCTCTTCGCCGAGGCCTCGTCAGACACCCTGGCCACCCCCGCCGGGCGCGCGAGCATCTGGTACCTGAACATCAACGGTACCTGAACATCAACCCCACCCCGACCGACATCAGCGACAAGTCGGGCGCCGGTCACCACCCCGCCTGGGCCGACCCCGCGCACCCCGCCGCGCTCTACACCGAGACCGCCGACGTCACGGCTCCGGTGCTGTCGGGCATTTCGGCGTCGAACCTCACGTCGTCGGGCGCGGCCATTTCGTGGTCGACCGACGAGGGTGCCACCTCGCAGGTGCAATACGGCCTCAGCACCTCGTACGGCTCGAACACCACGTTCGACGCGGCCTTGACCACCGCCCACGGCCAGTCGCTGTCGGGGTTGAGCCCCAGCACGACGTACCACTACCGCGTCGTCTCCCAAGACGCCGCGGGCAACAGCGCGGCCTCACCCGACCAGACCTTCACCACCACCGCCGCTGGGCCTCCGAGCGGTACCCCCATTGCTTTCGTTCAAGGCCTCAGCACGTCGAACGACGCCGCCTCCAGCACGATTTCGGCCGCGTTTTCGAACGCGACCGTGGCCGGGCAGAGCATCGTGGTGGCCGTGTCGTGGGGCACCGGCGGCACCATGAGCTGCTCCGACTCGGCCGGCAACGCCTACCAGACGGTCACGACCCGTTACGACGCGGGCAACAACCAGTCACTGGGCGTCTGTTTCGCCCCGAACATCACCGGTGGCGCTGACACCGTCACCGTGACGTTCTCGGGAGCCGCTCCGTACCGGCGTCTGGCCATTCACCAGTATTCGGGCATGGCCGCTACCCAGGCGGTCGACGCGAGCGCGAACAACGTCGGCACCGCCACCACCTCGGCGAACGCCGTCACCAGCACGCCCGCGGTCACCACCGCTTCAGGCGACCTCATTTTCGGAGCCGTTTTCGACGACGACGGCACGACGACCATTTCACCCGGCAGCGGGTTCACCGCCCGGCTCAGCGTCAACGGCGCCGACCTCGCCACCGAAGACCTCACCCAAACCGCCGCCGGCTCGGTCAGCGCGACGTGGTCATTTGGCGCGGCGCACCGCTACTTGGCGGCGCTGGTCGCTTTTCGCCGGCCGTGACCGGCGGGGCCCCTCGTCTGCCCACCGCGAGTGGAAATTCTTCGGCGACCTGCCCGCGGCCCCACAGCTGCTCGAGCGTCGGGCCGTTGGCCACCCGGCGCTCGCGGAACAGGTAGTTCGCCCACTCGAAGAACCACACCCGGCGACCAATTCGGTAGTACCAGCGCTGCGCCGCCCGAATTTTGGGCGTGGGGTGCCACCACCGCCGCCACGCGCGCGGCCGCAGCTGCATGATGACCTCCATGGCCTTCACGAAGGTGATGACGAGCCACGGCGGCAGGTGCTTCGTCGCCAAGACTTGGTGCTTGTAGTCCCACTTGCGTTGGTCGAGCTGAATCACCGTTCGGCCTTTCGCTTCGTCGAAAAAGCCCGTCCACCGGTGGGGGGTGACGTAGAGCAGTTGTACCTGGTCGGGGTCGGCCAACAACAATTGTTTGAGGCCACGCAGGTAGTCTTTGGCCGTCTCTTCTTCGAACCCCACGACCCACGTCGCCAACGACAGAATGTGGTGTTGCCGCAACAGCGCGATCGCCTGGTGGTCGACCGCCGTCGTCGACCCCTTTTTGATTCGCTCGAGCGTCGCGTCGTCGGTGCTCTCGGTGCCGAGCAAGAAGCGCGAGACCCCGGCTTGGCGGTAGAGGTGCAACAGGTCGGCGTCGCGCACGATGTCGCCCGCTCGGGTCGAACCCACGATTTCGACGTCGACCTTCTCGGCGATCATCGCCTCGCAGAATTGCTGCCACGCCTTGCGCTGCGACGTCGGGTTCTCGTCGGCCAAGTTGACGATCTCGACGCCGTGCTCGCGGTGCAGCCGTGCGATTTCTTTGGCGAATTTCACCGGGTCGCGGTGGCGCCACCGAGTCCAGAAGCTGCGCTGGCCGCAGTAGCTGCACAGGTGCGGGCAACCGCGTGAAAACTGCATGACCACCGCGCGCTTGTGGCCCCAGTAGTGGTACCGCGAAAAGTCGATCAGCTCCCACCCCACGCGGTACGCGTCGAGGTCGTGAATGATGGCCGCGTCGGCCGTCGCCAGCGGGGCGCCGAGCTTGCGAAAGGCGATGCCGCGAACCGCGTCGAGCGGCTCGCCCGCCTCGAGTGCGCGCACCAACGCGACCACGGTGGCTTCGCCTTCACCCCGAACGATGACGTCGACCTGCGGCTCTTCGGCCAGAATTTCTCGCCAATGGTACGTGGGGTACACGCCACCGTAGACGATGCGAATGTTGGGTGCCTGCGCGCGAATGGCCCGGGTCAGCTCGGCGACCGTCGGGTGGGCCGACGTCGACCCCGCGTGCCCCAGGAGTACCGCGTCGGGCGCCCGCCGGCAGACCTCGGCGACCAGCTCGTCGTGCGGCTGGTTCGTCAGGTCGGCGTCGAGCAACTCGACCTGGTGGCCGGCGTCGAGCAGCGGCCCGCCCAGCGACAACAGCCCCAATGGGGGCAGGTGGTCATCGGGTACACAGCGACTGCCGATGGCGGTGTGGGGTGGGTTCACGAGGAGCAGGCGCATGGCGTCACCACAGCCCGAAACCGACGCTCCCACGTGAATTGTCGGGTGAACGGTCGAAAAGGGTGGGTGAACGGCGGGCTTTAGCCCAGGCCGGCGCCGCGGGTGTGCACCGCGCCTTGCCACCACTCGAACTCGCGCCGGAGCGGGTCTTCGAGGGGGAAGAAGGCCAGGTACCCCATGGCGTCGTACGACAGAAACCCGGTCGCGCTCTTGTCGACGTTGCCCAGCTGGTGCACCGTTCGCCACGTGCCCAGGTTGAAGTACGCGCCCCGCAGCCCGTTGACGATGCCCAGCGGCGTCATGGCGCCGAAGTGCGTGTGGCCGTTGACGACATAGTGCAGGCCCTTGTTCTCTTTTCGGCCCAAGGCTTCGTACGCCGCGCGGGCGAACTTCACGTCGAGCACCCGAAACAACAAGTCGTGGGTCGACATGAGCTTGGGCTCGTATTCGACGCCCCGGCGCGCCGAGAGCGACAACAGCAGCTTCATCTTCGCGGCGAAGTCGAAGCGAAACCGCCGGTGGTTCGACTTGAACCACTGCTTCACGCTCGGGTTGTCGAGAAATTCGGTCACCAGGCTCGCCCACACTTTTGAAATGTGCTGCGAGGCCCCCTTTTTCTGGTCGCGCGCCAGGGTGTGCACCCAGGTGGGTACCGCCAGAATCGGCCGCACGTCGTCAATGTCGTCGAGGTACGGGTGGTCGAAGTCGAGCCGCTCGCGCAACGCCATGGGGAAGCGGGTGATGAGTTCGGGGCAGAACATGTCGGCGAACGACGCGCCCTTCGTCGGGTCGTGTGACACATCGTCGATGGTGTGACCGTGGTAGGCCAACACGCCGTATTCTTCGAACCGCAGTTCTTCGGGGAACTGGGCGTCGCCTCCCTTCATGCCGAAGGCTTGGCGAATGCGCCGCCGAGCTTCGGGCGCCCAGGTGAGCAGCCGGTCGTGGTTGCCCAAAATGAAGTGCACCTCGAGCACCCCCTGGTCGACTTGGCGCTTCACCGCGCTCACGAAGTCTTTCTCGGCGGCGAGCGAGCGGGCGGTGATGTCGTCGATGGCGGCGGCCAACTCGGGCGACGGCTCGTCGTACGGCCGCAACACGCCATTGAACCAGTCGGGTGTGCGCACGAGGTCGAGAAAGTCTCCGACGATGCACAGCTGCGCGGGTGCGTCGCGTCGCGCCACGTCGATGCGCTGCCAAAACCGCTCGAACTGCGCCGAGCGCGACACGTTGAGCCGCCCACCCGTACGCAAATGAAGGTCGCTGATGAAGACGAGCACTGCCCCGAACGCTTGCGCAGTTCCATCGGTCACGCAACGTCATTGCGTTGACGAACGGCGCTCTTCATTTTGCACACCGCGACGCGCCCGCGGGTTCAACGTTGACCATGCACCGCCCGCTGATCGTTGGAGTTGCGCTCTTCGCCTCTTGCACGGCGCCAGGCCCAGCGGGGCCGGCAGGGGCCCCGGGAGCGACCGGCGCGACCGGCGCCACCGGAGCGACCGGCCCGGCGGGGCTCGTCACCTTCTCGCCATTGCCCGACGGAGGGCTTGCCCTGGGCGGCGATGCGGGTCTGACGGTCGTTCAAGGGCCACCCGGCGTCGCGGGGCCTGCCGGCGAACGCGGCCCCACTGGCGCGGTCGGAGCCCAAGGGCCACAAGGCCCAACCGGCAGTCAGGGGCCCCAAGGTGCGACCGGTGCCACTGGAGCCACCGGCCCCGTCGGCAACGCCCCCTCATCGCCGCGCCTCGTCGACGCGAATGGCGTCGACTACGGGCCGTTCTTTTTCTTCGGGTACGTGTCGGCCGAGCATGGCCCCAATTCTGCTTTTCGCGACAGTGCCGGCAACCTCTGGTTCACCTACCTCGAGACCGGAGAGCTCAGCCCGCTGTCATACGTGACCGACTCGAACACCTAGTTCGATCAAGAGAACTGCACGGGCACTGAGTTCGTGCCCCTGTACCGGAGCGGCTCCGGCGTCGAAGGCGCCCCGGCGGTGAATGCGACGTTTCG
>JBGAIY010000475.1:0-5734 GCA_044225205.1 Myxococcaceae bacterium | reverse complement strand
GCACGGCCACCGAAACGCTCACCGCCGTCAGCACCTTCTCGTTCATGACTCGAAATTCTTCGAACGAGGAGCGGCGCTCGGCCCGAACGAACATGGTCGCGACGAGGCTGAGGCCCAGTGCCACCACGAGTGGAATCAACAACGAAAGCTGCCCTCGAATACCCATGCGCGGCGAACGAGCAAGCTAGCAGCGGCACCGCCGAAGAGCCCCGCGAAAAGGCCCTTTGACCGCCACTCCAGCCATGTCGGCCATTGCCCTACACCGCTGCCTCTCTGCGGTCACGGTACCGAAACGGTGACGGTCGCCGCCGACACCGCCGCGGGCGAGGCGAGGAGGTCTTTGGTGGTGGCGTCGCGCACTCGAAACACGTGGGTGTAGAACGTGTTTTCGGCCAGCGAGTTGCCGGGCGCCACGTCGCCGAGGGCGACTTCTTGGCACTTGTAGTCGACCCAGAAAATCGACACGGTCTTGCTGGGGTAGTTGTTCTGAAAGGTAATGGTCGACGGCGTCGACCCTTCGTCAGAACACGCGGGCGCGGTCGCATCGGCCGGCACGCCCACGCTGGTCGTGGTGCTCGTCAGCGGGGGCACGTCGGAGACGACTTCGCCCGTGCTCTTCAGGCGAAAGCGAAACACATCGCCAACGAAGGTATTGATCGTCGTGGCGCTGCGCGCGGCGAGGTCTCCGGCGGGGTGTTCTTTGCAAGCGGGGTCGACCCAGAACAACGACAACTCGCGATCGGCGTAGCGGTTACGAAACGTCACGGTCTGGGGCATTTTGCTGATGCCCGAACACACTTGCGTGTCAGTGGAGGGGAAGATCTTGATCAGCGTGGTGGCCTCGGCGGGGCCGTTGAACAGCACCTCACCCGTCTTCGCGTCTTTGACTTGAAAGACGTCGCCCGACGAGGTGGTTTGGCCCAGCGTCGACTGCGGCTCGATGGTGCCGACCGGAGCCGGCTGGCAGCTTGGGTCGACCCAGGTGACGGTGAGCGAGCGGTCGGTGAACCGATTCACGAACCAAATGTCGCTCGCGGTGCCGTTGAGGTTGGTGCAATCGGCGCCGGCGTCGCTCTCGCCTGAACCGCCACCAGCGCCTCCGCCAGCCGCGCCCCCACCAGCACCCCCTCCGACCGCGCCTCCGCCGCCGCCGCCACCCGACCCACCGCCCATGCTGCTCCCACCGCCCGACCCGCCGCCGTCGCGCCCACCGGGGCCGACGGAAGCCACTTCGAGACACCCAGCCGCGAGCAACAGACATGACACCGAAAACAAAAACGTTCGCATGCCCCCAGCCAACGCAAGCGCCGTTCCAGCGCCTTCGCTGAGCAACATCAACACCGCGAAACGTGGAGTGGCGCCCAAGATGCCCACGCGGGTGAACAGCCTGGGGCCGCGGCCCCTCACCACTTTGAAAACTTCACAATTCTCAAGAGCCGAGAAGCGCGCGTACAGCCTCACCCTTCGGCGGCGCGCGGTCGACCGGCCTGCATTTGCTGCACGGTGACCGACTGGTTTCGGCCGTGGCGCTTCGCGAAATACAGGCACTGATCGGCCAGGTCGATGAGGGCCTGCTTTTCGGCCCCGACGTCGGGGTACGTGGCCACCCCGAGCGAAAGCGTGATTTTGAGGGGCCCCTGCTCGGTCTGAAACACTTCTTTCATGACCCGCTCGCGAATGCGTTCGGCGACGACGTGGGCATTCTTGGTATCGGCCTCGGGCATGATGAGCGCGAACTCTTCGCCGCCGTACCGCGCGACGATGTCGGTGTCGCGAGCGCATTCACGCAAGATGCGAGCGACGCCTTTGAGCACTTGGTCGCCGGTGGGGTGGCCGTAGGTGTCGTTGACGCTCTTGAAGTGGTCGACGTCGGTGAGAATGACCGACATTTTTCGGTTGTAACGTTTTGAGCTCGCCAAGATCTCGTCGAAGCGGCCCTGAAACGTGCGGTGGTTGACGAGGCCGGTGAGGCCGTCGGTGGTCGCCATGCGCTCCATTTGTTCGAACAACTGGGCGCGCAGCACGGCCTGAGCGGCCTGAATGGCAATGACTTCGAGCATGCGCAATTCGTCGCTGTCGAACGCGACCTTCTTGCGCGCCCCGGCGACGACGGTGCCGAGAATGCGGTCACCCGCCACGAGGGGGAAAATTTTGAGCGACTGGAGCCCGCGAATTTGGGTGTCGTCGTCGAAGATGATTTGGCGGTCCATCGCTCCGACGTCGCGCCCCGGCAGCGGCGCGCCGTAGCGCACGACGTTGGCGACCAAGCCGTTGTTGTCGCAGAAGCGTTTGCCTTCGAGCGCCCGGCCGGCCGACGTGACTCCCGACATGCGAACGATGCGGTGCCACCGCTGGCCCTCTTCTTCTGACACCAAGGTCACCGCGCAAAAATCGATGGCGGCGACTTGGCGGGCGCTCTCGAGCACGGCCAAGAACACCTGTTCGGGCGAGCCGGCGCGGTTGAGCTCTTCAATGGCGCGAAAGAACCGGTCTTTTTCGTCTCGCGACCGGCGAATGTACGACATCACCCGCTCGACTTCGATGGCGCGGAGCACCTCTTGGGCGATGGTGGTGAGCACCTGTTCGTCTTGTTCTGAAAACGGCTGGTTTTCGGCGCGGTCGGCCACGAGCACACCGCGCACGAGACCCGACGTCGCGTCGAGAATGGGCACCGCCAGGAGCGCGCGAACGTCGGGGCCCCCGGGTTCGTAGTGCGTCACCCCTTTGACGCTCGAGCCGTTCATGCGAACCGGCACCCCGCGCTTGAGCAGCGCCCCGAAAATGCCTTCGCCGGCC
This sequence comes from Myxococcaceae bacterium, assembly GCA_044225205.1. GTDB lineage: Bacteria > Myxococcota > Myxococcia > Myxococcales > Myxococcaceae > JAEUJT01. The sequence goes on along the minus strand of JBGAIY010000475.1, from coordinate 2,938 downwards.
GAAAAACGTTCTCGTTGCACGCGGTCAGACGACGAGCGGCAGTCGTGCAGTTTGAGCGACCGGTCGTCAGACGCCAACAGAAACGCGGCCACCGTCTGCGTCTTGAGGGCGGCTTCGGCGACTTCGAGCACGCTGCCCGTCGCGCCTTCGATTTCTTTGACGGCCGCGACGAGCCACTTCTCGTGGTCTTTGACCCCGGGAAAGCTGTCGCCCGTGCCGCTCGACACCAAGCGAAACGTGCGGGCCCGTTCTTCGATTTCTTTCATTTTGTTCTTCACCGCGTCTTCTTCGGCGCGGCGGGCGGCGGCGAGCCTGGCCGAGAGCACGAGGTGGTAAAGCGCGGCGAACAGCCCGAGAAACGCGGCCCGCGCCGTGAACACCCCCCAGTGATCGGGCAAGGTCAAAAGCGCGTCGAACAGCACGCTCATGCCGAGCAAGGTGGCGCCGGCGGGGCGCGACAAGAACGACACCAAGAACGCGACGAGCAAGTACACCGCGGGGAACAGCAGGTCTCCGGTGAGCGCGACGACCACGAACGCCGCCGAAATCAGCGTGCCGCCGAACTCGAGCTCGTCGCGAAACCCGAGCGGGGCGCCGGTCATGGTTCGCCGAACGCGGCGAATGATGGTCAGCATGCCTCCGACCAGCAACACCGCCAACGCCGCCACGTCGGCCCAGGCGAGCCCGTCGAGGGCGCGAAACCGGCCACGCGCCAAAAAGCCGAACACGGTCAGCACCGCGCCCGCGGGCACCAGCCGAACCGCCGCCTGCAACCACTTCGACGGCGTGAACGAAATGGGTTTGCCGGTGCTGCGCAGCGCAGACGTGGTCATGGCGACTCCAGGCTGAAGACGACTTCACCAGGGCGAACGAAGCCGAGCTCTTCGCGGGCGGCACGCTCGATGGCGCGCCCGTCACCTTTGAGGGCTTCGACTTCTCGGCGCAGCCGCGCATTTTCTTCGACGATGCGGCGGTTCTTGTCTTTGAGCTGCCGCACGTCTTGCGACAACTTGAAATACCGCCGAAAACCACCTTCGGCGAAGGCCGAACCAGCGGCGAAAATCAGGGCCACGACCACGGAGCCCCACACCACTTGTCGACGGCGCGTCATCGCTTCGAAAGTACCTGAGCTTCGAAGCGCGGCAAGAAAACCGCTACAGGCTGCAACGGGCCTGAATTCGGGCTGTTGCCGCCTGCCCGAGCCCCAGGGTCTTCAGTCGACGCGGGCGACGTTCGAACCCGAGTCGGGGCCTTCATTGGGTGACGCGGCCGCGACCGGGCCCGACGAAGCGACGCTGGTCGTGAAGAACGAGTGGAGCGACTGCATGAATCGCTGAGCGGGCGCGCGCGACGAGGGGCTGTACGGCGTCAGCGCCCAGAACGCGAGGTACACCCAGCACGCCAACCCACCGGTGACGGCCAAGCTGGCGACGAAAGCGACGCGCACCATGACGACGCTCCAGCCGAAACGGGCGGCGATCGACGCGCAGACACCAGCGCCAAAACGACCAGGCACCTCTCGAAACCACGTTTCCATTTCTGGGGTCGCGTTGCTCATGATGTCGAAACGAACGGTTCGCCGAGCGATTGCGCGGCCATAACCAGCCGAATTCAGAGCATTTTCGTCGGCCGACGCGGCATTCATTCGCCTTCAATGAAGGTGCGCTCGCCCAGAGACTCAGCGAGTCGCCGGCGCTCGACCTTGCCGGTGGCGTTGCGAGGTACGGCGTCGAGCGAAGCAATGGCCTTGGGCACTTTGAAGCCGGCGAGCCGAGTTCTGGCCCAGGCGAGAAGGGGCGTGGGCCGCGCTTTCCACACGATCAGTGCGACGGGCACTTGCCCCCAGGTCGCGTCGGGCCGGGGCACGACCACCGCTTCGCTCACCGCGGGGTGCGACGAGAGCACGTGCTCCACTTCGGCCGGGTACACGTTTTCACCGCCCGACAGAATCAAGTCGACCCGGCGGGCGTGCACCGTGAGGCGCCCCCGCTCGTCGAGCTGACCGACGTCACCGGTCTTGAGCCACTCGCCGGCCTCGGCGCACACCGTGGGCCCGCGCACCCAAATTTCTGAATCGACGACCTTCACCTCGACGCCGGGCAGCGGGTGGCCGGCGGTCGCCCCATCGGCCTCCGAAGGCCGCTCGGTGGTGACCTGAGAGCACGCCTCGGTCAGGCCGTACGTCTGGAGCACGGGCAGCCCCAGCCCACGCGCCCGCGTCAGCAGTTCGGCGCCCATGGGGCCCCCTCCAATGAGCAGCGCCCGCAACGACGGTGGAAACGGCTGCTCGACCCCGTCGATGACCCGTTGGAGCGCGGTGGGCACGAAGCTCGCGTGCGAAATGTGCCCACTGTGCAGCCAGCGGCGGGCGCGCTGCGCGTCGAATTGGGGCTCGAGCACCAAGTGGGTGCGCTGGGTGGCCCACCGGTGGGCCATGGCGAGCCCCCCCACGTGAAAGAGCGGCAACGTGCCGAGCCACGCGTCGGAGGGCCGAGCGCCGCCGAGGTTTTGTGTGCTCGCGAGCCCGTGGGCGACGAACTGGGCGTGGGTCAACGACACCCATTTCGGCACCCCGGTCGTGCCCGACGTGAACAGCCCGGCGATGCCCGCCTCGGGGTCGACCTCGGCCAACAGTGGCGGTGGCGGGTCGGCCACCGTCTCGGGGCAAGCCAGCTCGCGCCCCACCTCGCCGAGCGCCGCGGCGTCGAGAAAGACCACGGGGTTGACCCGAGCCAAGAGCGCGGCTCGCTCGAACTCGGTCAGCCGGGCGTTGAGCGGCACCCACTGCGCGTTGAGCCGAGCGGTGGCGAAAAACGAAAACAGCAGGTCGGGGCTGTTCCACCCGCTGACGGCGACGTGGCGGCCCGGGCCAACGCCGCGCGAGGCGAGCCACCGTTGCCAGTGCGCGACTCGCGAAGCGACTTCGGGCCAAGTGAAG
>JBGAIY010000006.1:0-51179 GCA_044225205.1 Myxococcaceae bacterium | reverse complement strand
GTGGCCGGTGAAGGTGCGCCGGGTCGTCTTCGTGGGGCACAGCATGGGTGGGTTGGTGACCCGCGCCGCCTGGCATTCGGCCCAAGTGGAGCGGCTCGGGTGGTTGGGTCTGGTCGATGCAGCGGTGTTCTTGGGCACTCCGCACCACGGGGCCCCGCTCGAGCGCGGCGGCCACTGGTTCGAGACCTTCTTGGGCGTCAGTCGCTACAGCGCGCCTTTGGCGGCGCTCGGCAAAATTCGCAGCGAGGGCGTCACCGACCTGCGCTACGGCAACGTGCGCGACGAAGACTGGCGGGGGCACGACCGTTTTCACTGGAGCGGTGACCGCCGGCACCCGCTGCCGTTGCCGACCCACATCGACTGTGGCGCGGTGGCCGCGAGCCTGTCTCCCAAGCCGACCGCGGCACCCCGCTCAGACGGGCTCGTGCCGGTCGACAGTGCGCTCGGCATCAGCCGGCGGCCCGACGCCTGCCTCGCGTTTGCCCCCGAGCGCCAGAAGGTGGTGTTCGGGGCGAACCACCTCGACCTCCTCAGTCACCGCGAGGTGAGCCAGCTGCTCAAGAAATGGCTGGGCTGACTGTTGTTTCTTTAATGAAATTAAGCTGTTGGCGTTGTTGCTCGTTTGCGCCGCGGGGCGCTTTCGTGAGGCGCCGGCCTGTGCTTCAAGCCCCAGCCGATGCTCGAGTACCGGATCACCGAAGACGACGTGGGCGTGCGCCTCGACAAGTTTCTGCGCAAGCGCCTCGCTTCGATGCCGACCTCGCACCTGTTCAAAATGATTCGCACCAAGAAGGTGCGGGTCAACGGCAAGCGCTGCCAGCCCGAGCAGCACCTGGCCCTGGCCGATGTGGTCACCATTCGCGGTGACGAGCAGCAGTTGTTGGGAGACCGGCCACGCACGCCCCCGCCGGCGCCGAAAGTGAACCTCGACGAGCTCAAAGTGCTGCTCGAAGACGAGTGGATACTGGTGCTCGACAAGCCGTCGGGCATGGCGGCCCACACGGGCAGCGGCATCACCGGGGGCACCGTCGTCGACGTGGTGCGGGCGTACTTGGGCCCCAACGCCGTGCGCAACGAGTTCGCCGCGAGCCCAGCCCACCGGCTCGACCGCGAGACGAGCGGGGTGTTGGTGGTCGCGAAGCGCCGCCCCGCCATGGTGCACTTCACCGACGTCTTCACCCACCACAAAGCGAAGAAGAAGTACCTCGTGTTGGTGAAAGGCGTTTTGCCGAAGCCGAAGGGGCTCATCGACCTGCCGCTTTCAGAGCACCAACAAACGGCCGAGTCGCGCGCGCGGCGCGGCGTCAACATGCAAGAGGCCCGCACCCGCTACGAGGTCATCGCCCAAACCAAGCAGGTCGCTTACGTCGAATGCGCCATTGAAACTGGCCGCACCCACCAAATTCGCCGACACTTCGCCGCCATTGGTCACCCCGTCGTCGGAGACGCGAAACATGGCGACTTCGCCTTCAACCGAGAAGCCAAAGCCAAGTGGGGCCTGGCCCGGTTGTTTCTGCATTCGACCCGTCTCGAATTTCCCCACCCGAAAGATGGCAAGCGCACGGTCGTTGCAGCACCTCTGCCCGAGGAGTTGGTTGAGGTCTTGAAACGTTCTGGCATACAGGAGCCAGTGCGGGCACCGGGCCGCGCGGAGCCGTCACCGCGTGCCTCGGCGCCCTCGCCCGAGGTGTCGCATGCCGAATAGAAAGCTCGTGCTCGTGGACGTACCCGCTCGCCGTTGGTGGAAGCTGCCGTTCAAGCTGTTCGGTTTTTTCGCGCTCACCGGCCTGACGGCCGCGGGGTGCGTTTATGTGTTCTTGAACCTGAAGTACGCCGACGGGCTGCCCGACATACCGAAGGTCGACGAGTACCGGCCGCCGATTTTGTCGGAGGTCTACACGCAAGACGCGGTGCTGGCGGGCGAGTTTTCAGAAGAGCGCCGCAAGGTTGTGCCCTACGAGCGCATACCGAAGCGCCTGGTGCAGGCCTTCATCGCCGCCGAAGACGCCGACTTCTTCGACCACTTCGGGGTCGACGTGCTGGGCACCGCGCGCGCCGCCACCAAGACGATTTTGAAGAAGGTGGCGGGCAAAGGCAAAGTGCAGGGTGGTTCGACCCTGACGCAGCAAACCGCGAAAGCCGTGTTGATTTCGGCCGAGGGCTACAAAGAGTCGACGGCGAAGACCATCAAGCGAAAGATTCGCGAGGCGTTGCTCGCACAGCGGCTCGAAAAAGAGCTGACCAAAGAAGAAATTCTCTACCTGTATTTGAACAACGTGTACCTCGGGCATCACAGCTACGGGGTGCAGTCGGCCGCTGAAAACTACTTTCGCAAAGACGTGAAAGACCTCACGTTGGCCGAAATGGCGCTCATTGCCGGGTTGCCGCAGGCGCCGTCGAAGTATTCACCGTTCTTGAACCCGAACGCCGCGAAGAGCCGCCGCACGTACGTGCTCGGGCAAATGTTGCAGAAGGGCATGATCTCGAAGGCCGAACACGACGAAGCCACGGTGGCCGAAGTCAGTGTGTACGACGTCGAAGACGTGTTTCACGAATTTGCTCCGTATTTCACCGAAGAGGTGCGGCGCGACGTGGTGAACCGCTACGGCAACCCCCAGCTGTTGCGAGAGGGCCTCAAAGTCTTCACCACGATGGACTCGGAGAAGCAGCGGGCCGCCCAAGAGGCGGTGCTCTGGGGCCTGCTGGTGGCCGACAAGCGGCAAGGGTTTCGAGGCCCGCTGACCCACCTCGACGGGGCCAAGCAGCGCGAAGACTTCATGAAGCGCAGCGCGCGGGCGCTGGGCGACGAGAAGCTGACGCCCGGCAAGTATTACGTCGGTCTCGTCACCGACATTTCGAAAGACGACCTGGTGGCCGACGTCACCATCGGCGGCAAGGTGGCGAAGCTGCCGGCGCTCGGCATGCGGTGGGCGCGGCCGGTGAACCCCGAGCGGTACTACCCCGCGGTGCTGATCAACAAAGTGTCAGCGGCGTTGAAAGTGGGCGACGTGATTGTCGTGCGCGCGGTGAGCGACGTGAAGGGGCTCACCGACGACAAAGAGCAGACCAACGAGACCTTGGCGCACGCGGTGCCGACCGACGCGACCTTGGTGCGGCTCGAGCAAGACCCCGAACCGCAGAGCGCGCTCGTCAGCATCGACCCCGCGCGGCAGTACTTGGTGGCCATGGTCGGCGGCTACGACTTCGACGCCAACGAATTCAACCGTGCCTTTCAAGCGTGCCGGCAGCCGGGGTCGAGCTTCAAGCCCATTGTGTACGCGGGGGCGTTCGAGTTCATGGGGTATACCCAAGGCACCGTCATCGCCGACGCGCCGATTGTGTACGACGACCCCGACAACCAAACCCGGTGGAAGCCCGAGAACTACGACGGCGACTACAAGGGTGACGTCATCGTTCGCACCGCGCTCGTCAATTCGATGAACGTGCCCGCGGTGAAGACGTACATCGGCCTCGCGCGCAAACTGGGCGAGAAGAACGAGCGGCTCGGCATGCAGCGCTTCGCCGCCTTCGTTCGACACCTGGGCGTGGCCGACCACGCCGACACCGACGACGACCACAAGGTCGACTCGCCCATCAACCTCGACTACTCGGCGGCGCTGGGCAGCTCGTGCCTCTTTCCGTTCGAATTGGTGCAGCTGTACGCGACCATCAACCGCCTCGGGGTGAAGAAACCCACGTATTTCATTCGCAAAATCGAAGACCGTTTCGGCCGCATGGTCGAAGACCACACCGCGTACGACGACCCGTGGGCCTCGCTGCAAGACCGCGTGGCGGGTGGGTACGCGCGGCTGTCTGAACCGGGCGAGCAGGTCTTGTCGCCCGAGACGTCGTTCTTGGTGACCGACTTGATGCGCGGGGTGGTGCGCGAAGGCACGGGCGTGGCGGCGCAGCACTTGGGCAAGCCCGCGGCCGGCAAGACCGGCACCACCAACGACTCGTTCGACACCTGGTTCACGGCGTTCACCAAAGACTTGGTGACGAGCGCGTGGGTTGGGTACGACCACCCCATTACCGACGCCGGCAAACCCGAAGAAAAACGCCACTACCTGGGCAAGTACGAAACCGGTGGTCGCGCCGCGCTGCCCATTTGGCTCGCCTACATGACGAAGGCCCTCGACGGGCGCTCGCAGCCCGAATTCGACCCTCCGCCGAACCTCGACTTGGTGTTGCGGCGGGTCGACAAGAAGACGGGCAACCTGGCGAGCGGTGGTTCGAAGCAGTCGGTCAACTTGTGGTTCAAGCGCGGCACCGAGCCCCAAGACGCCGAGCCTGAGAAGGGCGCGGTCGACGCGAACCAGTTCATGATGACGCAGTGAGCGGCTTCAGGGGCCCTTGGGCACCTTGAAGGTGGCGACCCAGCGCTCGAACGCCTCTCTGTCGGCCAACTCGGTGCGAAACGGAGTCGTGGTGCCGCCCTGAGTGAGGTTGCCACTGACGACCACGCCACCCGTGTCGGTGAACAGCACCGAGAGGTTGGCCGTGCCGGTGGTGGTGCCTGACGGGCTGATGGTGCGGCCGCCATAGAGCATGACCCCAGCATCAGACATGGTCATGGTGGTTTCGAACCGCGAGCCCTTGCCCGCTTCGGGCAGCACCTGGGTCATGCTTTGCCGAAAGCCCTGGAGGCCCCCTTCGAGCGTCAGCATTTCGACCTGGCCATACGACGCAGTGAGGGGCGCCTTGGTGTTGATGTCGAACGTGGCCACGGTGAGCGTGGCTTGGCTCGAGCTGTCGGGCGTGATTTGGGTCATTTGGTAGGTGGGCTTGAGCGAGTCGGCCCCCCCGCGAAACACTTGGAACGACTTCGTGCTGCCGTCGACGGTGTATTGAAATTCGACGCCGGTACGCCCGTCACTGTCGGTGATGATTTTCGCCGAGCCTTTCGCGGCGACGGTGTCGTTCACGATGTCGCGAATGGTGCCGCCCCCGGGCATCTTGATGAGCGCGTTGACTTCGTTACGCAACTCCGCGGTCTTGGCCTTCTCGCTGTCGCCGCCGGTTGGGTCGAAGTCTGGGTCGGTGGCCGCGTTGAGCGAGAGCGCCTCGCCCAACGGCGTTTCGTCTTCACCCGAGCCCAGCAGCGAAGTGAAGCCGTCGAGGGCCGACCAGTTGTCGCCGGTGAGTACCGCTCCCATTGCCTCGGTCACGGTTTCGACCGTCGCGAGGTCGGTCGCGAGTTCGGTGCCGCCAAGGCCGACCGCGAAGTCGTCAGTGCCAAAGACCGTACCGAACGTGTTGCCTCCGAGGTCGTCGATGCCGGGGTCGAAGCCTCCGAGGTCGATGCCGCCGAGGTCGTCGATGCCGCCGAGGTCGATGCCGCCGAGGTCGTCGATGCCGCCCGAGGAGTCGATGCCGCCCGAGGAGTCGAACAACCGGTTCGTGAAGCCCGTGTAGCCGTTGTTCGAGCCTGACGTGGTGCCGTAGGTCAGTTGGTTGACGTATGCGTCCATGTTGCCGGTGCTGGCGGCCTCGGCCCAGGCATTGAGGTCGCCGATCAGGGCTTGGGTGACTTCGTCGCCCGCTCCGGGCCCCGACGCGGTGATGCGAATGTCGTCGATGTTGACGCCCTTTTGCGCCCACATCGCCGCGTGTTCGTCGTAGTCGATGCCTCGACTCTCGTACCATTCGACCCGTTGATCATGAGACCAGGTGCGCGAATCGGCTCCGTAGGTCGCGAAGAAGTCAAAGCCCTGTTCGGGGTCGGCGGTCGAACTCGAATTCAGAGCCGAGAGGCCGTTGAGCGCCTTCGAGGTGTCTTGGCCGAGGAGCGCGGTCGCCGTGGAGGTGACCGAGTCGACGTCGGCGAGTGCCGCGGTGGTCAACGGGTCGAGACTTGAATTTGCGGTCGCCGAACTGAGGCTCGCTAGGCCATTCGCGAGTTGAGAGGCCCGAACCGACCCGGCCGCGACGTCGCCGCCCACGACTGCCGACGCATCGGCTGACAGGCCCGCCACCAGCGCGGTGTCGGGGGGGCTGAAGCCCGAATTGCCGGTGACGCCGGTGTCGTTGAGGGCCACTTGTTCGGCGCGTTGAGTCTGCAGGTCCGTCAGCTCGTCGCTGCTGACGGGGTCGAAGTCGATTTCGCCGCTCTCGGCGCCACCGTTGACGCGAATCATGGGTGCTCCTGGTGTGGTGCGAACAAAAGAAGTTGGGCGCGGCTACTTCTTCGCGGCTTTGACTTCGAGCTTCGCCGCCAGCCAAGTCGGGGCGGCGTATTCGCTCGATGAACGTCGGGTGGGTGGCTTGGCCTGGGCGGGTCGGGCGGCCGGAGTCGGCCCCAGGTTCTTCACCGCGGGTTTCGCGGCCGGTTGAAGTTCAGCGAGCGACTCGCGGGCCTCTTTGGCCGCGCGCTCGAGTGGCTGCAGGGCGTTGGTGCTCATCGCCTTCTTGGCTTCGTCGAGCACGGTGATGACGTTCTTCAACGCCGTCGCCCGCTTGAGGGTCGCCGCGTCTTGCGCCCGACTTTGCTCGAGGCGCTCGAGTCGCTTCACGTAGGCCGCGCGCTTGAGCTCGAGCTGCCACACGAAGAGGCTGCGCAGCGTTTTTTGCGAGGTGACCGAAAGTGGCCCCGACTTCGCTCGCTTCACTTCGGCCAGCAGCGCCTGCAAGTCACGCAGCCGCTGGGGGTCGGTCTGCTGGAGTTTTGGCGTCTGAGCGGCGACGAGCTTTTCGAGGGTCTTGGCGGTCGTGGTGTTGGTCATTTCTGGCCCATTCTCAACTACTGAGAAGACACCCGTCGAACGCCACCGTCCCACGACTCCAGTGCTGCTGGAATTGCCGGCCAAAGTACCGACAATCACACGGTGCTTTTTCAGCGGCTATGCTCGCCCGCTCACTTTGGAGGGGAGGACCCGTGTCTTTTCGTTCGGCGACGTTCTGGGCAGCGGCGGTGTTGGTGGCCTGCAGTGGTTGTGCTCCGGGCATGCAGGTCACCCGAATTGCGCCCGCCTATTACAACCTGGGCAACACGCGTCGGGTGGCGGTGCTCGAGGTGACGGGCGAGCCGCAGGCCATGGCGCAGGTGCTGACCGACTTGCAGCAGAAAGTCATCGACGACCGGTACTACCAGCTGGTCGTGGCCACCGACCGCGGTGCCACCTTCACGGTGAGTGCGCAAGGCGGCTTCATTGAAATTGGCGAAGTGCGTCGGTTGGTCGAAGCCGACGTGTATTTGAATGCCCACGTCAGGCACTACGACTACCGCGAGGTCGAAAAGGTCGAGAACAAAGTCACGCGCTACCAACCCGAAGCGAAAGTGCGCGTGAATTTTCAAGTCGTCAAAGCCGACGGGCGCGTCATTGTGTTTCGCGACTACGAAGGCACCGCGAGCGCTCCGGCGTTCGACGCGGGCAAGCGGCCGTCACGGCCCCCCACGGCCGTACTCGACGACGCCATTCGCGAGGCCGTGCGTCGCTTCACGACCGACATCACTCCGCACCAGGTGTACGAAAAAATCGTCTTCGACGACGCGACCGAAGACCTCAAGCCCGGCATCAAGTTGGCCGAAGCCGGAGACTTGGCCGGCGCCGAGCGCGCGTGGGCCGACTTGGTCGCCAAGAACCCCAGCAACGCCGGAGCGATCTACAACATCGGCGTGTTGCTCGAGACGCGCGGCGAATTCGAACAAGCCGCCGCGCACTACAACCAAGCCATTTCGCTGTTGAGCAAACCGCTCTACCAGTCGGCGCTCGAAAACATGAACCGGCGCCTCGCTGAAACGCAGTCGCTCAACCAGGGCATTTGAAACTAAGGGCAGTGGCCCGACTGGGAGAAGGCCTCTTCGTCGCAGCTGACCCCATTGACGGTGCACACCGCTTTGGTGCCGACCCACGTGCCGGCATCGAAGACGGTGGTGGCAATGGCGCCCCCGTGGGTCGCGCAGTACGAGTACTGGGTGCCGCATTGGCCTTGGTAAAACGCCCAGTCGTCGCAGCCGCCCGCGTCAGCCCCGAAGACGCACCGGCCTGATTCGCCGCCGTCTCCTTTCGCGAGTTGGGAGGCGTAGCCGAGTCGCGCGCAGTACCGCGCCGCGGGGCTGCCGGGGCCGACCGGGGTTCGTTCGTCTTCGGTGCCCATGCACGCCCCGACGACGAGCACCGTGACGGCGAGGCTGAGCCAAGTTCGCAGGTGCATGGGCTTACTCGCAGGCGCAGGTGCGCGCGTAGGTCATTTCGTCGCATTTCGTGCCGCCCGGCAAGGTGCAGACCGCGAACGTGCCGACCCACGTGCCTTGGTCTCGGGTCTCGCTCGAGACGCTGCCGCCGTGCACGTTGCAGAACGAGTGCGCTTGGCCACAAGCCCCACGGTAGAACGACCATTCTTCGCAGTCGGTGCCGTCGCTGAAAGTGCAGTGACCTTCGTCTCCGGCGGGCGTCTGGGTCACCGACCAGGTGGCGCCCATGGCGAGGCAGTACGACGACGCGGGGTTGCCGACCGGCGGCGGGAGCGGCTTGCACGCTTCGGGTTCGGCCGGCAAGCAGCACCCGACGCCGATGCCGTCGCCGCAAGTGGCCGGGTCGCCCCAGTGGTTTGACGCGCACGCACCCGGCGAAATGCCCACGCAGGTGCCGCCGGCGGCGCTGCACGCATTCGACGGCGGAGGCGGCGGCGGTTCGGCCGGCAAGCAGCACCCGACGCCGATGCCTTCGCCGCAGCTCGCTGGGTCGCCCCAGTGGTTCGTTGCGCAAGCGCCCGGCGTGACGGCCACGCACGTGCCGCCCGCCGTGACGCACGCCGTGTCGGCCAGCTGCTTGGTGGGTTCGTCGGTCAGGTCATTCTGGTGGGTGTCGTGGCGCTCTTCGGCGGGCACTCCACAGCCAGCCAGAAGCGTGAAGACGAGGGCGAAGAGAAGGGTGCTTTTCATGGTGGGTTCTCGGTGGGTGCGGCGTGTGTGCCGCCCTGACACACCGTCGACGCCCGCATCTCACTCGGCCCGGTCGATTTTGTAACCCCGCTCAATTCTTGAGAAATTGACTCAGCGTCAAGTCGAGCTGGCTGCGTGCCCCGCGAATCAAGCTGGTGATTTCGGAGGGGCTCAAGCGGTGTTGTTCGGCGAGGAGGCGCTCGGTCGCGGCCAAAATGAGCTGACGCACTTCGTCGACCCGGCGGGCAATGGTGGAGCGCGGCGTCTGAAACATGCGCGAGAGCTGCTCCATGGTGAGGCCGTCGACGTAGTGCAGGCGCAGCAGCGAGCGTTCTTTCGCTTCGAGCTGGTTGACCGCTTCGCTGAACGCGTCGCGAAAGACGTTCTGGGCTTGGGCGTGCACATACGCGAGCTCGGGGTCGTGTACGAGCAGGGGGCCGTCGGTGCGCTGGCCTTGACCCTCGAACGGGTCGTCGGTCGTCGCGGGTCGTTGTGGGGTCGTGCGCAAGAGGTTCAGCGCCGTGCGCACCGCGGTGATGCGAAGCCAGCCCCCGAGCGCGCCCCCGCCCGAGTATTCGAGAATTTTCGGGGTGCCGGGGTCACCGACGATGACGACCTGCCGCAGCCGTTGCTTCACCTCGGCGGCCAGCTCCCGGTCGACGGAGACCCGAACGAGGTACTGCGGCACGTGCGCCATGAAGTCGCGCTCGAACGCCTCGAGCGCGGCGCGGTCGTGCGCGGCCACCGCACAGGCCAGATACAGCTCTTCGGCATGAACCGCCGCCAAGAAGGCGACGGGGTCTGGTGTGGCCTTGGCGTGGGTTCCCAGGTGGCGCACGAAGGCGGTCGTGCTCAGTGAGACTTCGGGCCAGGCGAGGCGAGCGCGCTCACAGAGCACGGCGAGCCGCGCTTCGAGGTCGCGCGGGTCACCTCCACTCGTCTGCGAGGTGGCGCTGAATACGTCGGCGAGGGGCGTGCCGTCATTCATTGAAGTCGGTTGCAGCGCTCAACGAGGGAGTGACCGTCGTCGATTGAATCAGACCTGAGGGCACCTTGCTCGCGCTACGACGTTCTGGCCGAACACGCCAACCGCTTCAGCCTCGCGGCGTGCTTTCTCACTTCGATCGCGTTCGTGGCATGGTGGGCGAGGCGACCGTGCCCGGCCCAAAGAAGCTGAACCCGTGATGAATTGCCCGACAGAAGATCGGCTGCAGGCGTTGGTCGAAGGGCACTTGTCGCCCGCCGAGCTTGCCGTTCTGACGCCCCATCTCGACGAATGCGAAGACTGTCGGGCCGTCATTGGCGCGGCGTTGCCGGTGCGTGACGACGCGCCCGACGTGCTCGGCCGGTATCTGCTGCGGCGTACGCTCGGGGCGGGGGGCATGGGTGTTGTCTACGAAGCGTTCGACCCCGAACTCGACCGCGCGGTGGCGCTCAAGGTGCTGCGGCCTGAGCTGGGGTCGCAGGCGCTGCAAGAGCGGCTCGTTCACGAGGCGCGCTCGCTCGCCCGACTCTCGCACCCGAACGTCGTGTCGGTGTACGACATTGGGCGTTCGGGCCCCCACGTCTTTCTGGTGATGGACCTGATTCGCGGCGGGTCGCTGCGCCGTTGGCTCGCCACGCCCAGAACGCTCGACGACACCCTCGACGTGTTCGAGCAGGCCGCCGAGGGCCTGGTGGCCGCGCACTCGGTGGGGCTCGTGCACCGCGATTTCAAGCCCGAGAACGTCTTGCTCACGCCCGACGGGCACGCCCGGGTCAGTGACTTCGGCTTGGCGTTCTCGGTAGACCGGGCGCCGCAAGCCATTTCAGAGGGCTCACCTGCGTACATGGCCCCCGAGCAGCTGGCGGGCGCGCAAGCCGACGCCCGGTCTGATCAATTCAGCTACGGGGTGTGCCTCGCCGAGGCCGTGGGCGTGGGGGCGCCCCGGTGGCTCGTCAAGCTCATCGCGCGCGCGACCCAGGTCGAACCCAACCGACGCTTCGAGTCGGTCGGCGCGCTGCTCGCGGCGCTGCGGCGGGGTCGCCGGTTGGGCCGAGTCAAACGGTTCGTCGCGCCGGTGGCGGTGCTGTCGCTCGTCGCGCTCGCGGCCACGGCCTGGCAACTCGAACGTCGCCACGCAGTCGCCGAAGCCTGTCGAGCCGAGGCCGAAGAAGTCGCCCAAGAATGGAACCCGGCTGCGAGCGCCCGTCTCCAGGCGGCGTTCGAGCGCACCGAGAGCCCTTTGGCCGCTCGTTCGTGGCAGAGCTCGGCCGCGGTGTTCAACCGTTACGCCACCGACTGGGCCGCGGCCCGGGTTCGCGCGTGCGAAGCCGCCCGCCTCGACCACCGCGAGTCTGAAGCGCTCTTCGCCCAAAAGGCCAACTGCTTGACCGACCGAAGGCAGTACCTGCATTCGGTGTTGGCCACGTTGGGGCGCGTCGACGCGGCGATGCTCGAACGGGTGCCGGCGGTGTTGCAAACGCTCGCCCCGATTTCAGCGTGTGATGACGCTCGGGTATTGGCCCTGGCCCCGCTGCCGCCGAAGGCTGCCGTCGCCGACCAGGTGCGCGCCGCGCGCGGCCTCATTGCCGATTCGGTGGCCACGGTGAGTGCCGGCCACTACGCCGACGGCCTGCGAGCAGCGCTGGGGGCGGTGGCGGCGGCCCGGCAGACGCACGACTTGCCAGCCGTGGCCGATGCACTGCTCGCTGCCGGCACCGCGCACGGCCGTTCGGGTGCGGTGGCCGAAGCACGCGCCGCGCTCGAAGAAGCCGCGTCGGCGGCGGCGGCGGGGCATGCCGAGCCCACCGAAGTTCGGGCCTGGGTGCAGCTCATGCATTTCGTGGGCGTCGACGGCAAGCATGGCGAAGACGGCTTTCGGTACAACGAGTACGCCGAAGCGGTGCTGGCGACCATGCCGCAAGCGGCTGAACTCGAAGCCGAACGGCTCAGTTGGCTGAGCGCTTTGTTGGTCGACCACAAGCGCTTCGACGAGGCGCGGCGGGCGTCAGAACGGCAGCGGGCGGTGGCCGAGACCCAACTGGGCCGCTCGCACCGCCTGTACGCCGGCGCGCTCGACGGCCTCGCCGGGGTGCTCTCGGGCCAGGGCAAGAACCGCGACGCCCTGCCGATTCAGCAACAGGCGTGTGAGGCGCTCGAACGAGAACTCGGCACGCCCCACCCCCAGCTCGCCCTGTGTTTGAGCAATTGGGCCGCGTTGCAGGCCAACGTCGGTGACCACGAGGCGTCGCTGGCGCTCAAAGCCCGGGCGCTCGAAATGTTTCAGGCCTTGCCAGGGCACCCAGGTCACGAAGCGATGACCCACCGCAACGTGGCGCGCTCGCTGCTCGAGCTCGGCAGGCTCGACGAAGCCGAGCGCGAAATGGCCGAAGCCGCCGCGCTCTCCCACACCGACGGTGACGAGCTGGCGCTGGCCCGGCTGCGCGGTGAGGCGTTGCGCCGCCGAGGCGACTGGGTGGGCGCACTCGGTGAATTTCGACGGGCGGTGGCGCTGAGCGAAAAAGGCAGCAGCGCGGGCCGAATCGAACCGTTGCTGGCGTTCGCGGCCGCGGCCCAGAAGCAGGGGCTCGCCGCCGAGGCCGCGGCGGCGACCGAGCTTGGGCTGACCTTGTCGACGACCGTGTACGGCGAAAATTCGTTTCGGTTGGCCGAGCCGTTGCGGCTGGTGGCCGAACAGCTCGCCGCGCAGCACCGGGGCGACGACGCGCGCCGCGCGGCTGAACGTGCTTGGCAGGTGCTCGCCGACGCGCAGGTCGAGCCCGTTGTTCGGGCGCGGGTGCAATTCACGCTCGCCCGGCTCTTGGGTGACCCCGAGCCCGCCCGAGCGACCGAGCTGGCCCAAGCCGCGCTGCGCGACGCAGCTCCCAGCAGTGAGCTGGGCGCCGACATTCGAGCCTGGCTCGAGAAACGTTGAACGTTCGGTCGCTCAGCGGGGCTTGGCCGAGAACCCCGACTTGGCTCCGGCGGCGAGCAGCAGGGGCTGGCACCGCCGCCGCTTCATGACCGCCCAATCGAGGGCCGTGAAGCCGTCGTGCTCGGGCTTGGCTCTGATGGCAGCGGCGACGTTGGTGGCGCACATCGACGCTTTGGAAGTGAAGGGTTTGCCGGCCGAGACCTTCATGCGCGCGTTGACGCGGGCTCCGCGCGCCAGCAGCGTGCGCACGGCCTCGAGGTTGCTGCCGGCGGCCGCGTGGAGCAGCGGTGTCCACCCGTAGTGAGGGGTCACCAGGTTGACGTTGAGCTCTTTGGCTTTGAGCAACACGGTGTGCACGCCGCCTTCGGAGTTTTCGTGAAAAGCGAGGAGCAAGGGCGACCAGTCGTCACGGCGATGTGGTTGACGTTCGCCCCCGTTTGATCAGCAGGGCGGCCACCTTGTTCCACCGGTCGTCCCAGGTGCAGGCGGCCATCAGGGCGTCCACCCGTCGTCGTTGACGGCGTCGACCGACGCGCCGCGGTCGAGCAAGAACTTCACCATGGCGAGGTCGTTGGCTTCTTCGATCAAGTCGAAGAGGGGCGTGCAGCCGCGGTGGTCGCGCGTGTGCACGTCGAGCCCTGCGGCGAGCAGCTTCTTCGCGAGTGGCGAAAAGCCGCCCGTGCCGCGCAGTGAAAGGCGGTCAGCCCGTCTTCGGGGGTGCGGTATTTCGGGTCGGCGCCCGCTTTGAGCAGCGCCGCCGCTTTCTTGGCGTGGCCGACAATGCAGGCTTCGACCAATTTTTCATTGAGCGCCGTGGCCTGCTTGAGCGCTTCTTTCGCCGGGCAGCGGGCGTGTTCTTGGCCGAGTC
This sequence comes from Myxococcaceae bacterium, assembly GCA_044225205.1. Lineage (GTDB taxonomy): Bacteria > Myxococcota > Myxococcia > Myxococcales > Myxococcaceae > JAEUJT01. The sequence continues at coordinate 37,510 of JBGAIY010000006.1, read as the reverse complement.
GTGAGGGTGTGGGCCACCGCCGCGCCTCCCAGAACCCAGCGCTCGAGGTCTCGTTCGGCGTCGAGCCCGTCGGCCGTGACGAGCACGAAGCCCTTGAACGGCTTGCCGGTGAAAGTCATGGGGCGGGTGTGGGGCGTCGCCAGCGCCGCGGCGGTGTCACTGACCCGCACCAGCAGCTCGTCTTTCATGACGCCGCAGCACATTTTGCCGTCGAGCATGAACGCGAGCCCGCCGAACATCTTCTTTTCGGTCACGCCCCGCTCGTCTTGCAACACCCCCCGAATGCGCTCGGCCAAGCCCTCATCGAATGCCATGGGGGCGAGACTCGCCCACGCTCCGGCGCATCGCAACGCCGGAGCGCTCGAGTCGGTCGTTACTGCCCAGCGTCTGCGCCCCCGGCGTCGAAGTCGCCCGAGCCGGCGTCGAAATCACCCGAGCCGGCGTCGAAGTCGCCCGAACCAGCGTCGAAGTCGCCCGAACCGGCGTCGGCCGGCGCGGGGAGTCGACACAGCGGGTACTGTGCCGAGCCGCACGACAGGTCATTCACGTAGCCATTGCCATTGTAGAGCTGCGCGCAGTTTTCGCTGGCGTGGCCGTTGGGTTCGCCTCCAGCCCAGAAGCCCGCGGCGTTGGCGGGGTTGTAGCCCCCGTCGAAGCCGTTGACCGCGACCCAGGTGCCGTCGACCGCTTCGTCGCTGTAGCCAATCCACGAGGAGCCGGGCAGCGAGCTCGCGGTGGCATAGCCGTGCAGGGCCGACCATTCTTCGGGCGAAGTGGCCCAGAACAAGTCGGCGTTCGGGCCGGCCTTCGCGCACAGCGCCCGCGCCTCGGGAAAGCTGAGCGTCATTGGGCATTGAAAGAGTTGGTCGGTGAAGCCGTTGAGGGTGATGGCGGCGCACCGGTCGCTGAAGGGGCAGTCGCCGGGCTTGTTGTTCGACGTGTTGCCGCCGATGTGGGTGGTGACTTGTTTGCGCAGCTTCAGCACGATGCACTCGTCGAGCGAGGGGTTGTTGTTCACGTCGAACGACGACGTCAGGCTGGTCAGAAGCGGAGCGCTGAGTTTGGTGAGCGCTTCGTTCGAGCCGACCGAGAACCCGTAACCCCGGCTCAATTGGGGCAAGCTGAGTTCGGTCAACGAGGCGTTGTAATTGATGCCGAGGTAGCCCGCGAAGTTCAACGCGGGCAGCTCGACCGTCGTGAGGCTCGGGTTGTACTCGAAGTAGAAGTCGTACGCGCGGGTCAGCGCGGGGAGCGAAATCGTCGTCAGGTCTTCTTGGTTCGAGACATACAGGTTCCCCACGTTGGTCAACCCGGTCAGGCTCAACGTCGTGAAGCCCAAGAACGACGGCCCGGCGCTGCCGGTGGTGATGTAGATGTCACCCGACACCTGCTTGAGCTTCGGGGCCGAGAAGGTGGGCTGGGTCAGCTGTTCGACGTAGAGCGACCCAATCAAGATTTCGATTTTGCCCAGCGCCTCCAGGTCGGTTGAGGTGAGCACCGAAAAGTCTCCGACGTAAATGCCGTCGGTGGTGGTCTTGGTGCAGAGGTACCGAGTGGTGGTCACCTCGCTCGGGTCGAGCACCTGGTTGCGGTTGGTGTCGAGGCCTCCGGTGATTTTGGTGCCGCCATGCTCACAGTTCGTGCCGGGGAGTTCGTCGGTGACTTCGGTCAAGGCGGTGTACCCGTCGACGCCCGCGTCACCCGCGCTGCCGTTCGCACCGTTGCTGCCGTCGCTGCCGGTGGCTCCGGTGGCTCCGGTGGCTCCGGTGGCGCCGGTCGCTCCCGTGGCGCCGGTCGCGCCGGTGGCCCCCGTGGCGCCGCTGGTGCCGGTCGACCCCGCGCTGCCGGGCGCGCCATTGCAGATGTACTTCGTTTGGCTGGAGTCGACTTCATCGTCGTCGAGCTTGCCGTTGTTGTTCTTGTCGAGCCCGGTTTGCACCGAAGCACCGCCGTTCGCACAATTGGCACCGGCCGCTTCGGCCGACAACCGAACGAGCGCGGCCTTGCCGTCGGCACCTCCCGCGCAGGCGGCGAGCACGACGAGCAGTGAAATGAGTGCGGTGGGGGTGAAACGAGAACGCATTGAAAGCTCCAGTGAGGGCTGTGGGTGGGTAAAACTCTCGAGGGTTGAGAAGAAAGTGCAGCGTCGGGTGGGCAGTTGGGCGCTGGGGCAATTCGCTGAATTGCAATTCGGCCGGAGCCGCGTTGTCATGCGAAGAAGGTCGAGGGAGCGGGTGGCGAAGTGCGCAGTGCTGGCTGCCGAGCAGGTCGGCGAAACGCGGGTGAATGATGTCGCAGGTTGGCAAGCTTGTCGCGCGCATTCCGGTGCCGCGGGCGAAAGAAGACGAGCGCAGACCTGACTCCAACGTGGGTGCCCGTCAGACATCGCCGCCCGTGTCGAACGAGCTCGGCGCCGGCGACGGGTTTGACCCCGGCCTGTCTCAACCGCCAACGGAGCCCTTCGAAGTGCGGCCGGCGCCGCTGCCGGCGTCGTCGGTGCTCTACGTGTCTGACGACGACATTGCGGCGTCACCGCTCGACACCAAAATCGCCATGGCGTGGGCGTTGATGCAGGCGAGCGACGACAGCGCGCTGGGCCCAGACGAACAGTCGGCTGCTCGGCGGCAGTTGACGACGTTGGTGAAGTCGTTGAAAACGCCCGACGAATTCGACCGTTTCGCGCACTCGGTCGACCTGTCGGTGCTGATGCGAACGGCGTCGCAGGGGTCGAAGTTGCGTGCTCGGCTCTTCGACAACCTGAGGGCGACGACGCCGGGCGACTGGGCCGCCTATTCGAGGCACCTCGACTTCGTGACCGGCACCCGGGCGACGAGCGGCAACCGAATCGAGCTGCTCACCGAAGGGCCAGAGATGTTTCGGCGGCTGCAAGACGACCTGGTGGCGGCCAAGCAGAGCATCGACATTTCAATCTACAAGTGGGAACCCGACGAGGTCGGTCAAGCGTTGGCGCAGTTGGTGGCGGCGAAGGCGAACCCCACCGACCCCACGCAGCCCAAAGTGCACGTTCGGGTGATGGTCGACCGGCAAGGTTCGTTCGACCGCGACCCCGAAGGCACCCGCAAGATGCTCAACTTCATGAAGGCGAACGGGGTCGAAGTCGTCGTGAACGACACCGGCCTCATGCGCGACCGGCTCGACCACCGAAAGCTCATCGTCATCGACGAGGCGGTCGGGTACACGGGCGGCATGAACTTCGCGGTCGAATACCGCGATTCATGGAGAGACCAATTCAGCCGCCTCGAGGGCCCGCTCGTCACCCAGTTGCGCGCGTCGATGCGTGAGCGTTGGCGTGAAGAGGGCGGCACCTCGAGCGAAGCCGACCTGCGGTTGCCCAAGCTCGAGCCGCAACCGGGGCCGGCGGAGTCGCGCGTGGTGCGGCACGTGGGCCGCTTCACCGACACGTACATCAAGGCGGCGTACCTCAAGGCCATTTACACGGCGCAAAACACCATCAACATCGCCAACCCGTATTTCACCGACGAAGACGTGATGCGGGCGTTGCTCGACGCCAGCAAACGCGGCGTCAAAGTTCGGGTGATGCTGCCAAACATCAACGACGTTCGAATGTTGCGAGATGCGGCACGCGCGAGTTACCCCAAGCTGATCAACGGCGGCATCGAGGTCTACGAATATCAAGGGCGTATGGCGCACCAAAAGGTCGCGGCCATCGACGGCAAGTGGTCGACGTTTGGCAGTTCGAACCTCGACGCGCGGAGCCTCGGCTACAACGAAGAATTGAACGTGGTCTCTCTTGACGAAGCCGTCGCGAACGACATCAACTCGATGTTCGAAAATGATCTCAAGCAGGCGAAGCGCATTTCTTCGCACGAGCCGAGGTTGCGAGAGCGTCTGTTGAAGGTGTTTTCGGGGTTGATGTAGCGGTTGAAGCGGTTGAGGTAACACGTCGTACCGCAGCGCTGTCTTTCGGGGGGAGCACCACATGCGAACTGGCACTTCATCGGCGCGGGCCGAGGCCCGCCCATTGGGAAAATCATCTCCTGCGCCGACCCCACCAATGCAGGTGAGCCACACGTTGACGCGTGGGGCGAACCTGACGTCAGCGCAGCTCGCGTCGCTGCGCCACGACGGTTACCGCGCCGTCGTCAGCTTGAACCTCGAGGGTGACGACGACGCCGAGCACGCCGCCGACGTGGGGCTGCGGGCCATTTCGGTGCCGGTGCTCGACCGGTGGTGCCCGACCGTGGCGCAGGCGAAGCGCTTTCTCGACGTGGTGACGAGCGCCGAAAACCAGCCCGTGTACGTGCACTGCGCGACGGGTGGCAGCCGCACCAGCATTTTGGTGGCGTGCTACCGACTGGCGGTCGAGCGGTGGTCACTGTCACGCGCGCTGCACGAGGCGACGGCGACGGCGCGGGCGAACGGCGGGCATGGGCTGTCGTCAGAACAGGTGGCCTTCGTGGCCTCGTTTCACCGGCAGCTCGAGGCGGGGCAGGTCGAAGGGTACTGACTTCGTGCTGGCGGGCTTCGTTCACTGAGTCGGGGCGCGCGGCCGCGACCATTGCGGTTCACGGCGCACCTCAACACGAACGAAGTGGGTGCTTCTTTCGGCAGAGCGACGCGCGGCGCTCCGTGCGCCGCGCGAGGTTCGTGCCGACCTCCACTCACTTCTTTTTCGCGGGAGCGGCGGGCTTCTCGGCCGGCTTCTCGGCCGGCTTGGCCGACTTCGACAGCGAGCGAACGTAGGCCGCGACGTCGCGAACCTTCGAGTCTTCGCCGATGACCGCCGCCCAGGCCACCATCATGGGTGACTTGCCGTTGGCAGCGCCGCCCTCTTTGATCATCTTGTAGATGTATTCGTCGGTCACTTCGCTCGCGTGCTTGGCGTCGGTGAAGTTCGCCGGTTTCGGGTTCAGCGCCGCGGCGGCCGCGCCGTCGCCCGCGCCCTTTTCTCCGTGGCAGCTCGCGCAAAGCGTCTTGAACGTGGCTTCGCCCTTCGCGGCGTCTCCTCCGAGCACGAATTTCGTGTCACCTGCGAAAGCGCTCGACGCCACGAGCGCGCAGAACACCACCAACGACTTGCCGTTTTTCATGTGTGTGACCTCTGAAGTGAGAACGAAACGAAAGACGAACCGCTGCCCGGTTCATTTATGCGATTTTGGTCGGCCAGCCACGAAAGCCGCCGCGGCGGGGTGAGGTGCGCTAATTGAGCCGTCAATTCGCGCAAAGGGCAGCAATTGCGCTGTCTTGAAGGTGACCCTACTGGTCGAGCACCTTCACCGCCTGCCGCAAAATCGTGAGACGGGCGTGGCGTTTGTCATTGGCGGGCACGATGACCCAGGGGGCGTCGGGGCGGTGGGTGCGGTCGAACACGTCTTGGTAGGCCTGCAGGTAGTCTTTCCAATGCTTGCGGTTGCGCCAGTCGTCATCGCCGATTTTGAAATTTTTGATGGGGTCTTTTTCTCGCGCCTTGAACCGCTCGAGCTGCGTCTGCTGGTCGATGTGCAGAAAGAACTTCACCATGGTCGTGCCGTCGTCGGTGTGCATGCGCTCGAAGGCGTTGATCTCGTCGTACGCGCGTTGCCATTCTTTGATGCTGGCAAAGCCCTCGATGCGTTCGACGAGCACGCGCCCGTACCAGCTGCGGTCGAACACGGCGATGGTGCCCTTGGGCGGCATGCGGGTCGCGAAGCGGTACAGGTAGTGTCGGGCGAGCTCTTCTTCACCGGGAGCGGCGATGGGCCACACTTTGTAGCCGCGGGGGTCCATCTTGGCGGTGAGGCGCTTGATGGCGCCGCCCTTGCCGGCGGCGTCCCAGCCTTCGAAGACGAGCACGGCGCGCCGCTTTTCGAGCCAGTAGCGCACCTGCAGTTCGAAGAGTTGCTCTGACAATTCTTCGATTTCTTGGTCGGCGGCTTTCTTGTCGGGAGCGCTGACGTCGAGGTCGACCTCGTCGAGCTGCAACGTGCCGGCGGGGTAGACCTCGAATTCGTACGCTTCGGGAGTGTGGTCGCTGAACCGCCGGTGCTTGTTTTTCTTCGACTTTTTGCCCATGGGAACCGGGAGTCTGCCCGGGTGGGGGGCGCGGCGAAATCGTTTTCGGCGCCGTGCGTTCAGCTGTTCATGAACCTCTTGCACGTGGGGCGGTATTTCAAAGACCCGAACGTCGCCCCGTGGCGAAAGGCCGTCGCGGTATTCGCCGTGTTGTACGCACTGAGCCCAGTCGACCTCATACCCGACGTGTTGCCGGTCATCGGTTGGCTCGACGACGTCGGGGTGCTGGGCCTGGGTCTCGCCTGGCTGTCTCGAGACGTTTCGAAGTACGCGCGTCGGCCGGGCGTGCAAGTCGTCGAAGGCGAAGTGCTCAGCCCTCGCCGTTGAGCGCTCACTGGAGGCCGGCGAGCCACCCGACGAGGTCGAGCGACGAGAGCATGCCCGTCACGCGGCCGCTGCTCGACAACACGGGCAACCCGTGGAGGTGGTGCGTCGCCATGAGTTCGGCGGCCTTCGCGACCGGCGTGCTTTCGGTGACGGTGATGGGCGAAGGTTGCATCACGTCTGCCACCGTGACGTCAGGCTCATGAAGGTGAAAGCCCCGGGCCGCGTACGACACGCCTCCGCGTTGAGGTATGCGCGCGTCGTCGTCGGGTGACAGCTCGCTCGTGTCGCCACGCTGAAAGCGGTCGGCGACGAGGTCGGTTTTCGAAATGATGCCGACCGGCTTGAGCTCAGCGTCGACCACCGGCAGGCGGCTCAACCCCTTGTTCAACATGAGCAATATGACCGCTTCGACCGAAGTCGTCGCCGTGGTGGTGACGGGGTCGCGGGTCATCAACGCTCCGACCGTCGTTCGCTGGGCATCAATGCTCAGCTGACGTGGCGGTGCCGACGACGGTGCGACCTGCGCGCTTGCTGGTTCTTTTCTCACGACCTGACCTCCGGGGTTGTGGTGTGCGCCTTCGTGTTGCAACTGCCAAACCAGCGTTCGAAGAGCACGGGGCATGTCGTTTGCTCTGGCCTGGCGCCCACCCGAAACGAGGTTTGCCATGACGCTTGCCAAGCACCTTGCCGTTGCCGCCAACCAGCTCGAGGGGGCGAGGTCGCGCCTGCTTCACTTGCGCGACGCCCCCAACACTTGCGGCAGACGTTCGCCGCTGGCTCATTGCCTTGACCGACCACGCTTTGGCGCTCAGCGAGGTACAGCAGTACGCCGACGAGGCGATTTTGGAGCAACTGCGGGCCGTCGGGCAGCACTCGCCGAGCGTGCCTGAAGGCGTCGAAGCCGAGCCTCCGAACTCGTGAGCGACCTGCGCAAGAACTTCGCTTGGCGGCTGCAGCGACGCACGCTTTGCAGGCCGCGACAGAGTCATTGCGCTGGGCGTTGAAGGTGAAACACTGCGCGCCATGAACCGACGAGAACTGTTGTCGACCGCAAGTGGTTTGGCCGTGCTGGGTGCCGTGCCGGCCTTGGCACAGAACAAAGACGCGAAAGCGCCGCCGCCCGCCTCGGCGCCGGTGCTGACGGCGCCAACGAACAAGGCGCTCATCGAAGCCGCTGAGGCGTGCGCCCGCGCCGGCCGCGACTGCCTCGAAATGTGCGTTCGCACGCTCGCGTCGGGCGACACGATGATGGCCGAGTGCTCGTTGACGGTGCGCCAAATGTTGCCGCTGTGCGAAGCGGTGGCCGACTTGGCGCGGGTCAATTCGGCGCACCTCAAAGCGGTGGCGGCCATTTGCGCCAAGGCTTGCCGCGAGTGCGAGAAAGTTTGCCAAAAGCACGCAAGCCACCACGCCGAGTGCAAGGCTTGCCAAGACAGCTGCCACGCGTGCGCCGCTGAATGCGACAAGCTCGCCTGACGCGGCTTGGTACAGGGGTGTGGCGCGCGCTTTTTCAATTTTTCAAAGGCGCGCGAGCCCCCACTTGCTAAGCATGCGCCATGCGAAACGCCCTGTTCCTCGTGGCCATGGTTGCCGTGGCTGTCACCGCGTGCACCGAAGACAAAAAAGCCAGCCCTCCCGTCGCGGCTGAAGTCAAAGACGCGGGTACCACCAAGACCGTGCGCGTGCTGGTCACTGGGTACGAAACGGGCGAGTTGCCGGTCGCGGGGCCGCGGCTGCTCGAAAAGTGGAACAAAGAAGAGAACTGGCCCGACGTGCTGGTGTTGTCGACGGGCGACTTGTTCTCGGGCAACGCCATTTCGAGCGTCTTCTTGGGCGCCTCGAGCGCCGAATTCGCCAGGGCGATGCAGTACAAGGCCGCGGCGCTGGGCAACCACGACCTCGACCTCGGCCTCGAGACGCTGCAGCAGTTTCGCAAAGACGCCAACCTGACGTTTCTCGCCGCGAACTTGAAAGACAAGTCGGGCGCCGAGAACCCGCTCAAACTTTCGCCGTTTTCGGTGTTCGACCGCTCGGGCGTGAAAATCGGCGTCATTGGGCTCACGAGTGAGAAGACGCTCAACACGACCGTGGCCGGCCGCGCGTCGGGGCTCGAGCTGGTGCCGCTCGAGACCGCGTTGCCCGAGGCGATTACGGGAGCGAAGGGCCAAGGCGCGCAATTCACCGTGGTGTTGGTCGACGACTGCTACCCCGTGGTGAAGACCGCCCTCGACGCCCACCCCGACTGGAAAGTCGACCTCGTCGTCGGCACGCACTGCGAAGAGACGGCCGACGCGAAGACGGCGACGACCTCGTACTTCTCGGTCGGCCCGAAGCTGGCGCACTACGTCAGCGCGAAGTGGTCGGTACCGCCCGAGGGCGAGCCCACGTTCAAAGCCGAGCGCAAAGTGCTGCCCGCCGACGGCAAGGCCGACGCCGACTTGACCGAGCTCGCCAAGCGGTGGAAAGCGAAGCTCGACGCCGAGCTGGGCCAGCCCATTGGCTTCACGAAGAGCGGCTACAAAGAAGACGCCAAGGAGCTGCGCACTTGGGTGGCGACGGCGTTGCGCGACCAAGCGAAGACCGACGTGGGGTTGATCAACCGTCGCGGCCTGCGGGCGGGCTTGCCGAAGGGCGCCATCACCAAAGCCAGCGTCTATTCGATGATGCCGTTCGAGAACGCGGTGCTCACGCTCACCGTGACCGGAGAGGCGCTCAACAAGCTGAAGGCCAACCCCGAGGCGGTGGTGGTGGGCCCGGCGAAGGTCGACCCGGCCGCGAACTACACCTTGGCCACCACCGAGTACCTGTACTTCGGGGGAGACTCCCTCGGTCTCGAAGCCTTTGACCCGACGCCCGAGACCACTGGCCAGATGTGGCAGACGCCCGTCATCGAGTGGACGACGGCCAAGAAGAGCGACGAAAAGAACCCGCTCGACCCGAAATTGAAGTGAGTTCGGCCGGCCACGGGCCCCAGTGAAACGGCATGTAATGCATTGAATTTGCAGTTGTTTTTCGTCGGTACCGACCCTGCACTGTCGGTGCGGCATGACGCTGCGAGATGAAACGACCGTGGGCCTGGTGACACGCCAGGCGAAGAAGTGGCTGTTGTCGGCTGAGCGCTTGGCGCGTTGGCGCCTGCGCCCCGACGAGTACGCCCCGCCGCGTCACGCCGCCGAGCCGTTGCCGCACCCGTGGTGGGCGACGCGGCTGCGGCTCGATGGGGCGCCCTCGGCGTCGACCCACCCGCTGTTCGAGAGTGGCAAGCGGCACAACGTTGCGTTGGCGGCCGGCGCGTTCGACGGGCTGGTGGTGTCGGCAGCCCAGCCCTTTTCTTTCTGGAGGTCGCTCGGCCGGGTGACGGCGGCGCGCGGGTACCGGTTGGGCATGGAACTGGCGGGCGGCTGCATTGTGCCGTCGGTGGGGGGAGGCCTGTGCCTGCTGGCTCGGGTGTTGTTTCAGGCCGCGGTGTACTCGGGCTTCGACATTCTCGAGCGGCACGGCCATTCGCTGCAGGTGGTGACGCCGCCCGCCGGAGTGCCGTGGGGGTTCGACGCGACGGTGCTCTGGCCGTACGTCGACCTGCGCTTTGCACCACCCGAAGGCGCGGGGTCGGTGCATTTCGCGGTTCGGGTGCGAGAAGGGGCGCTGCTGGTGACCGTGACTGGCAGTCGCCCGCCGCTGGCGACCCGGGTCGAGGTTCGTGAGGGTGACGCGCGCGAAGTGAAGGGGCCCGACGGCGTCATTCGCTTCAACCGACTGCTCCGACAGCGGTTCGCGGCCGACGGCGCGCTGCTCGGCACCGACGTGGTGGCGGTCAACCGCACCAAGTGGCTCAACGACGTCGAACGGCATCGCTCCTGTTTGACCTGCAATGAAACCGAATGTCGCGCGCGGGTGGTGCCGGCGTGATGACGTGCGTCGTCGTGGCTCCCGAGCGGGCGCCGTGGGTCGACGAAGTGCTTCGCTCTGCGGCCCTGACGCAGGCGCGGGTCTTCGCGCCGTGGGCGACGCGTGCCGACGCGGCGGTGTATGGGTCACGTGTTCAGTTCGAAGCCGTGCCGCTGTGGAGGTACCTGCGGGGGGTGGCGTCGCGGGTGGTCGAACCGCTCGCGGTGAAAGTTGCGGTGCGCCGCGCCGTGGGGTGGTGGGCGGCGCAGTCGGTTGCGCGCCAGGGCCTGGCCACCGATGCGCTGTTCGCACCGTCGCTCGGTGCGCGGGCGCTGTTCGCGTTGCGGCCGAACGCGAAGAAAACCCTGGTTCTCGACTTGCCCGTCTTGCGCTTGCTGCATGAAGACCTCGACACCGCTGCGCGCGAGTACCCGCAGTGCTCGATTTTGCAGAACTACCGTGCCGCGCACGCAGTGACCGTTCAGCAACGAGAAGAATGGCACCTGGCCGAGGAGGTGTGGGTGCGGACAGCGTGGGCGCGTCGGGTGCTGGTGCGAGCGGGCGTCGAACAAAGTCGCCTCGTACCGCTCTCGGCCGACGCTCGCGGGGTGGTGGTGAAGCATGCGCCCGGGTCGCGGCGGGTGTTGTTGGCGGGCACGACGGCCTCACGGTACGGGCTCGAAGTGGCCTTGCGCGCGCTCGAGCTGGCGAACGCCACCGACGTGCGGCTGTGGGTTCGCGCTGGTGATGGCACGACGCCCGCGTCGTTGCGCCACCCTTCGGTCAGCGTGCTGCCGGCCGACGTTCGCGAAGTCGCCGTGGAGGCGGTGTGGGCGCCGTCTTGGGTCGAAGCCCAGCTGGGTGAAGTCGAAGCGGCGGCGAACGCGGGCGTGCCGGTCGTCGCCACCGAGCGTGCGTTGGGGTGGCTGCGCCAGGGGCCGGGCGTGCGCGTCATGGCCGTCGGAGACGCTTCGGCTCTCGCCGGGGCGGTCTTGCCGAAGAGGCGCGGGTCAGTGGCTGAGCCGTTTCAACCGCCGCTCGATTCGCGCGTGCCTGCCCAAAGGCGCCATCACCATGGTGAGCGTGCACGACCTGACCCCGCTGTCGACGGGGAATGGCGAGAACCCTCGCCACATTGACCAGCTCGATGCGCGCCCGCCCCGCCGCGACGTTTCGAAGGTGAGGCCACTCCAACCTCAGACCGTCAAAATGAAACGAGGGGGGTCGACACCCCGACGACCGGCACCCCAGACGGGCTCCAGAGCAAGGCCGGTCTGGGCAGCAACCGCGCAACCGCTTTGGGCTCGGCGGTGTGGCCGAGCATGGTGAGTACCAGGTCGACCGTGCCGATGACGGCCGAGCCAATGAGCAGGCCGAGCTCTTCGCGAGGGCCTCCTTGCGCCAGCAGACCCGCGGCGAACGCCGCCGCCCCAAAGTTGAGCCCGGCCGAGACGTACCCCGCGACCAGCCACCCGGTGGCTGACCGAGTCTGACTGGCGATGGTCAGGCTGTTGCCGACCCCACTGACCACCGCCGGTACCGCGGCGACGGCGGAGACGCCCAGTGACATCGCCAAGAACAACGAAGGGCCTCCTTCGCACGCGTTGCCGGAGCAGGTTTGAGCCCGGCTCGAACGTGGAACGAGCAAAACCAGCAACACCAAAGTCAGGCCGAGCACGCGCATGCGCCGGGCTCTTCGCAACCCGTGTGCCAAGGGCTGTCTCCCCCGAAGGGGCGTCGGGCTCTGACTTTGGCGTCATGACAGCCGAGACGTCTTTTGGGGGTCGACCGGTTTCGCATTGGAGCTCGCTCTGGGTGGCGGTGGCGGGCCGAATCGACGACAGTCTTCGTCATGCGTGGTCGCCTCTCTGGAGTGCTGGTGGGCACCGCCGTGGGTGACTCGCTCGGTTTGCCCGCCGAGGGGCTGTCGCCCGCGCGGGCCAGGGCCCTGCGTTTTCAACCATGGCGGCACCGGTTTTTCATGGGGTACGGCGTGGTGAGCGACGACACCGAGCACGCTGGGTTGGTCGCGCTGTCGTTGCTCGAGCACCCGCGCGAGGCGGGGGCTTTCGGCCGGGCGTTGCTGGGGCGCCTGCGGTTGTGGTTTGCGTGTTTGCCCCCCGGGGTCGGGCTCGCGACCGCTCGCGCCTGCATCAAAATGTGGTTCGGCTTTGGTCTGCGAAGCGGGGTGTTTTCGGCGGGCAACGGCCCGGCCATGCGCTCGCCGCTCATCGGTGCGTTTTTCGCGAACGACGAGCCGCGGCGACGCGAATTCGTGCAAGTGAGCACCCAGCTCACCCACACCGACCCCCAAGCGTTGTGGGCCGCGTTGGCGCTGGCCGAATGTGCCGCGCTCGAGGCCAGTGGGCAGTTCGAGCGTGGCCTGCTCCGGCAACGGCTCGACGCCATTTCAGACGACGCCGGGTGGTCGGCGCTCGTCGCGGCGTTGTTCGAGCACCTGGCGAATGAGCGAAGCGTCGCTGAGTACGCGGGCTCGTTGGGGCTGGCGCGCCGGGGGGTGTCGGGTTTTGCGCTGCATTCGGTGCCGGTCGCGCTGTATGCGTGGCTGCGTCACCGGCCCGACGTCGAAACCGCGTTGACCGCGGTACTCGACTGCGGCGGAGACACTGATTCGGTGGGCGCGATGGTCGGCGCGGTGGCCGGCGCGGCGCTCGGGGTCGGCGGTTTTCCCGCTCGGTGGGTGAGGCCCATTCGCGACTGGCCGTTTGGCGTGCCGCGGCTCATCACCCTGGGTGAAAGCCTCGAGAGCGACGTGAGGCCGAGACGCACCACGCTCTGGTGGCCGCTCATGGCGGTGCGAAACATGGTGATGTTGCTGGTGGTTTTGGCGCACGGTTTTCGTCGGTTGTTGCCGCCGTACGCGCCCGCGCGGTCGCGTTGAACCGCGGTCACCGCGACTCGTTTTTGACGGAGTCGGCCGCGGCCTGTTGCTGCTCAGTCGAGACCGGTGCGACCGGGCCAACCCCAGACGCGAGGCCGAGCGGTTGGTATTGCCTCGAGTCGGCTTCTTCTTGGGCCATGTCGTCGACCAACTTCGCCAGCGCTTTGGCGTATTGGCGCTTGGCCCACCAGGCCTGCGCGTCGGGCAACAGTGGGCCGCCGAGAAACAGAGCCAGCGGCAAAGGTTCGAGCCAGTCGGGTATGGCCGTGCGCCACACGATGGCGGCGAGCAGCAACCCCAGGCCGGCGTAAGCAGCTCGGCTGATGGCGTCGCCGCGCCTCCACGCGCCGTACCCCGCTTGTTCGAGCGCGAACTGGGTTTTCGCCAACTGAAAGTACCGCGGGAGCGCGACGGTGAGCAGGGTGTGCTCGACGCGTTGCCAGTGCCCTTCGTCGTCGGCGAGCTCGACGAAGCCGGCGTGGGCCTGGGTGAGGGTGGCGCGGGCGTCGGCGGTGAGCGCGGCTTCGGTCTGTGCGTTCCACTCCGAAAAGGCGGCGCGGCGTCGTTCGAGGGAGGCGACGACATGACCGGTCAGTTCAGGCAGCGAGTAACGCGAGTACACGCGGCGCATGCTACCCACCGGCTGGGCGGCGTCGAGGTAATCTCGTCGGCCTGATGACCGACGACCGGGGTGACGAGAAGACGCTGCCCGCCCGAGGGCGCTCGGGGCCGAACGACGTCATGCGGTTGAGGCTCGAAGGTGATGACCGGTACCACGAAGTGAGCGAGCTGGGCACGGGCGGCATGGGCACCGTGCACCTCGTGGCCGACGCCCGCCTCGAACGCGAAGTTGCGATGAAGCGTATGCGTGCGGCGTTGATGCATTCAGACCACGTGCACCGCTTCTTGCGCGAGGTTCGAGTGCAAGGCCAGCTCGACCACCCGGCGGTCGTGCCGGTGCACGACTTGGGCCTCGGCGACGACGGCGCGCCATTCTTCACGATGAAGCGGGTGCGCGGGCTGACGTTGCTCGAGGTGTTGCGGGGGCTCAAGGCGGGTGAGGTGGGCCTGCGCGAGCGTTTCACCCGGTACCGGTTGCTCTCGGCGTTCAACACGGTGTGCCTGGCCATTCACTCGGCCCACTGCCGTGGCGTGCTCCACCGCGACCTGAAGCCGGGCAACATCATGTTGGGTGAGTTCGGCGAAGTGCACGTGCTCGACTGGGGCTTGGCGAAGGTGCGCGGCGAATCGGTGAATGAAGCGCCCGACAGCGGGCCGCCGATTCGTGATGACGGGGCGTCGCACCACACCGAGCTTGGGGCGGCCATGGGTACGCCGGGGTACATGTCGCCCGAGCAAGCCGACGGCGCCCCCGACCTCGACGAGCGTTCTGACGTGTATTCGCTCGGGGTCATTCTTCACGAAATTCTGTTTCTCGAACCGGTGCACGACGCGCCGACCCCGGTTGAACGGTTGCTGAGCACCAAACGGCGACACTTGCCCAATTCGCGTCGGGCCGACGTGGCCCCCGAGCTCGACGCCATTTGGCGCCGGGCCTGCGCGCCCCACCCCGATGCCCGCTACGAGACGACGCGCGCGCTCGCCGAGGCGGTCGAACGGTATCTCGAAGGCGCGCGTGACGACGAGCGGCGGCGAACGTTGGCCGAAGAGCAGTTGCGGCTCGCCGAACTCGCGTTGACCGAGAGCCACGAAGGCCGACGGCGGGCGCTGCAAGCGTTGGGTCGCGCGCTGGCGCTCGAGCCCACCAATGCCACCGCGTTGCAGCGCTTGTCGGCGTTGCTCGCGGCTCCGGTGCTCGAAGCGCCGCCAGCCGCGGCGCAGCAACTCGACCAACTCGACGCCGAGCGGTCTCGAAAGACGACGAGCGCGACCGCCGTGCGCCTGTTGCTCTGGGCGGCGGGGCTCGGGGCGAGCATGGCGCTGCTGGGCGTGAAGTCGTCGGTGATGGCGGCGGTGACCCTGCTCGTGCTGCTCGGCGGGGCGGTGGGCCTGTGGTTGTTCTCGCGGCGGGCGAAGTCACCGGTCTTTTCACTCGGGGCTGCGTTGCTCGGCCTGGTGGCGGTGGCCACCTTGTCGGTCGTCATCAGCCCGTTCTTGGTCATGCCGACGTTGGCGGCGACGCACGCCATGTTGTTCGCGACGAATGCACCACGCGCGCACCGGGCGGCCATGACGGTGGGGGCGGTGGTGGTCGTCATTGGCCCGGCGCTCTTGACGCCTTTGGGCGACTACCTCGTGGTGGGCAGCGGCCACTTGGTGATGTCGTCTCCGTTGTTTTCGTTCGAGTCGGCGTTGACGCCGTGGGTGCTGCTCGTGCTGTCGTTGATGCCGGTGGTGACGCCGACGCTCGCCGTGGGGCGCCTGCGCGACGCCTTCGTCGCCGCCGAACGGCGGGTGGTGGTGCAGGTCGTGGCACTGAGCGACCTCATTCCTCGCTCAGAGAAATGAAGGCCCGACCGACGGAGCCTGGGCCTGCCGGCCCGGGGTCACTTGTGGCTGCGGGTGACGAACGGTTGGTACTTCGCCTCGAGCGCGACAGGGTCTCCACCGAGGAGGAGCGAAGCGATGGCGGCGCTTCGCTGCTCGGCGCCGAACGCCGGGTTGACCTGCACGTGGGTGGCTCCGTCGGCCGCTTGCAGCTTTGGAGTCAGCCACGCCGCGAGCGCTGCTTCGACTTGCCTGGGCGCCTCGGTCGCCAGCTGCTCGACCAGGCTGACGACGTCAGGCCAGGCCGTGAATGACACCTCGCGGCCTTGGGCGCGGGCCGCGGCTTGGGCGTGCTGAGCGAGCTTGTCGAGGCGGTCGAGCCGTTGGTTGGGCGCGTTGGGTGAATTGAGCCGCCATTGGAGCGGCAACTGTGTCGGGAATCGGAGCGCGTCATCGAGTCGACGACCCTGGGGCCGCTGAACGAACGGCTCGGCCGTGGGCCTCAGGTTGGTGAACGGTTCGCCAGCCCCCAAGGCCCGCAACGCTTCGGCGGCGTCGAACGTCGGGTTGAGCGATACGGTCGTCTCACCCCGCGCCGCGTCGAGCACGGGCGTGAGCCACGAAGCCAGCAATTCGTCGAACTGGCTCGGCGCCGCACGGCGGGCATTGACCAAGAAGCCGACCGCATTGCCGTCGAGGGTGAATGAAGCGTCGTCACCGCGTCGGGCGGCTCTCGTTTGGGCCTCGAGCGTCGCCTGGTCGAGGCGGTCGAAGGTATCGGCGAGTGGAGAGCGAATTGGGTCGCTGCTTTCGATGGGGTCGCGATTGCGCTGGAGCGCGGCCCAGCCGTGCATTGCCGCGTCACCAGGCGCGCGCTGCACGCCCGCCGCCGGCCCGACGAGAAACACCGCGTCGCGCTCGGCGAGTCGCGGCACGACGTAGGGAGGGAACGAGACCTCGCCGAGGTTGGCCGCCGTCGGGGTGGGCCAAGCCGCGCCGCGCCTGAGACTTTCTCCGAGCGAGCGAAGGCTCGTGCCGAACGGTGCCAAAGTGAGCTTGACCATGTGATCAATGGCTACTCGTGCTCGCGCCTCGGTGTCAACAAGGTGCCTTCATAACTCCTCGAGAAACCTCGCTTTCTTGAGTTCGTGGTGGGCCCAGGGCGCCCCGAGCGCCCGCAGGCACGCCGTACGACGGGGAGGTGGTGCAGCGCGCAGCACCACCCATGACGCTCAAGCTCCCTTTACAGACGACGAAGAGGTGTGAAAAACGGTCGGTGTGGCGCCCCAACCGTCAGCACCCAAAGCAGGGTTCGGCCCGAGCCGAATTTCGGGGCTCATCGACGCGGGGGTGTGGCTGCAACTGGCGGGTGACTTCACCGGAGCGCGCGACGTTTTTCGACGTGCGCTCGAGCGAGAGCCGACCAACCAGCGCGTGCAGCAGCTCTATGAGCAATGCCTCGCGACCCTTCAGGGTGACGACACCATTCCTCCGTCGGCGGGGTACGGCGCCGAGCGAGCAACGCCGTTGCCGAGTGCGCCGGTCGCGTCGCGGGCGACTCCGGTGCCGCAGCCTGTACCCCGTGACGAAATGTCGTTGTTGCCGAGCCGAGCGTCGGTGCCGTCGGCAACGCGGCCGCAAGCCCAGGGCAGCCGGGTGTCGTTAGCGGCGCAGTCGCCCAAGTCGATGCGGTCGATTCACGATGAGCTGCTGCGCATTGCCAAGGCGCTGCGCGCGCAAGGCGACGTCGACGAGGCTTCAGGTTTGGTGCTGCGTGCCCTGCTCATCGACGACGCGTCGCTCGACGCCTACGAGGCCGCGTACGTGTTGCTCCGTGAACAAGAACGCGACGAGGCCGCGTCGGCCGCCATCGTGAAATTCGTGAAGCTCTGCGTGTTGTCGGGCGAAGTCGAGCGGGCCCGAAAATACCTGCCGACGCTCGGGCAAATGAGATTCTCGAACCCGAAAATCGCCCGCCTGGCCGCCGAATTGGTGGGCGACGCCGACGACACCTTGCCTCCGACGATTCGCGACGTGAGCCGGCGCTACGACCAGCCGACCGTGCTCGAACCCAGCCCTTTCTTGACCGACGGCCCGAGCGAGTCGCGCCGCCGTTGAGCCCTCATTCGCCGACTTGGTCGTAGCGAAGACTGGCTTGCGCACCCTTCGGAGCGGCCTTGCCCTTGAGTGCGGCCTTCATGACCGCGTCTTTCGCGAAAGGGAGCGCCGCTTTCGGGTCGGCACCGCGGCGCCGCATTTCATGAGCAACTTCACTTTGGCCTCGGCGTTCGAGCCCCAGGGCGGCCCAGTGCAACACCGGCCGACCAACCGAGAGGGCGTTCACCTTGGCGCCGAGGTCGAGGAGCGTCTTCATGTTCTTGACCGAGCCGAGCATCGCCTCCATGGCGAGCGGGGTGTGGTTCTGAAACGGCAGGTCGAGGGCGCCATGAGACGCCCGCACTTTGAGTGACTTGGGTTTGGTCAGTGCCCAGTTGACGGCTTGACCGCCGAATTTCTTGAGCGAGCCGCCCGCTTGAATCACCAATTCGAGCGCGTCAGGCTTTCCCGACGCGGCCGCGGCCACCAGCGGCGATGAGCGTTCGACTTCGAGCGTGGGCGACGCCGTTGATGTCGGCCGACCGCAGAAGCTGGCGCATCTTCTTCACGTCGCCCTGTTCGCAAGCGGTGACGAACTGCTGTTGTGTCGCTGACACCGTGACCATGCGGCATTCTGAATTCAACGAGGGGCCGCGGCAACCGGTCGTCAGTGCTCGACGTTCTTCAGTTCGCCGCACAGCCCGTACACCCACGCCGCGGCGGCGACGAGCGACGGCAGCACGACCAACGTCGTCAACAGGCCGAAGATGATGTCGTTGCGCGCGTCGCCGGTGAGGTCGACGCCGGCGACGTGCCAGAACGCCTTGCCGGCGGTGACGAGCCAGTTCGACGCGTTGGCCGCGAAGGTCACGGCGACGAGGCGGCGGCAGCCGGTCAGCGAAAAGCGGAGCCACGGCAAGGTGAAGGCGACGCCGAAGAGCCAGAACGAGCCCAACAGCGCGTTGAGGTGCGAGGCGAGCGCCGCGTGCGGGTCGGCCGGTACTTTGCCCGTCATGGCCGCCGAGACGAAGCCGCCGGTGACGAGGCCCACCAGCAGCAACAGCGCCGCCGCGAAGGCCGTCTTTCGCTGCAACTTCGCTCGCTCATTCATGATTTCGCCTTGGGGGTGACGGTGGGGGCCGTGTCGAGAAACGTGCCGAGCAGCACCCAGCGGCGGGCCGGCGTTCGGGAGCGCGGCTTCGCTTGGAGCGGCGTGGTGAAGTGCCAAAACGGCAGCCGGTAGCAGGTGATGCCGCCGACGGTGGCGACGTTGGCGACCTCGGTGAAGTGGCCGTTCTTGGCGTAGATGAGCTCTTGTCGGGCCACGCCGTCGCTGCAGAACGTGAGGTGCACGTCGACGTAGCCATGGCGCGCCTCGGGGTCTTCGGGGTGATGGTCGTTGTGCGGCCCCGAATAGTCACCGGGCAGGTAGCAGAGCACTTGGGTGCCCCACCGCTTGCGCAGTGAATAGCCGCTGAGCGCTTCGGCGAACGCGTGAAAGCTCGCCGAGCGCAACAGCCCAAGGAGCCCCACCTCGTGCGCGCGCTGCCACGCCCGCGAGCGTCGGGAGGCGAGCAACGCGGTATGCACCCGTACCGTCTTGGGCAGCAGCTCGCCGTAGTTGTCTTGCATGCCGGTAATCGTCCACTCCGGTATTGGGTCGCTCATGTCGGTGAGCACGTCGCCGAGCGTGCGGGTGAGCAGGCCGACGGCCGCGCGGCTTTGCTTGCGGTCGAGCAGGCCGGTGGTGGCGACGAAGCGTTCGCCGCGCCCCTTGAGCCGCGAGGTGTAGGCAGAATGGGTACCTGCCAGCACGCGTTGGCCTTCGCGGGAGAGCAGCTCGGAGAACTCCACGGGGAAGCGGCGCATCGGCGCTCTATACCCCGGCTCCAGGTCGCGGTGCGGCACGAGGTCTCAGTACGGGCCTCGGTTTGGTTCGGTTTTGCCCGGGTTGATTGTCATGAACGACTTGGCGGCTGGAGGCATTTTCAACAGAACCTCTCAAAGGAAAGCCCATGACCCCCCTTCGAATGCTGTTGTTTCCATTGGTGTTTGTTGCTGCTTGTGGCGTGGAGCAGCCCCAGCCATCGGCGTTGTCGACGACGACCGATGAGCTGGCGGCGAGCACCAAATGCGGGGTCAACGCGTGCGCGGGTTCGACGGTTCAGCCGCAAGTCGCGTGCACGAATGGTTCCCCGAGCACCGTGACGTGTCTGCTGAACGTTCGCACGAACCTCTGTGTGCGTGCGGCGTCGTGTCAACCGAGCACCCAGGGCCCGGCCGGCGGTGATGCCACGGGCGACCCGTCGACGCCGTCAACCGGAGGCAACGGTGGCCCGTCAACGGGCGGCGGCAACGGTGGCCCGTCAACGGGCGGTGGCAACGGTGGCCCGTCAACGGGCGGTGGCAACGGTGGCCCGTCGACGGGCGGTGGCAACAGCGACCCGTCAACGCCTTCAACCGGCGGCGGGAGCGGTCAGCCGACGTGCCAGTGCTCGGGCGCGGCGCCGACCCTGGTGTGTGCCGACGGCAAGCCGGCCGTGGTGTGCGTGGCGTCAGGCACGACGTGCACGTGGGGCGTTCACCAATGCCCGTCGTCGGGTGGGCCCAAGTAAGTCGCCCCGGCGACCGTCGTCGAGGGGGTCGCACGTCTGTTCTGCGCTTGGTGATTGACATCACTGCCGCGAACAGCGTGCGATCACCCCTTCGCCATGTGGAAAAAGAAAGACGACGAGCAACACCTCTCGCAGCCGGTGCCCGCGGGGTGGCAAATCGAAGACCTGGGCCTGTTGGGCAAGGGCGGCATGTCGCGGGTGTACCGGGTACGCGACCAGACGCTGGGTCGTGAAGTCGCCCTCAAGGTGCTCAAGCCCGAGCTGGCGAAAGAGGGCAGCTCGCACGAGCGTTTCGTCGACGAAGCCAAAATCACCGCTCAGCTCGACCACCCCAACATCCCTCCCGTCTACGCATTGGCGGCCGAGAAGAAGAAGACCACCTGCTTCACCATGAAGGTGCTCGAAGGTGAGTCGCTGCAGCAAATGCTCGAGCGACGAAAGCACGAGGGCGTCGAAGCGCTCTTTGCCGCGCTCGAGGTCTTGGTTCGGGTGTGCGACGCGGTGGCCTTCGCGCACTCGAAGGGCATTTTTCACTGCGACCTCAAGCCCGCAAACGTGATGGTGGCCGAACACGGCCAAATTTACGTGGTCGACTGGGGGCTCGCGCGTCGCAAGGTCGACTTGCCGACTCCCGAAGAAGACGACGAGTCGGCCATTGGCACTCCGGCGTACATGGCGCCCGAGCAAGCGCGTGGGCAGAACCACGCCATTGACGAGCGCACCGACGTCTTTTTGCTGGGCGGCATGCTGTACCGCATTCTGGTGCGCCGGCCGCCGTACGTGGCGGCCACGGCCGAAGATACGTTGATCTTGGCCGAGAAAGCGAACGTGGTGTCGCCCGAATTGGTGGCGCCTGCGGGGCGTTCGGTGCCGAAGCGGCTGGCGGCCATTTGCATGCGCGCGCTCGAGCCCGAGCCTGGGGCGCGCTACCAGTCGGTCGCCGACTTTCGCCGAGACGTCGAAGACTTCATTCGCGGCACCGCGCGGTTGCCCGAGAAGACCTTCGCCGCCGGAGAGGCGATTGTGCGCGAAGGCGAAGCGGGTGATTGCGCCTACATCATTCTCGACGGGCACTGCCAAGCCGCGCGCGTGGTGGGCGGGCAGACCGAGACGTTGCGGCTCTTGGGCCCGGGCGAAATGTTCGGTGAAACCGCGGTGCTGACCGGCAGCCCCCGCACCGCCACCGTCACCGCGCTGATGGACACGACCGTCGCCGTCGTCGACCGGTCGTTTCTGCAAGAAGAAATGGAGCGCACCTCGCTCATGTCGCTGGCGATTCGCACGGTCGCCGCGAGTTTTCTCGACGTGAATGCGCAGTCGGCGGCGCTGTTGCAAGACCAAATCAAAGTCAAAGCCGTGACCATGGTGCTGACCGAGCTGGCGTTGACGGGCAAGCCGGGCAACGACGGCACGAAGTGGCTCCCGTGGGAACCGTTGCTTCAGCACGTGGCCGAAGAAACGCTGCTGCCGCTCGACGACATTGCCGACCGGGTCGGCCGCCAGCCCGGCTTGTTCATTGACACCACGTTGGGCCGGGTGACGCTCAAGAGGCGGCCGTGAGGCCCACTGCGTGGCTTTTGCCGGTGCTCGCGGTGGCCTGCTCGGGTTGCTACCCGATTTACAAGACGCTTCAACCGAGTGCTTCGGCCACGGTGCTCGACGCGACCAGCCACGCGCCGCTCGGCGGAGCCACGGTGCAGCTCATCAGCAACGCCTACCCCTACGGGGTCGAGAAGAGCCGCGAGGCCGCCACGACCGATGTGGTGGGCCGGGTGACGTTCGAGTCACGCCGTGAATGGCGGTGGGAAGTGTTGATGATTCACGGCGCCGAAGTCTTCTTTTGGAACTGGTGTGTCGCGAAGCCGGGGTTCGAAACCGTGCAGACCACGTGGCAGGGCGGTGACGACTTCGTGAGCGACTTTCGGGTCGAACTCAAAGCGGGTGATTCGACGCCCTGCGGGGTGAAACCGAACGTCGAGTGACAAGGCGGCCTCAGAACGTCGACCCGAACTCGAGCGTGCTGGGAAACTGCCAATTCGCTAGGCCGAGCGGGTTGGCGGTGTACTGCGGAGTGAACGGCCGAAGCGCGGCGAACAGGCCGTTCACGATGCGCACCTGAAGCCCCCAGGCCATGCGAACTTGCACCGAGTCACGAAAGTTGTGACCCAGCTCGAGGTGCAGCGGCACGAGCAGCCGACGGTCGGCGTCGAGGTCGAAATTGAAGCCGAGGCGCAGGGTTGGGTAGACGACCGGCGCGAACTTCGAAGTCAACGGGCCCAGCGGTTCGCTCGACAGGTAGTTCGCGCGGCCAAACAGGTTGGGCCACCACAGACGAAGCCCCAAGCCCACTTCGAAGAAATCACGCACCCGGAGGCCGCCCATGACGCCCCAGTGGCTGGCCACCCCCGCGAAGGTGGTACCGAACTCGGTGGCAGCGAAGGGCCTCCACGCGGCCCGGCGCTTGGCGAGTGGCGAAAACAGCGGCACCGCGTCTTGGGGCTCGGGGGGCTCGAGCCCCGTCTTGCGGAGCGTCGCCGCGTCGTTCACGGCGACGACGGCCGCCGAGCGATCGGGTATTCGCAGCGCGCTGAAGTTGGCGCCCAGCGCTCCGCCGATGGGTATGGCCACCAGCAGCACCAGCACCGTGGCGTAGTCGGGGTGTTCGACTTCAAGCGAGGTGATGTCGCTCCACCGGAGGCCGTCGGTCAGCGAGCGCGGCAGCGCCGACTGGCGACGCACGTCGGCGCCACTCCAGCGAACGACCGTGGCCGGGTTGGCATAGGCGAAGGCCCAGGTTTCGGCGGCGCCGTCGCCGGGCAAGTTGGGGCGGAGCGAGTCGACCCAGGCCCCAAGGGCCGGGCCCGGCCCCGACACTTCGATTCGGTCGGGCCAGCGAATGACCGAGAGCGCTTCGGCCGCCGCGGCGAGCTGCTCGAGCCCCGCCTCGTCGACTCCTGACACGGTGATTCGGGCCAGGCCGTCGACCGGCAAGGGTTCGGTGTCGAGCATCACACCGGCGGCGTTGACCAAGAGCCGTTCAGGCAAGACCCACGGCGTGAAGCCCTGGTCGGCCAAGCCAAAGCGCACCGGAGACGTGGGGTCGACGCGGGTGCCGGTTTTGGGCCCAAACAGGGCGACGTGGTCGTCGTGCGTGCGGCGCAGTGGCAAGAGGTCTTCGCGTTGAGCGGTTTGCACCGTGAAGCAGCCGGTCGAAGCGGCGGCCACTGCGACCGTCATCACCCTGAGCGCCAGCCGAAGCACGTGGGCGGCATGCTAGCCCAAAGCGCGGTGGCGCCGGGGCAGCCGACGCGACCCTTCACTTCGAGAACGGGGCCGATTCGCAATCGACGTAGTCGCAACAACCGCCACCCGTTCGCGCGCGAAAGGTCGTCGAAGTGCAACCTTTGCTCGTTTTGACTTCTTCACACTGTGGCTGGGTGAGGCCGTCGCCACAGAACGAACCCGTGTACTTCACGCCGCAGCCAGAGAACGCGAGCAGAATCAGAGAAAGAAAGGGTCTTCTCATGCCCTCGGGTCTGGCATCGGCGTGATCACCAGCGCAAGCACTTTGTGCCCGGGTCTTCTCACCTCGGGGCCTTGAAATCAGGTCACGGTTTCGGTTCGGCTTCGTCGACCGAAAGAATCGTGGCCGACTCTACGCCCCGGGGTCGCTCGATTTCGACCTCGTCACCCACTTGGCGTTCAACCAAGGCGCGAGCGAGCGGCGACTCGATGGAAATGTCGCCGCGTTTGACGTCGACTTCGTCGGGGCCCACGAGCCGGAGCGTTTGCTTTCGGCCTCCCGACCATTCGAGCACGACGCTGCTGCCGAACTGTACGCGGCCGCTCGCCGGCCCGGGCTCGACCACTCGAACGTTCTCGAGCGTGGCCGACAACAGGGCGACGCGGTGGTCGAGTTCTTTGAGTCGCGAGTCGACTTCGAAACCGCCTTGTTGTTTGAGCGCCGGCCGGTCAACGGTGAGGAGCCGCTTCAATTCATCGGTCAGTGCTCGGTGGCCCTGCACCGTCATGGGGCGCTCTTGGCCGCGCGCGACGCGGCGCACTTCTCTGCCGACGATGCTGGCGTCGGCCGATTCTTCGTCGGTGAAGGCTTTCGACATGACCTGGTCGGCTCGGTTCGTACCGTGTCTTGGGGTTGAGGTGAAATCTCTCGTGATTCTCGCACGTTCGAACGACGCTTGGTCGCGGGGGCTTCGTGGCGGCTCGCCCGTTGGGTTGGCTCGAGCGCAAAACCGAGCCGGCAACGCTCGTCAGGTGAGCGATGGGTGTGCTCTCGGTGTCAGTGCCGAACGTGGCTCGGCTCGCGCTGCCGCGGCTGACCCTCGCAGAACACGGCCGACGGGGGTTTGGCGACGCGCTGCGTGCGAACCTTCGAGCCGAAGCGCCGAACCCTTCACTCGTGCGCCTCGAGCGGCCGCCCCGAGAATTCGCGAACGCCGGCCGAGTTTGGGCTGAGGTCGCGGCGCTGGCCCCCGCGCCCACCATGGCCGAGCCCCTGCTGCTGCGGCGGCACGGGTCGTCGCCGGGGGGAGTCGCGTTCCCCGGAGTGGCGATGGTGAGCACGTTTGGGCCCACGTCCCTCACTCCGTCGCAATTCGAGCAGGTGCTTGCCCACGAGCTCGGGCACCTCGCCTTTTGGCACCGGCTCGGCCGCCACCTGTCGACCCCCACCCAAGCGGTCTTCAATGACTTGCTGAGCGCGAACATCGACGAGGTCGTCGAGTGTTTCGACCGGCGATTTTCCGAGTCGCAGCTGCCGACGTGGTTTGCGGTGCGTCGTCGAGCCGCGCTCGCGCACCCCGCGCTGGTCGCCGAGGCCCCCCTCGAGCGCGCGGTGCGATTCGCGCGAATCATGCGGCCGTACGACGAGCTGTTCGCCGATTCGGTGGCGACCCTGCGGGCGGGCCGCCCTCTCAACATCACCGATTTTGGGTATCAGCCGGTGAAGAACGACGTTCGCAACTTTGCTTCGACCGACACCTTTTCGGCACGCGAGCTTCATTTGAACTACGGCGCTCTGGTGCACATGCGAGCGTTGCTGGGCGCGACGAGCTGCCCCACGCGCGCTCGTTGGCGGCGAAACGAAAGCTGCTCGAACGGCTCGAGCGCGCGTCGGCGGCCGAAATCGAAGCGATTTTCACGAATCGTCACCCGACGCTCCGACCCGAAGAGTTCGACGCGAATGCACCGCTGGGCGCCGACTTCGTGCGTCGATTGAACGTGGGCTTGCTCGAGCGCGCCCGGGGAGTCGGCTTGTTTCTCGCGAGGTGACACTTCGCCGCCAGACGCCCGAGACGAGGGGTTCGGCACGAAGGCGCGTCGACCTGGCGTCGCGCGAGGGCGAGGCTTGGGCGCCGACGCGCTCGGCCTGGCGTCGGGGGTTCGACCAAAGGTCGTTCAGCGGTCGGGCCGTGGTTCATGGTGCGCCGGCCGGTTGACCCGTCGGCGCACGCCCAAGCCGCCGATGGCGGTAGCGGTCAAGACGCCGCCCCGCAGTGCTCCGGTGATGCCCGATGCGGCGAGGTCAGAGCCGGTGAGGTACAGGCCCTCAATCATCGTGCGGGCGTGCAAGGGGGTCGCGTACCGCGCGGGAGTGGGGTCGACACCATACATTTCGCCCGACGGGTGCCCGGTGAAGTGCCGCGTGGTGAGCGGGGTCGACAGCTCGGCGAAGTCGACGCGGCCCTTGAGCTGAGGCACCGCGGCGAAGAGCTGGTTCTGCAACCGCTCGCTCAGCCTCGCTTTGAGGGCGTCATAGTCGGGCCCGCGCTGGTACCACTTGGTCTGCTGCCACCTCGCCACGCGCTGCCACGGGTACGCGGCGAGCATCTCGACCGTGGCCCGCGAGGGGAAACGGGTCGCCCACGTGGGGTCTTTGGCCGAGCCGAAGCCGACGTACACCATGGGCAACGGTGCGTGCTCGTCGACCAAGAAACGGGCCCAATTCTCGTCGTGCCGGGCGTTCGGGTAGAGCCACACGTTCGTGCCGTTGAGGCCGAGTTCGGCGTCGCTCTTTCGAAAGCCCAGGGTGAGCGCCACGTACCCCATTGACGGCTCGAGCCGCGCCAGGGTTTCGACGGGGGCGTGCTCGGGGGCGACCAGGCGGCCGTACGTCACCGCGAGGCCGGCATTGCTGACAATGTGACGAGCGCGAAATTCGTGGCCGTTCACCATTCGCACGCCGACCGCGCGCCGCCCTTCGATGACGACTTGGGCGACTTCTGCCGAATGACACAGCACGCCCCCGCCTCGTTCGATGACCTGGCCCAGGCCGCGGGCGATGACGGTCGAGCCGCCGACGGGGTAGTACCCGCCGTCGAGAAAATGCATCACGACCGATGCGTGCCGCGCGAAGCTCGAGCGACCGGGAGGCGCGCCGTAGTCGCCGAACTGCGCCGTCAACACCCCGATCAATTCTTCGTTGTCGGTCAACGTGCGCAGGGTGGCGTACGTGGTGTGCTGCGCGTGGCGAAGCAACGGGGCCCGGAGGGCGTCGCCCGCGAGCCGCGACAGCCACCGAGGCAACGCCCGCTCGAGGTAATAGTGCGCCGAGGCACGCATGACGTCGGCGCAGAGCGCGACGTAGCGGGCAATGACGTCTCGCTCGCGGGGAAAGTCGGCCCCCAGCCGCTCGACGAAGCGCTCGGCGCCGGCCACGTATTCGTAGACCCGCTCACCCAAGTAGACGCGTTCGTACACGTCGGGCAGGCGCGCCCATGAAACGGCGCCGTCGGTGAGGTTGTCGAAGAGCACCTTGCCGCTTTGGCCTTCACCGAGTTGCCCCAGGTAGTGCACGCCGACGTCCCACTCGTAGCCGGCGCGGGTGTACGCGTGGGTAAAGCCGCCCAGGCGGTAGTGCTGCTCGAGCACCAGTACGCGGTGGCCGGCGTATTTGGCGAGCGCGGCGGCGCAGGCCAGCCCTCCAATGCCCGAACCGATGACGATGGTGTCGAATGGGCCGTCTGGCACCTGCTGTTTGAACGAGACGCCGAGCTTCATCAGTCGAGCAACGCGAACATTTGTCGTGACACCGCGACGCACCGTTCGCCGACGAACAGGCGCGCTTCGTGGTCTGAAAAACCAGCCGCGGTGCCGAGCGAAGTCGCGTCGACCAGCCAATGCCCGCTGTGCGAAGGCGGCGCGTCACCCAAGAATCTCCATTCGATGCACACGCTCGACATTTTTCGGGGGGTGCGCGCGCGAGACAACGCGGCGGCGGGCATCACGTCGAGCAGAGCGGCCATGAGGGCGGCGTCGGTGCTGGCCGGCACGACGGGCCGAAGCCACGCGCCGATGCGGCCGTCGGCCGCGCCGGTGAAGGGCGGGGCGCCCAGACAAAACCGGGTCTCGAAGTGCTGCATGAACGGGGGGTGCACTCCGGGCACCGGTGCGAAAGCCTTCACGTCGCTCGGTGGTGCAACGTGGGGCACTGGCCACCGGTGTTCGTCGAGGTCGGTCGCGCGGTTGGTCGCGAACGTGGCCATGGCGTGCGCGACGGTCTTGTCGGGTTGGGCCGCGGTGGCGAGCCTCGCCGACAAAAACGAAGTCGAGCTGCCCATTCGTTCGACCGTGACCTGGGTCAGCAATTCTTCGGCGGGCACAGGCGCGGTGAGTTGAACCGTCAGCGTTCTTGCTGGGCGCGAGCCCGCTTCCACTTGCATGGCGCGCAACAAGGTCGCGGCGGTGAGGCCTCCGTACACGCCGGCGGGGTTCTGCAGCCACGACTGGTCGAACCGCGAGCGGTACAGTCGCGTGGTGGGGTGTTCAACTCTGGTGACGCGCGTCGCGTGATCAAACATGTGTCAGCTCACCTTCTTTTCAGCCAAGTGGGTGGCGAGGCGGCGAATCGACGCGCCCGACGCGAGGTCCATCGACGAGACTTCGACGGGCAGGGCTTGGCGAACCGAAGCGGCAATTTCCATTGCCATCAGCGAGTCGAGCCCGATTTCGGTCAACGGCTGGGCGGGGTCGACGTGGTCGAGCCGCAACACACGGGTGACCGACGCCCGCAACACCGATTCGATGACTTGAGACCGTTGCCCGGTGGCCATGGCCCACAGACCCGACCCGCCGTCGTCGCGGTCGATGAGCCCGCTCAAGCGGGCCCGGCCGGCCCACGGGTCGAGGCTGCGCGCCATCTGGCTCCAGTCGACGTCGACGACGCCGACCGTGCCCAACTGGCACGCCACGGCTGTTTCGAGCGCGTTCAAGGTCTGGGTGACGGGCATGGCGCGAAAGCCGAGCCACGCCAGTTGCTTGCCGACCTGGGCGTCACGCGCGACCATGCCCACTTCACCGAGCACGCCCCATTGCACGGTGGTCGACGCCAGGCCGAGCGCGCGTCGGTGCGAGGTCAACGCGTCGAGCACGGCGTTGGCGGCGACGTAGTTGCCTTGCCCGACGTTGCCGATGAGCGCGCTCACCGACGAGCACCACACCGCGAAGTCGAGCGAGACGCCGTGCTTCAAGAAGAAGTGGTGCAAAGTCAACGCCGCGTCGGCTTTCGGCGCGGCCACCGCCCGGAGCGACTCCAGGGTGAGTTCGGCGAGGGGGCGGTCGTCGAGAATGCCGGCCGCGTGTACCAGGCCACGCACGGGCGGCATGTCGGCGGTCACCGACTTGAGCGTGGCTTCGAGTGCGTCGCGTTGGCCGACGTCGGTGCTGAAGGCGCGCGCGGCGACTCCCGCCTGGCCGAGCCGGCGAATGAGGTTCGCGGCTTCGGGCGTCTTCGCGCCGCGTCGCGACAGCAGGGCCAGGTGCTTCGCGCCGCGAGCGACCAGCCAGCGGGCCACTTCAACCCCGAGGCCCGACGAGGCGCCGGTGACCACGTATGTGGCATTCGGCCGGAGCGTCAGCTCGGGCTGGTGCGCGGGCAGTGACACGCGAGCAAGCCGGCTGCAAAACCACGCACCGTGGCGAATGGCGAGCTCTTGCTCGCTGCCCAGGCGCCGCACCGTGTGTTGAAGACGAGGGTATTCGAGGGCCGGCCAGTCGACATCGAGCAGGGTGATGCGCAGAGCCGGCCATTCGGCCATGGCCGTGCGCAACAGCCCCAGCAGCGGCGCCAGACGGAGGTGCTCGGGCTCGCCGGGCAGCACGGCGCTCGCGTGCCGAGTGACGAAGACGTACCGGCTGACGCCTTTGGCCACCAACACCCGGAGCGTCTGCGCCAACGAGTCGGCTTCGGCCCAAGAACGGTCGTACTCGTCAGACATTCGAAACCAGCGCGCGTCACAGACAATGGCGCCGGGCTTGAAAGTGGTTGCTTCGAGAGCCCGGGTGGTTTCGAGCAACTGCACCGGCGGCCCGTCGTCGTCGCTGGGCGTCGGGGGCTCGTACGAAATGAAGGCGCGCTCGGTGAACCACGAAGCCGGCGCGTGGCGTTCGCGCGGCAGGGCCTGACAGTGCAGCCTTTCGACGTGGGCGAGCGGGCCGCCTTCTTCGGCAAAGAGGGTGAAAGACGCCACCACGTTCGACCCTGGCACCGACGCGGTTCGCTCGAAGTGCCCGCTGGCCCACACCACGCGACTCGGCGGCGCGGCCGAATACAGGCTGACGCGCTCGACCCGGGCGGGCACGACCGGGCCGTCGGCGCCGAACGTCGCCACGCCGATGAGTGCGTGAATCGCCCCGTCGAGCAACGTCGGGTGCAGGTGCCACCCTTCGGCGCCGCAGCCGTCGGCCAATTCGAGTCGGGCGAGCACCCGGTGGCCGTCGCGCCCCAACCACCGCACGGTGCGAAACGCCGGCCCGTACTTCAAGCCCATGGCCCCGAGGGCGCCATACAAGTCGTCGGTGGCGATTGACTCGAACGCGTCGACGGGCGGCCGCCTGGTGTCGGGTGCGGCTTCGAGTTGAGGCGAATGGCGCGCGGCGGTGGCGAGAAGCAGCGGGGCTTCTTCGTCGCGCATCAGGTGAATGGTACCGGGTTGGGTTTCTGACGCGCGCGCCGTCGCGACCAGTCGCTGAATGGCCGTCGGTTCGAGCACGCAGAGCGCGCTGAACACGACGTCGTGAAGCGTGCCGGGGCCGAGCGTCGCGAAGAGCAATTCGAGCGACCCCGCCGCCGGGAAAACGGGGCGGCCGCCCACGAGGTGGTCGGCGAGAAACGGGTGCGACGCCGAGCTGGCCTCGGCCACGCACTGGGGCCACGGCCCAAGCCGTTCTTCTGAGACCAAAGGGTGTTTCGCCAGCGCGACCCGGCGCTGCTCGGAGGCCTTGGTTTCGGCCCAACACCGGGTCTTCAAGAAGGCGTACTTCGGTGCCAGCCGAGTCAACCGGGCCTTGGCGACGACGGCTTCGGGTTTCGGCAGCAACCCGGCCACGTAGAGCCGGGCGGCGGTCTCGGCGAGTGCCGACGCCCCGGGCACGTCACGGCGGAGTGTACCGACGACGCGCGCTGTGCGCTTGGCCGCGGCCGCGTTCTGGGCGACGGCGTGACCCAATACGGGGTGAGGGCTGATTTCGACGAATGACTCGACGCCTTGGGCGAGCACGCCCGTGAGCCCCTCGCGAAAACGCACCGGGTTTCGAACGTTGAGGTACCAGTACTGACCGTCGAGCGGGAGGTCGTGAACGTCGCCGCCGGTCACGGTTGAAATGAAGGGGGTCGTGGGCCGCTTGGGTTCGAGGCCTGAGAGCGCGGCGAGCAGCTCGTCGCGGAGTTCGGCCATGACTGGCCCATGGTAGGGTATTTCGACCGACAAGCGCCGCGAGAAGACGCCTTCGCCGGTGAGGGTGTGGTGGAGTTCGGTGAGTGCGTCGTCTTCGCCTGACAACGTGACGGTGTCGGGGGCATTGTCGGCGGCGATGCCCACGCGACCGTCGAACGCGGCGAGCCGCGGGTAGACAGCGTTGGTGCCAAGGCCGACGGCCAACATGCCTCCGCGCCCGGCGAACCGTTGCAGCAGGCGGCCGCGGTGAAAGGCCAGGGTCAACGCGTCTTCGAAGCCCAGCGCTCCCGCCGCCCACGCCGCCGCGATTTCGCCGACGCTGTGGCCGATGACCCGGCCAGGCATGACGCCCCAGGTCTTCAGCACCTCGACCAACCCCATTTGCACCGCGACCGTGGCGGGCTGAGTGACCTCGGTGCGCAAGATTCGCGACTGGTCGGCGGGAGCCGAGAGCGCTTCGACCAGCGACCAACCGGCGAGTTGGCGAAAGAACGCGTCGGCGCGCGCGAGCGTCTTTCGAAAGGTCGGCTCGTGCTCGAGCAGGTCGGCGCCCATGCGGGGCCACTGAGGGCCCATGCCCGCGAAGACGAACGTCGGCTGGGCCATGTCGCTCGACTCGGCGGCTCCGAAGAGCGCCTGTGGCCCTTCGCTCAACGACCGGGCCGATGCGCGCAAGGTGCTGATCAGCTCTTCGCGCGACGAGCCCCAGACGGCGAGGCGGTGACGGTGGTGGGTGCGACCGGCGGCCGCGGTGAAGAGCAGGTCGGCCTCGTGCGCCGGGTGTTGCTCGAGCGCCTGCGCCCAGCGTTCGGCTTGCAGGCCCACCGCTTCGCCCGCTTTGGCCGACAAGAACACGGTTCGCACCACCCCCGGCTGAAGTGGGGCCGAAGCCTGGGCCTGCGCTGCCGGCGCTTGTTGCAGCACCGCGTGGCCATTGCTGCCGCCGTAGCCGAACGAGTTGACGCCGACGAAGCGCACCGGGCCGTCTGGCAGGGGCGTCAGGGCGGTCGGCACCTTGAGCTTCAATGCGTCGAAGTCGATGGCGGGGTTCGGTGCGTCGAAGTGCAGGTGCGGCGGTACGGCACCGTGGGTCAAGCACAACGCGGCTTTCATCACGCCGGCGACGCCCGCCCCGGCTTCGAGGTGGCCGATGTTCGTTTTCACCGAGCCCACCAGGCACGCCGCTTCACGCGTGCTGCCGACCCCGACCACCCGGGCAATGGCGTTCGCTTCGATGGGGTCTCCCGCCGCGGTGCCGGTGCCGTGCGCTTCGACGTACGACACGTCGCGCGGGTCGACGCCGGCGTCGCGGTACGCGCGCCGCATGAGGGCGACTTGGGCGTCTTCGCTGGGCATGGCGATGCCGTTGGTGCGCCCGTCTTGGTTCGTCGCGGTCGCGCGAATGACGGCGTACACCGGGTTGCCATTGGCCTGGGCCACCGACAACGGGCGCAGGGCGAGCACGACCACGCCTTCTGACCGAACGTAGCCGTCGGCCTCGGCCGAAAACGCGGCGCACCTCCCTCGCCGTGACAGAAACTGACCTCGCGCGGTGACGACGTGGGTTTCGGGTACGAGGAGCGCGTTGACGCCGCCGACCAGGGCGTCGGTGCAGTCGCCTTGCCACAGCGAGCGACACGCCAAGTGCAGCGCCACCATGGCCGACGAGCAGGCCGTGTCGACCGTCATCGACGGGCCGCGAAAGTCGTAGAGGTACGAGAGCCGATTCGACAACATCGTGTGGGTCGCGCCCATGGCCGAACCGGTGTCGAACAAGCGTTGATTGAGCGGTGAGCACCACAGCAACAGCGCGTCGCTCGTGAAAGCGCCGACGAAGACGCCGGTCTCGGTGCCCGCGAGTGACGTCGGTGCGATGCCGGCGTCCTCCATCGCTTCCCACGAGGCGACGGCGAGCAGGCGCTGCTGGGGGTCGAGCGTTTGGGCTTCGCGCCCAGAGAAGCCGAAGAACCCTGCGTCGAACAGCGCGTGGTCTTCGTGCAGCAAGCCCGCGCGGTGCACGTAGGCGCGGTGGGGGGCTCGGCCCGTCGGGTCGTAAAAACGGCCCGCGTCCCACCGGGTGGGCGGAATGTCGACGATGCCGTCGACGCGACCGACCCACGCCTGCCAGGCGCTGCTCGCGTCGACGATGCCACCGGGCAAGCGACACCCAATGCCGACGATCGCGACGGGTTCACGAGCGCTTGCCATTGAACGTTCCTCTAAAAGAAGACCAGTCGAGCCGAACGGCGAGAACTACCAGGTGCGGTAAGACGAGAGAACCTCGGCGATTGTCGCGTTTCTGTTCACGGCGCAAAAATCAGCTGCAATCTGCAGTGCGCACTCACCAGGTCGGTCGCTCGGTCGAAGGCGTTGGTGAAATTTTACGACCGGGCGAAACCGAAAATAGTTCGGCGGCGAAGCTAGGGCGAAGTGGGGCTGACGCGTCGGTCGAGCAAAAAGCCCAGCTTGAACTGAAAAATGCCCGTGTGGCTCGTACCGTACAAGTAGTCGGGGTGCACGCCGTCGCTCGAAGTGGCCGAAAGACCGCCAAAGACCGGCCACACTCCGGCGACTTCGGGCAACAGCACGAGCGAGTCGTTGAAGCGCAGCGCGAAGCCGACGCTGCCGCCGACGCCCAACAGGTACGCCGCGAGGTTGGGGGCCGTGCCGCGAATGAAGAAGAAGTGTTGGGTGCGCACGCCCAGCACGAGCTGGTGGGCGCCCACCGGTATGCCCAAGAGCACCGGCGTGCTGGCCGACAGAATGCCGCCGAGGCTGTCGGTCACCGCCGCGGTGCTGCCCGAGGCCAAGACGACGCTGCCTCCCATGGTCGGCGCGACCGACAACACGAGCCCCCGCACCCCCGGTTGGGTCAGCTGGTACTTGGCTTGCGCTTCGAAGAACGACCACCCGGCGCGAAGGCCCAGGTCGAGGCGCTCGGTGAAGCCGTACCGCACCGCCGCGTCGAGGTGCGGGTACAACTGGGTCGCCGTCGTGCCCCCCAGCACTTGGAGCCCAGGCTCGACGCCGATTTCGAGGCCGCCCTTGCCGACGGTGTTGGCCGTTTGAACGCCCCCGACCGACGCGCAACCGACACAGAGCAGCAGTGGCCAAACGCGAGGCACGCGCACAATCAAACACAGGTGGTGCACGTCGTCTGCTTGGTGGCCGCTGCCTGATGCTACAGGGTGCCCCCACATGAATTGGGACGACGTCACTGGCCACTTCGAACACCGCGTCACGTTTTCTGAGACCGACGCGCTGGGGTACGTGCATCACCGGTGTGCTCCGGTGTGGTATGAGCAGGCGCGCGAGGTGTTTTTTCGCCGGTTCTCGGTGGCGGCGCTCGAGCTGTACCGACGGGGGTGGTACCTCGCCGTGCGTCAGCTCAACACGCGCTACGAGAGCTTCATTGGCTACGAAGACCGCATCAGCGTGCGGGTCGCGCTCACGAAACTGGGCCGCGTCGCGGTCGACTTTCACTACCGCGTCGACAACTTGACCTCGGGCAAGCTGGCCATTCGCGGTCACACCAACTTGGTCGCGGTCGAGCCCCGGCCGAATGAGCCCCCGGTGTTGGGCCGCCTGCGGGTCGACCGAGCGCCGCTCGAAAAGCTCGTGGTGAGCCCCGACGCCTTTTACGGAGCGCCGCAGGGTGCCTGGCAGCCCCCCCGGTGGGACCCCGAATAGACGATGCGGGTATTTGGCGCCGGTCAGTGAACGAAAACGCCGAGCCGCGCACCCGTATACTCGCCCAGGTGAAAACGTGGGCCATGGCATTGGTGTTATGCGGCTGCGTGTCGACGGTCATCGTCGACACGACCAACGACGGCCACGACGCCGGAGCCGACGCGGGTGAGGCGCGCGACGGAGGGCGGGGCGACTCGGGTCAAGCCGCCGACGCGGGTCGAGCCGATGCCGGGTTCGCTCGAGACGCGGGTCAACCAGACAGCGGTCAGCCCGACGCGGGGTTCGGCGTTGACGCGGGAGTCGTCGACGCCGGGGTACCCCTGGTCACGCCGGTGGGCGCGTGGGCCTGGGTGCCGGTCGACGGTACCGAGTGTGGCAGTGGCGCCCGCGCCGGTTTGGGTTTCAACCGGGCGACCGGTGACGACGACCTGCTGCTCTTCTTTCAAGGCGGCGGCGCCTGTTGGAACTCGGGGTCGTGCATACCGTCGCCGCTGCAGTACGGGCCCGTCTGCAGCTACTCGCAAGACTGCGCGTTCGACGCGCTGGGTGGGCTCAAGCCCATGGCGACCTTCGTGACCGTGGCCGACCCCTTTCCGGCTGATGGGGGCGGCGCGTTTCCGGCCGAGCGAGACCAGCTCGACGCGTTGCTCATGTTCAACCGCGACCACGCCGAAAATGCGTTTCGCCACGCGTCGTTCGCGTACGTGCCGTACTGCACCGGCGACCTGCACGCAGGCCGGGCGGTTCGCGCGTTTCCGTATCAGGCCGAGGTGAACGGAGCGGTGTTGTCGTATTCGATGCACTTTTCGGGTGCAGCCAACGTCGACCGGGTGCTCGAGCGGCTGGTAGCGACGCTGCCGAACGTGAAGCGGGTGTGGTTGGTCGGCGCGAGCGCCGGGGGGTACGGCGCCCAACTCAACTTCGACCGCGTGGCCCGCGCGTTTCCTCGGGCCGAGGTGTTGCTGCTGGTCGACTCGTCGGCGCTCATCGACACGGTGCATTGGGGCGAATGGGTCTCAGAATGGAACATGCGGTTGCCCGAGGGGTGCCTCGACTGCACCAATGGGCTCTCACGCGTGGCGGTACATGTGGGCGCGTCGCCGCGAAACCGTCGCTGGGGGCTGTTGTCGAACGACCACGACCGCATCGTGTCGTGGTTTTTCGACGCGGCGCCCGGCCCCGAGGCCTGGGCCAACCCACCCGTCGCCCAATTCGTGACGAAGCTCGAAGCGCTCGAAGCCGCGAACGAGGCGAGTGCGAATGCCAAACACTTCATCATCGCCGGTGACAACCACTTGCTCCTGCAGGGCTATGGCACCATTCAGAGCGACGGCGGGGTGAGCGCGCCCATGCCCTCACGTGACGGCGGCACCGACCTGCGGGCATGGGTCGACGCGTGGGCCACCGGCAGCCCCCTGTGGCAAAGCACGCGCTGAAGTTGGTCAGTAAATGCAGCCGCAGCACACCGTCTTGGCGAACGTGCGCAGCGTCGTGACCAAGGCGGCGGTGTCGTTGGCGACGTAGAACAAGGTGCCGGCGTCGGGCCCCGCGTCTTTCGCCCGCATGACCCCATTGGTGAGAACGCACGAATTCTTCGGGTCTCGGGCCATGCCCCCGGCGCAAGCGAGGTCGTTCAAGAAGGCCGCGCCGACGCCTTTGGCCAAGTCGGCGTCGGCTCCGAAACCGACGATGAGCGTCGCCACGCCGGCGTCGGTCAGGGCGTCGACCGCGTCGAGCGGGTTGGGGGTGGGGCAGGTTTTGTCCCAGTCGACTCCGTCGGTCACGAGCACCACGAATTGCGAGCGGTCTTTGACTTGGTGCTGGCGCAGGTACGACTGGGCCCCCACCAGCGCGGCGCCCGTGGGCGTGGTGTTGCAAATGACGGTCGTGTCGGCGTCGAGCCTCGACGAGAGCGAGGCGCCCGTGCGCAGGGCCGGCTCGATGGCCATGTCGGGCCCTTCGCAGTGCGGGTTGGTGGCGACCACGTCGTTCAGCCGCTGCGAGAGCGTCACGCAGCCGGTCGACTCGCGTGGCCACAGTTCGAGCCCGAAGCGAATGCTCTCGTCGAGGGGCGCCGCGGTGAGCTGCTCGATGCCCGAAATGGCCATCGCCCACTTCGAGGTGGCGCGGCCGGCGGGCGTGTCGTCGGGCTTGGCTCCGGTGGCGGTGCGGCTCATGGTCAAGGTTCGGTCGAGCGCAATGACGACGTCGGGAGGCTCGCAGTCGGGCACCACCGAGCCGTCGGCGGCCCCGGCATCGGGTGGCGTCGCCCCCGCGTCGTGGCCCGACCCGCCGGCGTCGCGAGCCCCACCGTCTCCCACCGAGCCGGCGTCGCGCCACGGGTCAACCACGGCGGTCGAGACGCCGCAGTGGCCGGCGCCCACGATGCTGGCCAGGCCGAATACCGCCGCGAGCGCGTGTTGAGAAACCGAGGGGCGAGGCACCGAAGAAGAATGGCCTTGGGGCCTTTCGGCGTTCAAACAATTCGGTGGCCCCGGTACGCTTGGCGCATGAAACGAGTCACCGGCATCGGCGGAGTGTTCTTCAAGGCGCGCAATGCCGCGACCTTGCGCGAATGGTACCGGCGTCACCTGGGCCTTGACCTTCAGAGCTGGGGCGGAGCGACGTTGCCGTGGAACCCGCCCGATGCCCCCCAACCGCACGGCGCGACGTTGTTCACGATTTTCGACAACGACTCCACGTACTTCGCGCCCAGCACCGAGCGCTTCATGGTGAACCTGAGGGTCGACAACCTGCAGGCGCTGCTCAAGGCTTTGCGCGAAGAAGGGTGTCAGGTCGACGAAAAGACCGAGTCT
>JBGAIY010000474.1:0-5767 GCA_044225205.1 Myxococcaceae bacterium | reverse complement strand
GCGAACGCGAAACCCTGCTCGCTTCGATTTCAGACGCCCGCGGGTCAATGGGCCGCGCGGCGACCACTCTGCAAATCACCCCCAGCGAGTTCGAACAGCTGGTCGACGCGGGCGGCCTGCGGCGCGAAGTCGAAGAGGTTCGTTCGCACTGGGTGCGCGAGGCGCTGTCTCCCAAGAACCTGAGTGCCCGGTTCGACCTGCTCGGCCGAACCCGATACCTGCAAGACTTGGGCATCGAAGCCAAGTTTCAGACCGCGCTCGGCCGTGATTTGGAAAAGTTGATCGCCGCCGAAACCGACGCCGACGGTGGCGCCGACGAGTTCGGCGCGGTGTTGAAGAAGGTGGCCAAGCAGCACGGGCTCAACCTCGAATTGCTGACGAAGACGGTCGACCGGCTGGGGCTCGGGCCCGAAGAAGACGACGACGCCGACCTCGCCGGTGACGACCAAGACGAGTGACGATTGAAGTGAGGGAGTGTCATGCCGATTTATGAGTACAAGTGCCAAAAGTGCGGCCACGCGCTCGAAGTGATGCAGAAAGTGTCTGACCCGGCCCCAGTGAAGTGCGCGAACTGCGGCGCCGAGAACACCATGGAGCGGCTGGTGAGCCGCACGAACTTTCAGCTCAAGGGCGGTGGTTGGTATTCAGACCTGTATTCGTCGACGAAAAAAGACGGCGCCGCGAGCACCACGTCGAGCACTCCGGCGGCGGCGAGCACCACCACGTCGACTTCGGCGCCGAGCACGAGCACGGCGATCACGTCGAGCACCCCGTCGTCGGGCGGTTCGGGGTCGAGCTCTTCAGGGTCGGGTTCTTCGGGGTCGAGCTCGACGTGAGACCGCTCTTCGTCGCGGGCCTGGGTTGCGCGGTGGTGGCGTCGGCGTGCGCAACGGCGCAAGTGGCCTTGCCCCCCGAAGAGGCCTCGCGCGTCGAGCGCCAACTGACCGGAGAAACCCGCTACTTGCGGGTCTCGCTCTACGACACCCCGTTCTTCGGAGACTCGACGAAGCGACTGGTGACGGCGGTGCCCCCGGCGTTGGTGCGGCTGCTCAACAACCCCGACGGCACCCCGGTCAACCCGGGCAAGGCCGAGGGCATTTTCGTCACGGGCACGCCCGTGCGCATCGAGAAAATCGAGTTTCCCACCAACACGACCATGGCCGAGCGGGTGCTGTTCACGCCTCGCACGCTGGCGTGGGTGTACCTCGACATCGCCGGCACGGCGAAGAAGTCGGCTCCGCGGGTGTTGGTGCTGCGGCCGGGGCTGCGCACCGAGAACGAATTTTTGAGTGAGCTCGAGCGTTACGTGACGCACGACGACCCTTCGAAGCGACTCGAGGCTTTCACCGACCTGACCCGCGACGCGGTGAAAGCGAAGAACGCCGTCATCGACATGCCGAGCGAGGCCCTCGAAATGGCGTGGGGGCCGCCCGAGCGCAAGGTGTTGACCTTCGACGGCGACAAGAAGCGCGAGACCTGGGCTTGGGCAGACGGCGAGCGCACGGCGGTGCTGGTCGACGGCCGACTGGTCTCGTTCAAAGACCGCAACTGAAGGTACGCCGCATTGAGGGAAGAACGAAGTCGGGGCTCGCGTTGTTGAGCGCCGAGGCCCTTGGCACTCTTCGCGGAGGTGGTCACGACGTTCGGCGTGCCGCCGAACCTTGACGGCGTCTACTTCACGGGCGATTCATTCGCCGAAGTCGTCGAACTGGGCGGCAAGACCTCCTGGCATGGCCTCGGCGATTTTCCCGCCACACAAATGAACGTGCTCCGGCGACCTACGGGTCGACCGGCGCCGGTTGGTAAATGTAGGCGTCTTGCAGCACGTTGGCGGTGCCATTTCTGAGCTCGTCGACGCCGCCGGTAAAGAGCGCCGACCCGTCGCGGAGCACGGTGCAGGTGTGGAGGTAGCGAGATTCGGCGAGGGTCGGGCCGCCCAAGCTGGTGAGGCCCCCGCCGCTCGAGGCTTTGATCAACACCGACGAATCGTCAGACCGTGAAGGGCCGCCTTCAGAATCGACCGTGCGGCCGCCGACGGCCAACACGGTGCCGTCGCCGAGCGTCACCGCGCAAATGTCACCGCGCCCGCCGACGCTGGGGCCCGACGACACCGTACCGGTGACGGTCGACACGAGCTCTGACGAGGCGACCGGCTTGACCTGGGTGGCGTCTGAATACCCGCCGATCACCAGCATGTCGGCTTCGTCGTGAATGACGGCGACTCCGGCAGCGCGGCGACCGGGGTCGGCGAGCTGCGGAGGCACCCGCAGCGTCGGCAACCCGTACGTCTTGGTGGCGGGGTCCCACTTGAAAAAGGTGACGTCGGTCTTCATTTCGGTGCCGCTCACACCGCCAGCGCCGCCGACCGCCATGATGAATTCACCCTGTTTCATGGCCGCCGCGGCGACGCCCAGGCGCGGGTAGCTCACGCCGTTGACGACGAAGTACTTGTTCACGTCAGCGCTCTTCGAGTCACCGACGAAGTACTCGACGGCGTCGGCCGGTATCAACCCAGCCGTGGGGCTGCGGGTGAGCCCGCCGACGACCAAGACGTTGCCGTTCTGGTCGAGCGCGGCGGTGTGGTGAGACCGGGGTATGCTGGGGGGGTCGTCTCGGCGGGTCGGGCCGTAGCGGTCGACCGTTTCGTCGTACACGACGATGGCAGAGTT
Source organism: Myxococcaceae bacterium (assembly GCA_044225205.1). Taxonomy (GTDB): domain Bacteria; phylum Myxococcota; class Myxococcia; order Myxococcales; family Myxococcaceae; genus JAEUJT01. Next base: position 3,098 of record JBGAIY010000474.1, on the reverse strand, counting down.
GGGCGCGACAATGTTGGTGGGTTGGTTGTTCTGCTGCACGTACGTTTCTCCACCCCACAGCAGCACCTGGCCATTCGGCAGCTTGGTGGCGGTGTGAAACGCCTTTGGCAACTTGGTCTCGCCCGACGTGCTCCGAATGGCGATGTCTTGGGCCAGCTCGAACTCGTTCGTCTCCGGGTTGAAGATTTCGGCGTCGCTCAAGGCCACTTTGAATTGGCCGCTCAGGTTGTACCCACCGGCGATGAACACCTTGCCCGAATTGAGCAGGGTGGCGCTGTGGCCGGCGCGCGGCACCCGCAAGCTGACGCACTGGGCGGGGTTCGTGCGGCTGGTAATGGGGTTGAACGCGCCGACCTTGCGCAAAAACACGGTGACCTTGACGGGGCCTCCCATGAGCGCGGCGGGCACGACGTCGTAGACCTCGAACGGCAGCGAGTGGCCGACCGAAATGACCTTCGCCGAAGCGTTGGGGTCGCCGTCGTAGCCGCGCACTTCGATGACCCGGTTCTTGCCCGCCGGTATCTGCGGTATTTTCAGCGCCTTCACGTCTTTGGTGGCCGTCGACTGCAACGGCGCGGTGATGCCGTCACCGGTGACGCGCACCTGCACGTACTGCACGCCGCTGAACGGGTCGATCGTCGGGTCGCAGCTCGAGGTGACGACCGTCACCGCGTAGTTGATTTCTTTGGGGCCGCAGGCGCTGAGCGCCAAGGCGAGCAGCAGCCACGACCACGGTCGGTGAGTTTCTCGTTTGGCCACGGTGGTCACCACGTCGCGTTCACCGTGCCAGTGACCGGCTTCGTCACGTTGGTCACCAAAAAGTAGCCGCCGGCCGCGGCGCCGCCTGCGACGACGACGCCGGTCACGACCCACACCCACACCGGCACACCCGACTTCACCGCGGGTTGTTCTTTCGCTTCGACCGGGGGCTCGGTGAGCGCCGAAGCGCCCGAGCCGGTGGCGACGGGGCGCCCGCCGCTCGTTCGCGGGGTCAACGACGGTTTGCGAGTCGGCGCGACGACTTCGACGTCAGAATCGGGGCGGTCGGGCTTGTCGGTCGGCTTCGTCGTCGCGACCGCCGAGCGCTTCATGGCCAGGTCGAGCGGCAAGGCGGTTGGCGTGCCGAACGAAATGGCGCGGCGAATGGCTTCGTCGCAGAACTTGAAGACCTCGGTGTTGGCCGTGAGCACGTCGGTGTCGAACGTCGCGGGGCCGAGCAACGAAACGGCGCCGCGCTTGACGCTGTATAGCGCCCCACCCGCCTGCAGCTGCGTGTCACTGACTCGGCTCACCACGCCAAAAAGCGCGAAGTCGGCTCCAGCGGCTTTGGTGAACGCCTGGAGGCGCGAGAGCATGGCGTCGTCGACCGGCGTGCCCACCCGCGGGTCGGTGGCCGCGTTGATCGGGCTCCGCTCAGACGTCGAATTGGCGAACGCGGCGCGCACTTTCGTGACGCCGGTCTTGACTTCGACGACTTGGCCCCAGCGCTCACCCCGGCTGTTTTCGACCCGCACGTAGTGCATGCCGGCGCCGACGTTTTCTTCGAGCACCGGCACGAGGCCCAGGTCTCGCCCGTTGAGATACGCGGTCGCCCCCGAGGGCCCCTCGATCGACAGTTGGCCTTTCGCTTGTTTCTCGAGCTTCTTCTTCGCCTTCTCGAGTTCTCGTTGAAACACGGGAGGAAACCCGGGCGGCAACACGACCGACGGGTTGAGGCGGGTCAAATCGGCGAGGGTCGCCTTGGCCTCTTTCTCTTCGCCCATGCGAAATGACGCGGCGGCGAGCTTGACCTGCGCGTCGTTGATGCTCGCGAAGTCGGCCGTCGCCGGGTCGGCCAGCATGCCGTCGATGCCGCGGCGGAGGTCGCGCACCGCGTCTTCGAAGCGCAGGTCGTCGAAGGCCCGCTTGCCCGACTCGAGCGCGCCCACGGCCTCGGGGCTGGGCGTCTTGCGGGGGCGAGGGCCTTCACCTGCGGCCGCTTTGCCTGCCGAAGGCAGCGCGACGAAGTCGACCGTGTCGGTGCGCGCCTTGAGTTCTTCAGTGACGAGGGTGGTGAACTTCGTCGCCGAGGCGTCGCTCACCCCGTCGCGGGCGACGAACGGCACCACCACCATTCGGGAGCGCTCGGCCCCCGCCGCGACCTGCGGCAGGCAGACGGCGAGCGTGAGCACCAGCCCAAATGGGCATGCGCGAAAGGCGCAAGTCGTGGCAAAGAGTTGGAGGAAGCGCGACATGAATAAAAATGGCTGATAATACAGAGGGTTAACTTTAACTCGGCGCACCCTACCGATTGCACTCCCCTCTGGTCAATGGAGCGTCTCACGACTGATGCGTCTGTCGCTCGTCACCCGAATTTTCATTGGTTACGCGGTGGTTTTGACCACCTTTGGAGCCGTGTCGCTCTTCAGCGTCACCGAGCTGCACCGAAACCAGGTCGAAATTCGGTTGGTGAGCGAAGGGTACTTGAGCCTGAGCCAAACGGCGGCGGCCCTCGAAACGTCGCAAAAGAGCCAGTCGAAAGACACCGAGCGGCTGCGCGACGCACCGAACGTGACGAACCGGCGGTGGGTGATTCAGCTCGCTCGGCGGTATTTCTTTGAAGGCATTGGCCAGAAGATCGACGACGGCTTGGCGACGACGCGGGCGATGCTCGAGTTCGCGCCTGAGTCAGAAAAGCCGTTCATTCGCGACATGGCGACGCGGTTGACCGAGCTCAAAGCGAGCTACGGCGAGTACCACGAGCTCGCCGTGACCGAGTGGGCCTTGTTGGAACAGCCGAACCCCGACCCCGACTTGGCGAACGCGGGGGTCGACCGGCTCTCGAAAACCGAAGCCGCGCTGTCGTCGAACATTCAGCGCATTTACGGCGCGTTGCAGGCGCGCATTCTCGAGCGAGTGCGCCAGGCGCAAGACCGTGAGCGGCGCACCGGCGTGGCGATCATCGCGCTGTCGGTGTTGGCCATTGGGGTCGGCTTGTTGGCGACGGGCATCGCCGCGAGGGCGCTGCGGCCGGTCAGAACGCTCATTGACGGGGTGTCGCGCATTGGCCGCGGTGACTACACGGCGAACCTGGGCATTCGCGGAGAAGACGAGATCGC
>JBGAIY010000473.1:0-5782 GCA_044225205.1 Myxococcaceae bacterium | reverse complement strand
CAAAGGTTGACCCGAGGGGTCGATGTCGAAGGTGCCCCCGCGCACCACGCCGGCGGGCAACGTGGTCGACAGGTCGATGCTCGAGGGGTCTTGGGCCACCAAGTAAATGGCATCGGGGCGCCAGTCGACCGGTGACCCCGCGTCGGGCGGTGACCCTGCGTCGGGCGGTGGCCCCGCATCGCGCGTGCCCGCGTCGGGTGGAGGCCCGCCTGCGTCAACCGTCGAAGTACCGGCGTCGGTCGGTTGAACGCCCGCATCGGTTCCTCCGTCGGTGCGAGGGCCCGCGCCGGCGTCGAACGGGTTGACTCCCGAGTCGCTCATCGTGGAACCAGCATCGAACGAAGGCCCCGCGTCGGGAGCACTCAACCCTGCGTCGCCTCCGGTGGCCGGGTGACCAGCGTCGGCTGGGCCAGCGTCGCGCGCCCCGACCCCCGAATCGCTCAAGTCGCCGCCACCCGGCAAGGCACCCACTTCTCCGTTGCAGGCGACCAGGCTCAGCGCGGTGGCGATGATGATGACGTCGAAGCGCGACACGCCGTTAAGACAGTGCGTCACTCGGTGTTGTCGCGCATTCTGTAAGTGGTTGAAAGAATTGCGATTTGTCGCCGAATACACGGTTTTACCGAGCCAACACGGCCAAGTCGTCACGGTGAACGGCTTCGTCGAGGCCGCGGTACCCCAACGCGGCTTCGATTTGACCGGTCTTCTTGCCGGCGATTTTTCGCAGTTCGTCAGCGGCATAGGCGACGAGCCCACGGGCGAACAGTTCACCGTCGGGGCCGACGACGTCGACCGGGTCTCCGTGAGCGAATGAACCTTCGACCCGGGTGATGCCCGAAGGCAACAAGCTCTTCTTTCGGTCGAGCACCGCGGCGCGGGCTCCGGCGTCGACGTGGACAGTGCCTCGAGGCTTGAGGGCATGGGCGATCCACGCTCCGCGGGCGTCGCGGCGGTCGCTGACCGGCTCGAACAGCGTGCCAACGTCGTCTCCGGCGAACACCCGGGTCAACGAGCCGGCCGTTTGGCCCGCGGCGATGACGCACCGAATGCCCAGCTCGGTCACCCGCGCCGCGGCGCGCAGCTTGGTGGCCATGCCTCCGGTGCCGACCGAACTGCCCGAACCGCCCGCCGCCGAGATCATCGCGCGGGTGACTCCGGTGACGGTACTGATCAGCTTGGCGTTCGGGTTCTTGCGGGGGTCGGCGTCGTACAAGCCGTCGACGTCGGAGAGCACGACCAACGCATCGGCTTGCACCAACCCCGCCACCAACCCCGCCAACGTGTCGTTGTCACCGAATTTGATTTCGTCGACCGAGACGGTGTCGTTTTCGTTGATCACCGGTATGACCCGGTCGGCGATGAGCCGCTCGAACGTGTGCCGCGCGTTGAGGTAGCGCCTCCGGTCTTGCACGTCTGAATGGGTCAACAGCACCTGCGCGACCACCCGTGGGTCGAGAGCCTCTTCCCACGCGCGCATGAGCCGGCTCTGGCCCACCGCCGCGCAGGCTTGCTTGCCTGGTATGTCTTTGGGCTTCGCCGCCAGCCCGAGCCGTTCAACTCCGAGCGCGATGGCGCCCGACGAGACGATGATCAGCTCGCGCGATTGCGCCAGCGCGACCAACTCTTTGGCGAGCCGTTCGAAGTGGGGGCGGTGAAATTTGCCAGTGGCGTTGGTCAGCGCGTTCGTGCCGATTTTCACCACCACTCGCTCGGCCTGGGGCAGCGCGTCTCGGCCCGTTTTTCGTCGTTGGGTCACGTGTGCATTTCACCGTTCAAAATCAGCCGAACATCAGCCGTGCTGACAGGCCCATGGCGCCGGGCCCGAACAGCGTCACCAGGTACGGGCCCGCCAACATCACTTCGATCGCGGCCAGCGCGATCCACGGGCCGAGGGGCAAGGCGGTCGTCTCGGGCACCCATTCCGGCACTTCTCCCGCGGCGTCTTCGGGAGGGTCATCGGGAATCGGTTGCAAGAACACCGTCCACGGGAGGAGGACGGCGCGCTTCCACACTGGAAGGCCGGGTTTCAGAAAGTCGGCGGTGAAGGTGGGCTCGGGGTCTTCGACCGCGAGCGGGTCGGCGGCTGAACCTGTCGCCGTCGTGCTGGCAGTCGCTCCCACGTCGGTGGCCGTCTGGGTGGCTGCTGGCCTGGTTGTCACGTCGCTCGCCGTGCGTGTCGTCTCCCCTTGAATCGTGGCACTGCTCTCTCCGGCGTTGCTCGCTGCGGCGTTGTTCGCTGCCGGATTGCTCGCTGCCGGATTGTTCGCTGCGGCGTTGCTCGCTGAGGTGTTGCTCGCTGCGGCGTTGCTGGCTGCGGCGCTGCTTGCTGCGGCGTTGCTGGCTGCGGCGCTGCTTGCTGCGGCGTTGCTCGCTGCCGGGTTGCTCGCTGCCGGATTGCTCGCTGCCGGATTGGTCGCTGCCGGATTGCTCGCTGCGGTGTTGCTCGCTGCGCTCTCCGTCGCCGTCTGGGCCTCGCTGAGCTGTGCCCCATCGGGGCCCGGCTCCGAGGGGCTGGCGGCCAGTTCTCTCCGGGCGCGCTCTTTGTCCGACTCGTCGAGGGGTCGTGAGTCGGGGCCCGCCTTTCCGCGAATGAGCAAATTCAAAATGCCGAAGATCGCGGCTTGGGTCGACGTGAGCACGAGCAGGCCGAGCAACGGTCGCCAGCCCAAGAATGCGCCGACCATGGCGAGCAGAAATTTGTCACCAGCGCCGATGGCCTCTTTGCGCAAGGCCCACCAGCCGAGCCACTCGAGGAGCCGAAACAGCGAAAAGCACACGACCACGGCGATGGCGGCGGCCCGAACGGCTGGCCACCCATACGGGGCCATGAGGCCCACCCCGAGCGCGATGCCGGGCAGGGTGAGCTCGAACGGCAAAATCCACAGTTCGGCGTCGATGAACGTGAGGGGCACGAGCAGCGTCACGAACGTCAGGGCCGAGAGGAGCTGCCAGGTCCACCCGAAGCGGGCGAGGCAGCCCATGAACAGGGCCGCCGTCAGCAGTTCGACAATCGCGTAGCGCGGTGAAATGGGCGTCTTGCACTGGCTGCAGCGGCCGCGCAGGGCGACCCACGAAAAGACGGGTATGTTTTCGTACCACGGCAGCTGGTGGCCGCAGTTCGGGCAGCGTGAACGTGGGCTGACGACGCTCAAGTCGCGCGGCAGCCGGTAAATGACGACGTTCAAAAAGCTGCCGATGGCGAGGCCCATGAAGGCAAGCCAGGCCGCGGCCATTCGCTCAATCAAGACGGTTTCCAAACCGGAGGCAGTGTCACCCGATTCCGCGTCAGATGGAACCTTTCGTCAGGCCGGTGGCCGACCGGCCGGTGGGGTCGGTCGACGAACGCGTGCACAAAGGCCGCAAACGTGTGCAAGGTGGGCCCTTTCGCCAGACCAGTCACCATGAACGAACCGTTCGGCAACACGTTGGGGCTCAAACCGAGTGAGCTGAAGCACCTGCGCAACACCTACCGTCGCCGGGTGGCGACGAACGAAGTGGTCAGCCCCGAGTTGGCTCGCCACTTGACCGAGTTTTCGAAGCAGACCAACCGTCAGGTCGGGGTGCTGCTCTCGCGCAAGGGAGAGGTGGAGTTCGTGGTCGTGGGCAACGCCCACCAACTCGAACTGCCCGACATCGGTCGTGCGCGCGCCGGCCAAGTGCGGTTGCGCGGGTTGCGGCTGGTGCACACCCACCTGAAGAGCGAGCCCCTCACCAAAGACGACCTCACCGACTTGGCCTTGCTGCGGCTCGACTACGTGGCGGCCATCGGCGTGCGCGACGACGGCCTGCCGGGGGTGCTGCACTGCGCGCACCTGGTGCCCGAGAGCGACACCGGCGCGGTGTGGCGAACCGAGACCTGGCCCAACGTGTACGACGACCAGCCCGACTTTGGCGCGGTGGTGTCGTCGCTCGAAGACGAATTCGCCCTCAAAGCGAAAGCCCGGCGGGTCGGCAACCGCGAGCGCTGCATTCTGGTCGCGGTCTGTCTCGACGGCCGCCGGCTCGACAGCGAAGCGTCGTTGCTCGAACTCAAAGAACTCGCCCGCACCGCCGGCGTCGACGTGGTCGAGACGCTGTTGCAGAACCGCCGACAAGCCGACCCGAAGTACCTCATCGGCCGCGGCAAGCTCGACGAGATCAACCTGCTCGCCATGCAGCACATGGCCGACCTGATCATCTTCGACCAAAACCTCGCTCCGTCGCAGGCGCGGGGCATCGCCGAAGCGACCGCGCTCAAGGTGCTCGACCGCACCCAACTCATTCTCGACATTTTCGCCCAGCGAGCCCAAAGCGCCGACGGCAAGCTGCAGGTCGAACTCGCGCAGCTCAAATACCTGTTGCCGCGGCTCGTGCAGTCAGACGACTCGCTGTCGCGCCTGGCCGGAGGCATTGGCGGTCGCGGCCCGGGTGAAACGAAGCTCGAAATCGACCGGCGTCGGGTGCGCGACCGAATTGCGATGCTCGAGCGCAAAATCGAACAATTGTCGAATGACCGAAAGACCCGGCGGCAGCAGCGGAGCCGCAAAGAATTGCCGGTCATTTCAATCGTCGGGTACACGAACGCGGGCAAGTCGACGTTGCTCAATTCGCTGACGCAGTCGTCGGTGCTCGCCGAAGACAAGCTCTTCGCGACGCTCGACCCGACGAGCCGGCGTCTGCGGTTTCCCACCGAGCACGAGGTCATCATGACCGACACGGTGGGGTTCATTCGCGACTTGCCGAAAGACCTGGTGAACGCGTTTCGCGCGACGCTCGAAGAACTCGAAGACGCGTCGCTGCTCTTGCACGTCGTCGACGCGGCCGACCCCGCGCACGACGCGCAAATCGAGGCGGTCGAGAAAATTCTCACGTCGCTCGGGCTGCACGAACGGCCCCGCGTCATCGTGTGGAACAAGGTCGACCGGTTGACGCCTGAGGCGGTCGACGAATTGCTTCGCACCCGCGGGGGCGTGGCGGTGAGCGCGTCGAAGCGCCAAGGCTTCGACGAATTGCTGCACCGGTGCGAAGTCGCGCTCTTCGCCGACGGCAAGGTGGCCCAAGCCCAGGCGCTGCGCGAACCCGTCGAGTGAGGTCGCGACCCGCGCTCTACCAAACCCCGCTTCGGTCGCGTTGAGCTGCGTCGCGCTTGAAAGGCCAAGTGAACTGCATAGGCTACGGCCGCACGCCCATCTCCACGCGATCGAAGCTCGCGATAAGGCCCCACGTGGAACTTCTCGACAACCCCATCAAGTCGTACGCCTGGGGCCACGCCGACGCGATTTCGCAGCTGCTCGGCCGGGCCCCGAACGGGCAACCCGAGGCCGAATTGTGGCTCGGCGCTCACCCGACCGCCCCGTCGAAAACCCAAACGACGGGAGAAGCCCTCGACCGGCTGATCGCCCGAGAACCCGAGGCCATGCTCGGCCCCAGCAGCCTGCAGCGCTTCGGCCCACAGCTGCCCTATTTGCTCAAGGTGCTGGCCGCCGCGCAGCCCTTGTCGCTGCAAGCGCACCCGAGCCTCGCGCAAGCCAAGGCGGGCTTCGCCCGAGAGCAGGCCGCCGGGCTCGCGCTCGGGGCACCCACCCGCAACTACAAAGACCCCAACCACAAGCCCGAGCTCATTTGCGCGCTCACGCCGTTCGACGCGCTGTGCGGCTTTCGCGACGTGCACGAGTCGCTCGCGCTCTTCGATTCGCTCGGCGTGCCGGTGCCGACGCTCGCCGCCCACGGGCTCGAGGCGTTCTTCACCGAGGTGATGACCGCCCCGAAACCCGAGCAAGAGAAGCTGGCCCGGGCCGTGGGG
>JBGAIY010000472.1:0-5868 GCA_044225205.1 Myxococcaceae bacterium | reverse complement strand
ATTTTTCACCAAGTAAGAAATTGTCGTGGTTTCGCGACCGAAAGTTGCTTCAAAGGCAGCCGTGGCGACCAACGACGCTCCGAATTTCGCCTTCAGCGAGTACCTGACGAAACTGACGCCGACGCTGCGGGCGATCATTTCTCAGTACCACACGACGTATTCGCGCGAAGACATGCAAGGCTTTCTCGAGCACCTTGACGGCCTGGCGAAGGGTTACCGTGCGGTGTTGCTCGCCGCCGAGCCGGGCGCCCCCCGGGCCCGGGCGCTCCACCGGTTGATGGAGGAGGTCATGTCGACGGTGCGCGACGTGCACCCGAGCTGCCAGCACGGCTGCAGCGCGTGCTGCCACTACGAAGTCGAGATCACCAAAGACGAGGGCGCGCTGTTGGCTTCGCTGGTGACGTCGGGGCACCCCATCGACGCGGCGCGCATGGAGGCCCAAGCCGCCCGCCCCCGCCTGAGCGCCGAATGGAAGAAGCTCAAGGTGCCCGAGAACCGCTGCCTCTTCTTGGGCCCCCAAGGCGCGTGCACCGTGTACGTCGACCGGCCGGCGGCGTGCCGCAAGTTGCTGGTGGTGAGTCACCCCAAAGAATGCGGCACCGACGGCGGCCAACCGACGCCCATCACCATACCGCTGGCCGAAGTCGTGCGAGCGCGATGATCGCCTGGCCTGGAGACCGGAATTACCTGGTCGAAGGTGGTGAAAGCTACCCTGGTGCCGGCTCACCGTGGCCGTGACGCGAAGTCGACGACCACCGTCGAGTCGGTCGTGGGGTCGAATTGGGTCGTGAAGGTCTTCGACGGGCCCTCGCGCAAACGAACGGTCGCCACGGCGCGGTGCAGGCCACGGGTCAACGGCACCGAATTGGTCAGCGCACTGCTGACCCCGTCGGCGAATGAGCGTTCTTCGCGTTTGAGCAAGGCGTCGTCACGCCAGACCTGGAGGTCGACCTGCCGAACGTCTTGATACGACACCGGTATTCGCCACTCGAGGGTGCGGTCGGTGGCGAGCACACCGAACCCGCTCTTCCACACCACGAAGCCGAGACCCAGCATCAACAGAAACGGCAAGCGCCGCTTCAAGAACGACGGGTCAGTGCTCTTCGTCGTCATCGGCGGTGTGGTCGCGCTTGGCTTTGCCGCGGTCTTTTTCGCCGGCGTACTTCGTCTTCTTGCGCACGGCCACCTTGGGCAACAGCGAAGGGGCTTGGCCCTTCACGCGGTCGGGCACGAGCTTCACCTCGGCCCGCACTTCGATGGTCATGCCGGCGATGAGCTTGAGCAGCTCGTCGCGCAGCTTGTCTGACTGCAGCAGCTTGCGAACTTCTTCAGAGACGACCCGGCCAATGTCGTCTTTCGTCTTCTCGGCTTGCGACAGCAAAAACCCGAGCGCTTCTTTGGGCAACTTGAGCTGGCCCGCGAGCCGCCGAATGCCCTCTTCTGACATGAAGACCGCGCCGACCCCGGCCCACGCCATGCTCCGCACGAATTCGGGCACGAAGCTCGTGCTGCTGGCCTTTTCTTCGGGGCTCTCGTCGTCGGCCAAAGGGTCTTCTTCGTCGGGCATGTGATCGGCCATGTGGGCGTGTGAAGTTAGCAGGTCTGTGAGGGCGGTAGTACCCACGCCTCAGCTCGCCGCCGACACGTTGAGCGCCGGGCCTTGGCGCGAGGCATTTTCTTGCGAAATGCGGGCGGCCACGCGGAGAGCGATCTTCATGAAGGCGTCGGCGTCGGGGCTTTCGGGTGAACCGGCGCAATTGGGCAAGCCGCGGTCTCGAGCTTGTCGAATTTTCAAGTCGAGCGGCACTTCGCCCAAAAAGGCCATGTCCATCATCTCGGCGGCTTTGCGGCCACCGCCGGTGTCGAAAATGTGGGTGGTCTTGCCGCAGTGGGGGCAAATGAATTGGTTCATGTTTTCGACAATGCCGAGCACGGGTATGTGCAATTTGTCGAACATTTGCTTGGCGCGAATGACGTCGGCGAGCGCCACGTCTTGCGGCGTGGTGACGAGCACCGCCCCCGCGCTTCGCACTTGCTGCGCGACGGTGAGCGGCACGTCGCCCGTGCCGGGAGGCAAGTCGAGCACGAGGTAGTCGAGTTCGCCCCAGGCCACGTCGCGAACGAGCTGGGTCAGGGCGCCGTGAATCATGGGGCCGCGCCAAATGAGCGCCTGGTCGGCGTCGATCAAAAAGCCGATCGACATGACTTTGAGGCCGTGGGCTTCAATGGGCTCGAGCACCTTGCCGTCGCGCGAGACCGGCTTGCGCTTGACGCCGGTCATGACCGGCAACGACGGGCCGTGAAAGTCGGCGTCGAGCAGGCCGACCTTCGCCCCGTGTCGCGCCAAGGCCACCGCGAGGTTCAACGCAACCGTCGACTTGCCGACGCCGCCCTTGCCCGCGCCCACGAGCACGACGTTCTTCACGTCGGGCAGCATGGAGTTGTCTTTCGACTGCCCTTTGGGCGCCGCGCGCACCTTCGACGTCATTTCGAGTTTCAACGTGCCCAGACCGGGCACGGCTTTGAGCTCGCGCTCGGCGTCTTTTTGAATCTGCTCTTTCATGGGGCACGCGGGCGTCGTCAGCTCGATGCGCAGCGACACGTTCGCACCCTCGACCTTGAGGTCTTTGATCATGCCCGCCTTGACGATGTCGGTGCTGAGGTCGGGGTCCATCACCTTCGACAGGGCGTTGAAAATGTCGCGTTCTTGAACACTCATGGCGGTCACTCCAAAGAGAACTGGGCACCAATACGGGTGAGCGCCGCCATTCGCAAGCTTCGCCGAGCGCCAACTCGCGCTAGACGGGCAGCCCCAAACATTGCAATGAACCGCGACGCACGACCCTCGACTCCGGAGCACCGATGAATCACTTCATCTCGGGCATCTTGAAAATAGTGCTTCTCGAGGCGTCGATTGGGCTGCTCGTGCTCGATGTTGTCGCTCCGGAGCGGTACGCGCGAGCCCGCCAGGCGGCGTTCGCCACCGTCGCGGGGCTCATGGTGTTCGCTTGGGCCAACTACGGCACCCTGCGTGCCAACGGCAGCGTCGCCTACACCTTGCTCGCGGCGCCGATCATCGGCCTCGTGGCCTGGCTCGTGCGAGCCGCCTTCACCCAGAAGACCGACCCCGAGGGGCTCTCGCCCCGACAAGAGTCGTTTCGGGCCAGTTCGGCAGAGCTCGCGAAAGGCGTGGGCCTGGCCAAGGTGAAGGCGCCGCACCGACACGTCGCCGTGCTGGCGTCAGTCGCGCTGGTGGGCGGGTGGTTGTGGTGGGGGCTGGTGACCTCGTCGCTGCCGCTCGTGCACCCCTGGGAGCAGTACCACTTCTACTTCGGCGCCAAATACCAGAAAGAAATTGGGTGGTTCGACCTGTACAAAGCGACGCTGCTGGCCGACCGCGAGGGGCCGCACGCGCTGGGCAACGTCACCCGCACCCGTGAGCTCGAGACCTTCAATGAAGTGTCGGTCGACGAGGCCTTGAAAGACTCCGGCCGGGTGCGGGCCCAGTTTTCAGACGACTCGTGGGAAGCGTTCAAGGCCGACTGGGCCACCATGGCGAGGCTCTGGCCGATCAACTGGCAGCAAGTCGTCAGCGACCACGGCAATTCGAATTCGCCGGCCTGGTCGATTGTCGCCCACCCGGTCTCTCGCCTCTTGCCACTCACCCCGTTCAACCAGGCGTTGATCGGCTGGCTCGACATGGTGCTGATGCTGGTGATGTGGCTGTTCGTCGCCAATACGTTTGGCCGAAAAGCCGCGTGCGTCGGCCTGGTGCTGTGGGCCGCCCCGCCCATTGTCTTCGACTACCTGTCGGGCAGCTTCTTGCGATGGGACTGGCTGTTTTCACTCGGCATGACCGCCTGCTTTCTCAAGCGGGGCCGCTACGCCACGGCCGGCGGCTTCTTCGCGTACGCCGTCGCGACCAAGCTCTTTCCACTCTGGTTCGGCGTGGCGATGTTGCTGCGCGCCGCGGCCGAATTCATGAAGACGAAGAAGCTGCGCGCCGAGCACGTTCGCTTCGTCGTCGCGGCGGGCGTCACCGGAGTGGCGCTGGCGGCGGTGGCCACGGCGATGTTCGGGCTCGACTCGTGGGCCAAGTACGCCCAGCGCATTCAGGTCGCCCAGGTCGAAAAGTTCTACACGATTCAATATTCGCTCAAGACGGTGTTTCTGCAGTTCGCCGCGCCCGGAGAATCGGCGCTGACGGCCGGCATCTTTCCCTCCCTCATCAAGCAGGCCCAGGCGTCGGTCGACATCGGCGACTATTCGGGGTCGTTTCTCTTGGCCCGGCTGGCGTTCACCGGCTTCATTTTCTTGCTCGTGCGCCGCACGCGAAACGACGTCGAGGCCTTTCTGTACGGCCCGCTGCTCGTCTTCACCTGGCTCACCGTGAACATGTACTACTGGAACATGTTGGGCCTGTTGGCCTTGGGGCTGGCGCTGCGGCCGACGAAAAACGCGCTGGGCCAGCTCATTGGCTTGCACGTGATTTTCATGACGTTTTACCTGTACCAGCACCTCAACCGCGGAGCGACCGAGCCGTACGCCGTCGCGTTTTTGCTCTGCATGCTGATCATCGGCTTCGCGTTTCTCGAATGGCGCGAAAGCCGCTCACCTGAAACCGCGCCGAACGCGGCCGCATTGAAAGAGGCCTGACGATGCTCACGACCCACCTGTTGACCTTGTGCCTCGCCGCCGAGTTGGGCGGCCCGGCCAACCTGCCCGAGCAAGACAACGCGCTCAAAGTCGCCCGCTACTACACCGACGCGGCCAGCGCCGGAGACCACGAGACCGTCGCGTGGCTGACCGACGCCGAGGGGCTGGCGGGCCGCAAGGGCGAGTCGCCGCGCAGCAGCGTGAACCTCTACGTCGCCCGGCTGAGCCGGCAAGTCTGCGTCGTCGACGACACCAAGAAAGCGAATGAATTCAAACAGAACGGCAAAGACGTGGCCGGCATTCGGCTCAACTGCGCCAACAACAAGCACGAAGACCTGAAGCTGGTGAAGGTCGCCGGCCAGTGGAAAGTGTCGGTGCCCACGCCGTAACGCAGCGGTGGTGACCCAGGTTCGACGTCAGCCCCAGCTGGCGGCGAGCCAACCGGCCAAGACCGGCGGCACCAGCGCTTGACCTTGCAGCCCAGCGGTGACTTCGAGCGGCATTGCGAACAGCTGCCGCGCATTCAAGGCACTGACGAGCGCGTCACGCGCCGCCAAGTCGGGGGCCACGAGCACCGCGCCGTCTCCTCCGCCCGCACCTGACTGTTTGCCGGTGCACCCGAACGTGGCCGCCAAGGCGAGCACCCGCTCGAGGCCTTCGTGCCGGGTGGCGCCGAGCGACCACAGCAACGCCTGCAGCGACTCGCAGGCCTGGCGAACGGCGCCAAAGTCGTTTCGACCCAGGGCCTGCTCGAGCTGGTCGCCGAGCCCGTCGCTCTGCTCGACGAATTTTTCGCGGCGGTCTGCCGACCACTCGCGCTCGACCTGGGCAATGAGCTTCGTCGTCGACGCGCTCGAACCGCTGAACGCGTAAATCAAAGGCCACGCGGGAGCCGGCGTGCGCAGCGCGTCGACCGGCTCGGCTTCGGTGAGGGCCGACGAAAAGCCGCGCGAATTCGCACTCTTGCGCAACTTCGTCACGTCGTACCGGCGGTAGCGAACGAGGCCTCCGGCGAACGAGGCGGCGACGTCGCCTCCGCTGCCTTTGCCCTGTTGCGCGTCGGCGTGGGCGACGAGCGCCAGCTTGAGCGAGTCATACGACGCGCTCAGCCCCGAGCGCGCGGCTTCGGCGGCGAGCACGGTGGCGCGGGCGCTGCTGCCGAACCCCAGCTTCTGCCCACTGGGCGCCACCGCCGAAGGCTCGAAGGCAATG
>JBGAIY010000471.1:0-5801 GCA_044225205.1 Myxococcaceae bacterium | reverse complement strand
CAGCGAGCGCTTCATGGCCGCGAAGTAGCGCGCTTGCTCTTCGTCGAACCGCGCGAGGGCGCGAGCCTCGGCCCGAAACGCCTGCACCACCGTGAGGTTGGCGAGCGTTTCACCGACGAGGGCGCTGAGCGCGCCGAGCGAGGCTTGCGACGCGTTCGCGGCGCGGCGGGCGCTCTTGGCAAACCTCGAGACGGGTATCGCCATGCCCGGCAGCACGACGAACGCGAGCAAGAACAACCGCGGGTCGGCCGCCCAGCACACCCCGAGCAAGGCGATGAGTTGCAGCGTGTCTTTGACCCAGCTGAGCAGCGCCTGGCTCACTGAAAATTCGACCTGCGCCACGTCGCTCGTGAAGCGAGAGAGCAATTCACCCGAGTGGCGCGCCTCGAACCACTTGGGGGGCAGTTCGAGCAGCCGGCCGTACAGCGCGAGCCGAAGGGCCGAGAGCACCCGCTGCGCCACCGAATTCATGACCCCCGAATACAGCCACGACGACCCGGCCTTGACCGCGGCGAGCGCGACGATGGCCAACGGCAACCGGGTGGCCAGGTCGGCCTGCCCGAGTTGCCAGGGGCCCAGCACCGTGGGGGTGGCCTCCCCTCCGCCGAGCACCGATTGGAGCACCGGCCCCAACAGAGACGCCCACCCAGCGGCCGCGCCCGCCGACACCAGCGCCGCGCAGATGCCCAGAATGACTCGGGCTTTGAAGGGCACGACGAAGGCCACCAGCCGGCGCCAGGTCTGAAACGCCGCTGGAGAAAGACGAGTACGCACGGGTCGATTGCCGCAGAAGAATGGTGCGTTATAGAGCGGGCCTCGCTCAAAAGGGCCACCCTTTGGGCACCGCAGTTTACCGGGAGCAGCTCATGTCGGCAGGTCAGAAGCGCGACTACTACGAAGTGCTCGGGGTCGAGCGCAATGCCGACCCAGACTCGCTGAAGAAGGCCTTTCGCAAATTGGCCATGGAGCACCACCCCGACCGCAACCCCGGCGACAAGGCCGCCGAAGAGAAGTTCAAAGAGGCCTCCGAGGCGTACGAGGTGCTTTCAGACAACGACAAGCGCGCGCGCTACGACCGGTTCGGCCACGCGGGCATGCAGGGCTTCGGCGGTGACCCTGGGTTTTCGGGCGCGAACATCAACGACATTTTCGGTGAGATCTTCGGCGACATTTTCGGTGGCCGGGGCGGTGGCCGGCGCCAGCGCAACCGCGGTGCCGACCTTCGCTACAACCTCGAATTGACCTTCGAAGAGGCGGCGTTCGGCACCGAGGTCACCGTGCGCATACCCCGGCCCAAGCGCTGCGAGGTCTGCGACGGCACGGGCTCGAAGAGCAAGCAGCAGCGCACCTGCCCCACCTGTGGAGGCGCGGGTGAAGTGCGCTTCACCCAAGGGTTCTTCGCGGTCGCGCGCACCTGCAGCCAGTGTTCGGGCGTCGGCCACGTGGTGGCCGACCCGTGCAAGAACTGCAAAGGCGTGGGCCACGTCGAATCGACCAGTGAGTTGACGGTAAAAATACCGGCGGGCGTCGACACCGGCACCCGGGTTCGCGTCGCGGGCGAAGGCGAACCGGGCGAGCAAGGGGGGCCTCCGGGCGACCTGTACGTGGTGGTGCACGTCAAAGAGCACGCCCTGTTTCACCGTGAAGAATACGACGTCTTCGTGGTGGTACCGGTGTCGGTCGTTCAAGCCGCGCTGGGCGCGCACATCGACGTACCTTCGCTCGACGGCATGGTGAAACTGAAGGTGCCGGAGGGCACGCAAACGAACAAAGTGTTTCGTCTCAAAGGCCACGGCATTCCGCACCTCCAGGCGAGCGGGCGCGGAGACCAACACGTACGGTTCGTCGTGGAGACGCCGACGAACCTGAATTCGAAGCAGCGCAAGTTGCTCGAAGAGTTCGCCGCGGCCAGCGGTGAAGACGTCAACCCGCAAGCCAAGAGTTTCTTCGACAAGGTCAAAGAGCTCTTCGCCAACAAGGCGAAGTAAAGAGCGCCGGCTAGTCTTTCAAGTACGCATGGGTGCCGACGACTTCGAGCGTGGCCCCGCCGTGAAAGCGCACGAGCACGCGCCCGGCGCTGGCGAAGGTGACGCGCTGTACGTCACTCGCCCACGCCGACGCCAGCCGGTACGCGAAGTGCTCGCGCCGAAGCCGCTGAAAGGTCGGCAACACCGAGGGCACCCAGGTGGTGGGCAGGGGTTGCCGCAGCAATTCGTCGAGCAGCACCAGGCCGTCGTCGTCGTGGCGCACCGCCTCGAGCGCCTCGGTCATTGACGCCAACTGGCGCAGCACCGAGTGCATGTCGCGCCCGGTTCGGCCCCCACCGGCCAGGGCCACCAGGGTGGCCATTCGCTCGAGGAGCGCCGGGCCCACCTGGGTGCTGGCCGCGGCGGCCACGTCGGGCGCGAGAAATTCGAACCGGGCCGCTTGCAGCACGAGCCAGTCGTCGAGGTATTCGAGCAGCGATGCTTGTGGTTCCATGGCCACGAAGGTCAAGGCTGTAGCCAAACCAACGCGCTTCGCGTCTGGAGTGGCAGGGCTGCGCAATTGCCTCGTCATGAAGCGCGTCAACAGTGACACTTCGCGAATCAGAGAGAACAGGAGTGGCGCAAGCCCTTGAGCCAGCGCCGCGACCTCTGGGCCCACCGGCTGCAACACCCGAAGCGGGGCATGCGACACGTGGTGACTGAGTTCGAGGCGGGTGCTGTCTTCATCAAGTGCATCGATGCGGTCGACTTTGCTTTGCAATTTTTGAAGCAGCGGGCTGGCGACTGGAGCGGAAGTGGGCACCGGGCTCGGAGACGACGCAAGACTGATCAGCCCGGAGTGCGTGAGCGTTGCGCTCTGCAACGACTCGAGCAATCGAGCGCGCGTCACACACCCCAATACACGCTTGCGCCACTCGCCGTTGACGAACAGGTCGCACGTGGGCGTGGCGACCAACTCATATTCGTCGATGACCAACGGGTGACGTTCAATGTCGACGCGCGCAATTCGTGCGAGCGGCGTGTCGGCTTCCTGCTCCAGCTTTCGCAGAATCAGCTCGAGGGCGCGGGCCGGGGGGCTCCACGGAGCGTCGAAAAAAACCAGCGAAGCGCCTGGCCCCCGAACGAAGTCGGCGCAAGCGCGGGCGTCAACGTCATGCATGAAGCGCCAGACTCAAGAACAGACGGTCGACCATCGTGGCTTTCACTTCGCCCCGCCGCGAATGCTCACGGCGACAAGAAACGGCGGCTCGGGCGGCCCCCCACACACGCCCTGAGTTCCGACGCCTCACAGTCCCGCCCATCTCCGCCCGAGCTCCAACCCACTCGTACGCCATTCGACCGCCGGGGGGCCGACTGGTGCAAAGCGAGTTCCCCCGCGAGGCATGACAACCCATTGAGATCACTTTCCAAAGGAACAGCACATTCCAAAAAATTGGAATTTGGCCGGTCCAAGATTCCAACTTTTTGGAATGTGGCACCTTGGTCGCCGGGCGTTCTCCTGGCCCGGTCATTGCTCACCCACCCCCCTCATGACGGCGTCTTTACCTGCGGTTGCTGCTGCGGCGAGTCGGGGTCGAAAGGTAGTGTTCCGAGCCATGGCTGCAGTTGAGGAGGGTCGGGTCTTACTTGAGCGCGACTTGTATCGCTCGTTGATCGAAGTCGCGGCGGCATCAAACGCGCAAACCCAACTCGCCGAAGTTCTTGAGAGACTCGTGGCGCTGACGGGCGCCGAGCGTGGGTACCTTGAGCTGTACCAAGACGATTCGGCCGACGCGTTGGCGGTGTCGCACCACTGCAGCCCCGAACAAGAAGCCGAAATTCGTTCGGTGACTTCGCGCGGCATCGTCGCGGCGGCGTTGGCGTCGGGCAAGACGGTGCACACCCCGGCCGCGCTGCTCGACCAACGCTTTTCGTCGCAGCCTTCGGTGCAGAACCAACGGCTCGAAGCCGTGTTGTGTGTGCCTCTGTCGTCGGTCAACCCAGGCGTGGTGTACCTCGAAGGGCGCCGGGGCGCTGGCCCGTTTCCAGCAGAGCTGGTGGGCGTGACTGAGCGGGTGGCGAGGTTTCTGACTCCGGTGTTGAACGCGGCCATTCGCATTGAGCCTTCGCGCGGGGCCGACCCGACGAAAGCGCTTCGGCGCAAGCTCAACGTGCAGGGCATTGTCGGGCACAGCGCGGCGTTGGCGCAGGTCTTCGAGCAGGTGGCGCTCGTCGCGCCGCTCGACATCAGCGTGTTGCTGACCGGAGAGTCGGGCACCGGCAAGACCGCCGTCGCCCGCGCGATTCACGACAACAGCCCAAGGCGTTCGGGGCCGTTCGTCGAACTCAACTGCGCGGCCATACCCGAGACGCTGTTCGAAGCCGAACTGTTCGGCACGATGCAGGGCGCCTTCACCGGCGCGCGCCGAGCGTTGGGCAAAGTCGAAGCGGCCGAGGGCGGCACCTTGCTGCTCGACGAAATTGGTGAACTGCCGTTGCTCGTGCAGAGCAAGTTGCTGCAGGTGCTGCAGTCGAAACAGTACTACGCGGTCGGCAGCTCCAAGGTCGCCACCGCGAATGTGCGGGTGATTACGGCCACCAACGCGCAGCTCGAGCAGCTGGTCGAGCAGAAGCGGTTTCGCGAAGACTTGTTCTACCGGTTGACCGCGTTTTCGATTCGCATGCCGGCCATTGCCGAGCGGCGCAGCGACATTCAGCCCTTGCTCGACGAACTGCTCGGCCGGGTGACGTTCGAGCACCACTTGCCGAAGCTGCCGCTCTCCCGCAGCTTTCGCGCGGTGTGCGAAGGCCTCGAATGGCCGGGCAACGTGCGCCAGCTGCGCAACCGACTCGAGCAGGCCGTCATTCGAGCGGCGGGTGAAGGGGCGACCGAGGTCGACGCGCGGCACCTGGGTGTTGAAAGCAAACACGCGGCGAGTTCGTTTCAAGAAGCGACGAGGGCGTTTCAACGAGAACTGTTGCGCCGTGAACTCACCGCCACCGGGTGGGACACCTCGGCCGTCTCCGACCGCCTCGAGCTGAGCCGGTCGCAGGTCTACAACCTGATCAAAACCTTCGGTCTCGACAAAGACGAATAGGCGCTGAGCCGGCCCGGCCCGCCCAGGAGATGTCAGCCCTTGGTGTTACAAATGCAATTGTAGTTACAACAGACGTCGAAGTGGTCGTTGGGAGTGCAACCAGTTGGAGGAGGTCACCGTGAGTTGGAAACTGATACCGGAGAGCAACAGGAAGAAGGCGCAAACGAAGCCCGTGTCTGACCCGAGCACCATCAAGTCGTATTGGGACCGCGAAGACCCCGTGTACCACTCGCTGGTGATCAAGGTGCTCAAGCGCACCGGCAGCAAAATTCAATTCGCCGTGTGGGACCCCGAGACCGGCGAAGACAAGCTCAACGACAAGGGCAAAGCGTACACGCTCGACCTGGCCGACTACTTGAGCGTCATGAACGACCTGCCGTCGACCGCCGCCGCCGCCACCAAGGCCAAGCCCTACGGGCTCGTGTTCGTGACCGACGCCTACGCCAAGAAGAACAAGATTTCGCTCGAAGGCGGTGGCTCGGGCAAGGTGCCCAAGCCTGCGTCGCTGTAGTTTCGCTTCGAATGAGAGCGGGTTGCTGCGCGTTCAGCCTTCATGACGGGGCGCGCGGCAACCGCCGAGCTTCGGTCGCGTGGAGAGGTCACGTCCCGTCAAGTGGTGTCCGTCGTTGCGCCACCCTTTGCGACTGCTACGCGGTTTTTTTCAGCGGCTCACTTGTGATGCGTTTGACGTCGCTGGCGTCCACCTCCTTCACGGTTGGTACCTCAAAGGTCATGT
>JBGAIY010000470.1:0-5841 GCA_044225205.1 Myxococcaceae bacterium | reverse complement strand
GACAGGTCGAGCGCGATCATGATGTCGATGCCCTCGACGCTCAGGTCGCGCACCCGCGAGTCGCGCTCTTGAGGCCGCGCCAGGGCGATGACCGCGAAGGTGAACGCGAGCACCCGCAGGGCCGGCAACACCCACAACAGGTAGGGTCTGAGCCCGCGGCCTTGCTTGAAGAGTTGGCTCGCCGCCGAGAAGCGCAGCACCGCCCGCGTGCGCCGCTCGACGAAGACCCAGCCCACGAACACCGGTATCAACACCAACAGCCCAAGCCAGCGCCAGTTGGCGAAGAGCCCGAAGGCCGAACTCAGCCAGTCGGTGAACCCCACGGTGGTGTCACTGGCCTGCATTTGAAGAACCACTCACCGGTTGAGAAGGAGGAGGGAAGGGCGGTATCGCCGCGGTCGTCGTTTGAACCAAGCGGTACGCCAAGTCGAGTGCCTGCTTGCAGTCGTCGGCCGGCACGTCGGCTTTCGCGTAGCGCACGAAGTCTGACTGGTGGGCGAAGTCGGCCAGTTCTTTGAACGCCAGCCCCGGCGTCGACCGCGACCGGAGCGCGTCGAGCAATTCGGGCGTCGTGCTTTCCTTGGCGTCGAAGTGGTACTTTTCACCCAAGTACCCACGCGTGATGTCAGAGAGGCGAAAGTAGAACTCTTTGACGCGGCCCTGGGCCGGCAGGTTTTCTTTCGCCAGCGCGTCGAGCGCCTGGAGCGTTCTCACGTGCAGCGGCTCGAGCGGCTTCACCACTTCGGCGGGCGCCGGTTTGGGCCTTCGCCAGGCACGTATCAACGCCCACGCTCCGAGCGCCAGCGCGAGCCCCGCCAACAGCCCGTACAGCACCCGCCAGGTTCGCACCGGCACCTCGAGCGGCGGGTGCAGGTCGTAGAGGTTTTCACCGGTGCTCTGCGCGTCGGCCGGCAGCGCCGATTGCACGTCGACCGGCGTACCGTCGACCGTGAACGCCGACGTGCCCGCTGCTTCGGTGACCTCGAGCGCGAGCGGAGGCGTCGTCTGTTGACCCAGCTCGAAGGCCTGCAATTTCACCAGGAAGGTCGTCGTCGAAGTCTCTTCGCCGTCTTTGCGCGAACGCTCAGACGCGACGAATTCGAAGGCCCCCAAGTCGCCGGGCGTCTTCAGCTCGTAGCGCTGGCCTTTGTCGTGGGTGACCACGATTTCGACGCTGAACACTTCTCCCAGTTTCACCGTGGTCGGCACCGCCCGCGTCTGCACGCTCAATGGAGGCGCGACCCCACCGTCGACCGCCGGCTGGGCCAGCCCGACGCTCGCCGTGAAGAGGCAGCAGAAAAAGACAGACAGTGAATTCACCAGTCGCCACACTTTCCCGAGAAAACGCGTGGAATCAAGCGAAGTTGCACGGGGAATGCTGCCTGGGCACCAAACGTTGCTGATTTTCTCTCTTCGGCGGGGGCACGGTAGAGTCGGCCCGGTGCGGCCCTCAGACGTCAGCCCTTCTCAGCAAGCCCGGCACGATGAACTCATTCGGCGGCTGACCGGCCCCGAGCGGGGGGCACTCATTTGCGGGCTCTGGGCGGCCGGTCGGCAACTGGCCGAGGCCGGCACCCGGGCGCGCAACCCCGGCGCGAGCGAACGGCTCCTGCGGTGGCTTTTGACCGCCACCATCTACGACGAGGCCACCGCCCTTCGCTTGCACGGCCCGAGACCTTCGGAGTGAGCCCGCTTGAGGTCGCCATCGCGGTTGCGCGAGCGTTTGAGGCCGCCGGCGTCGGCTACTTTTTGGGCGGGTCGATGGCCAGTTCGTTTCAGGGGCAACCGCGCCTGACCAACGACATCGACTTCGTGGTGCACCTCCGCATTTCGCAGATCGTCGCGTTGAAGACCACGCTTGGCCCCGACTTCGAGGTCGATGAGGTCGCGCTCGAAGAAGCCGTGCGTCACAAAAGTAGCTGGAACATCTTTCACCTACCGACCGTGACCAGAGTCGACCTCTTTCTCGTCAAAGACGGTGAATACGATGCTGAGGAGTTCATTCGGCGGCGCGAAGTGGAGGTCGCTCCGGGCCAGAAGTTGGCGCTGAAAACTCCCGAAGACTCGGTACTCCGAAAGCTGCTTTGGTTTCAGGCAGGTGGCGAGAGTCAAAGCCAACAACTTCGCGACGTCGTCGAAATTCTGCGCGTGCAAGTCGGCGCGCTCGACGACAGCCATCTCACCGGCCCGAAAGCTGGGCCTTGAACCGCTCTTGGAGCGAGCCCGCGACGCGGTGCGGCGCTAGAAATATCGCGCAGATCGAGGCGGGGCTTGGGGCCGCCATTTCACTGGGGCAAGAAACCATCGTTCTGGGTGTCACGGTGGCTTGACCAAAATGCGCCACGGTGGGAACTGAGCACCAATGAATCAGTTTCCCGTCGACGTTGATGCCGAGACCGTGTTTTTCGACAACGTCTGGTACACCCGTGAAGACCTGGCCGCACGCATCAAGTCGATGATCGATCAGGGCGACTTCGCGATCGCTCGGCCCAGCGCGGCGCTCGAAGAACTGACCGCCACCTTGCAGTCGGTGCGCACCATGGCGTTTCGGGTGACGCCCGACTTGGCCGACGCCCTGAACCAATTGGCCACCCGCACCGGTAAAACCGTCGGCCATTTGTTGCGGGAGGCCGCGGCCGGCCTGGTGACCTTGCCGCACGGTGCCCCGCCGCCGGTGCTGACGCCGCCGCACCACCACGCCGAAGAGTTCGCCGAGCCGCCCGTGCCGGTGCCTGACGCGCGAGTGACCGCGCCGACGCCGTTGGTGACCATCGCCAAGTTTCCTCCGCCCTTGCCGGCGCCCGCCCCCATTCCTCCTCCGGCTCAAGCCGCGCCCGCGCCCTCGGCGCCCCCCGCGTCGAGCCCGTCGAGTGCGCCCGTCGCCGGCCCTGGAGCACTTCGAGCGGCCGGCGTCGCGCGCGATTCAGAACCGACCGTTGAAGTCGGTCAAATCGACGCGCGGTGGTTCAAGCAGTAGCGCTCGACGGTCGGGCGAGTACTCGGCGGTAGGCCTCGAACGTCGCCTCGTGGGGCAAGCACACGACGATCTGCTCGAACCGCTCTTGGTGCGCCCGCATCGCTTGAAGCGCAATCTCAGCCCCCCCAGCAGAAATGGCCGGCAAAGCGATGGTTTTCACCGCCTGCTGTTCGGCGAGGGCGAAGACGTGCTGGTACACCTGCTCCAGCAGGCGCGACTCGCCGTCGCCGCCCCACGCAGGGCCGACGGCGTGAATCACCAGACGAGCCCGCAGCCGAAAACCGGGCGTGACGACCGCTCGGCCCACCGGGCACCGCCCGAGCGCTCGGCACGCCGCCAACAGCTCTGGGCCCGCCGCTCGGTGAATGGCGCCATCGACGCCGCCGCCACCGCTCAGTGCCGAGTTCGCGGAGTTCACGATCGCGTCGACCTGCAGAGTCGTGATGTCGGCTTTCAAGAATTCGATCATGACTGCCCGAATCGCTCTTCGAACGCGCGCAAGTTCAGCCCGCGCCCCGAGGCCCCTTCGTAGATGGCGAAAACCACGCGGTCGAACGCGGTGATCACACCCAAGGCGAGGTCGAACGCCGCGGCGACCTCGTGCGGCTGGTTGCCGAACACGCCGCAGCCCCACGCGCCCAACACCACGGTGCGGTGACCGTGGTGGGCCGCGACCCGCAAGACCTGCAGCGCCCGGCGCAACAACGTCTCGCGAATGCGCTCCCGCATCGCCTCGGTCGGGTCGGTGCGCAGACATTCTTGCGCATTCGGCGCCGGCGTGGTGATGACCGACGCCACGAACGGCTCCTCGAGCAGGGCGAGCGCCTCGTCTCGAAAGAACGGTACCTGGGGCGAATAGATGAGGTGGTCGGTATACAGCAGCGAACGCTCGGCCCGATTCGCGGCGTAGTAGCCCGAGTGCGGCATTTGGGTCGCGTAGAGCGCCGAGCAACGCGCCAGGTCTTCTTCTTGGGCCTTCGCTCCACGCAAGAAGCCGCCGCCCGGGTTTCGGGCCGACGCAAAGTTCAGCGCACACACGCTTGGGTCGGCCTTCGCCAGCCGCCGCGCCGCGGAGCCAGTCGTTTCGGCGGTGACCTCGACCGACGGCCGCCCGTCGCGCACCGCCCAACCCAGGTCGGTACCGTCAAAGTCACTCGGGCGGTACAAACGACTGCCACTGACCGACGCGTCGATCAGCCCCCGAAGCGCCACCGCTCGCCCACTCGGGGCTCGGTATTCGCCACGGGTCATCACGTCGACCGTCTCGGTCGCAATCGCCTTGAGGTGTTCTGAACTCATAATAAAGTCATTTGTACTTTATTGGTCGTCTTCGGTCAACAGGGCACGCGGCTGATCGAAATCGAGTAAGGGGCCTGGGTCGGCCATGTTGCTCACTCCCGCCCTGTTGTTCGCCTTGACGTTGGGTCAGTCACTCCCCCCGTGGATGACGGGCGAGAGCCACGCCGACGATCTCGACGTTTGGTGCGTCACCTTCAGCCCGGGCGACTCCTTGACCGAGTGGTGGGGCCACACCGCATTGGTCGTGCAAGACCGGCGGCTCAACCACGCCCGGCTCTACAACTACGGCATGTTCAGTTTCGGCGAGGGCTTCGTCGACCGGTTTCTGCAGGGCCGGCTCGAGTTTTGGGTCGCCGACGACTCCGTGGCGGGCACGTTTCGGCTCTACCAGTACCTCAACCGCGACATACGAATTCAAGAGCTGAACCTGCTGCCCGAGCAGGCCATGCTGGTGGCGAAGACGCTCGGCGAGAACGTGCTGCCGCAGAACCGCATGTACTTGTACCAGCACTACACCGACAACTGCTCGACCCGCCCGCGCGACATCATCGACGCTGCGGTTGGAGGGCAGCTGCTCAAGGCGAGCACCGCGCCCGCGCGCATGAGCTTGCGCGACCTGACGCGCCGCTATTCAATGGTCAGCCCGCCCATGAGCCTCGTGCTCGACTATTTGCAGAACGACGAACTCGAGCGGCCGATCACCAAGAAAGACGAAGCGTTCTTGCCCGACGAGCTCGAGCGTCAGTTGCAGGCGTTGCAGATCACCCGGCCCGACGGCTCGCAGGTGCCGCTCGTGAAAAAACAGTACAACGCGTACACCGCGAAGAACCGAGAACCGCCTCCGGAGTGGCCTCCCAACTGGGTGCCCTACCTGTTGGCGCTCGGGTTGGTCGCGGGCGGCACGCCGTTCTTTCTCTTGTCACTTGAGAGAAATAGAAAGACCGGAGCCCGGCGGCGCTGGCCGCGGGTGCTCTTCGGCACCGAGCAGGTGGCTCTCGGCCTCGGGTGGGGGGTCTTGGGTCTCGTGCTGTTCATCATGGGCGTGTTCACGAATCAGACAGTGACCCACCGCAACGAAAACCTGTTCCTCATCAACCCGCTGACTTTTTTGGCCATGCCGTTCGGGGTGATGCTGGCGTTCGGTTCACAAAAAGCGCGAACCCTGCTCCGATGGACGTGGACTGTGCTCGCCGCGACGGCCATGCTCGGTGTACTGCTGAAGCTGTTACCCGTTTTTAACCAAGCAAACTGGAACTTGATTGCCCTCGTCCTCCCGGTGAATGTGTCGATGGCCGCCGCCTGGTGGTTCGACTACCGTCTTCAACAAACCCCATGAAACCCAGTTTCACCAATCGACAGACCCCGACCCTCGAGCAACTCACCGAACTGCAGCGGCGCCAGCTGGCCGTTGCGTCTGCGCGCCTCGACGGCAACGCCGACGAGCCCGAAGCCGGGTTCGGAGTCGATCGTTTTCGCGACCTCGAAGTCTGGGACATCGTCGATGTGGCGGGCCAGAAGCGCTTCGAAGCGTGGGTGCACGACGACGACGCGGGGTTCGTGTTTTT
>JBGAIY010000469.1:0-5805 GCA_044225205.1 Myxococcaceae bacterium | reverse complement strand
CTGCGTGCCGGAGACCGACGCCACCTTCTGCGGGGCGGCTTGCGGGCCGGTGATGAGACCCGACAACTGCGGAGTCGTTCGGTCGATTGCGCGGTGTGGCAGTGCGGTGCTCCAGCCGATCGTTGGCAACCCCAAGAACGCGGTCTGGGCCGATGGCACAGGAGAAGACGCGGGCCTTCGCTCCACCGTCAGCCTCCGGTGGGAACCAGGCGCACTCGCCATCGCCGAGTACGGGAGCCTCCGACGAGTCGACCTGGCCAGTCGAACCATTGTCACGGTCGAGCACCAGACGTCGGGCTACTGTCACGTCTACTCGAACCTCGGTATTCGACCTGACGGCACGACGTGGTGCCTCATCGGGAACCCGCCTCCGCCGTCGGGCAAGACGATTCGCCTGTGGAGCACCGACGGCGGCCGTCGAGACCTTGTCTTGCCAAGCGAATTTGCCAACATCGTTGAAGACGGAGCGACCCAAGGCCTCGATGGTTTCGGGTACCTGGTGCATACCCAGACCTTCGGTCGGCCCCAGGTTCCAGACGGCGGGTGGGTGAAGCAACTTGCTCGAGTGAATTTTGAAGATGGTGGCGTGGCGGTCGTGGCGAGCTGGCCAGAAGTTGACTACGTGACCGACCTCGTCGTTTCGACCACGGGCGTCGCCTACTTCGCAGCGAATGCTGGCATTTGGAGCGTGCCGTTCGACGGCGGCAGCCCAAAGCTGTGGTCACCACGCCGAGGCAAGCTTGCCATTGACGAGAAGGGGCGCGTCTATGTCGGGAGCGACGGCGTCGTGCTCAGCCCCGACGCTGGCATCGCTGGCTATTTTGCTCAGTTTGGTGCTCAGGGGCTCGCCACCGACGGGACCTCTGCCGTCTTTGGTGCCGACGTTGGGTCTGGAGCCGCGCCAGGCTTCGTTCGCTCGTCAACGGTTTGTTTCTCACCGTGAAGTTCTTGAAACACAAGAATGCTGGCGAACGGCCGCGTCACGGCCCCAGGTCGCCTTCGAGCCAGCCACTCGTCGGCCAAAAATCGTAGCGGGTGATGGCACCCACCACGGGCTCTGGCGTCGCGACCAGGGTGCGTGAAGGGCCGCGCAGTTCGAAGCGCTGCTCCCCTTCACCGAAGGGTACCGAAAGCGACGTGAGACCTGGCGGCAGCGCCCGCTCGCTGACGGCCCCACCGGAGTTGACCCACAGCGTCAGGCCCGTGCTGCGGGCAAATACCGTCATATTGATTTCGTCGGGAGCCGCGCCGACGGGAATCACGGGACCCAACGGGTCAGCCGCCGCCACCGCTGACGCACGGTGCGTGCGGTAAAAGTAGAACAACGCGTCTTGGGTGAGGGTCGGCCGCTGCTGCGTCTTGAACCATTGAATGTAGTAGCGGTTGAGTTCGGCGTACCCCGCGTGCGACTTGTACCAACCGAGCGGCCCCCCCAATTGCGATACTTTTGAAAATCGTCAATCGGCGACACGTACGACTCGTTGAGGTCGTTCCACGTGACGAGTTCGACGGCGTCGGCCCCCGAACTGATGATGTTCTCCCACTGAACGGTGGTACCGCGGCCCCCTTCGAACTCGAAGTACCTTCGCGAATTCGCGGCCTGCCGGGTGCCCCAGTACATCGGCGTGTAGCCGGCCATCATCGTTCGCCCTGCGGCGTGTGCCGCTGCCACATAGTCGGTGTTGGCAGTCACGAGCGACGGCGCACCGAACGGCGAACCCGCCGCGCCAAAATAGAAATACCACTCGACGTTGAAACAAGGGCACGTCGCCACCTCCGTTACGCCGGTCGCCCAAGCACCGCAATCGCCTTGGCGAGGTCGGGCTTCGCGGTCAGAACCGGGGCCATCGGGTCGCCCTTGGCCTCGAGTCGGGCGAGCACGTCTCGCATGGTGAACGAGGTGGGAGTGAGCGTCGCGGTCAATTCGCTCCATTCGAGGGGGGTCGACACGGGAGCGCGTGGCTTCGCCCGCACCGACCAAGGCGCGGCGACGACTTTGCCGTGACCGTTTTGCACATTGTCGACGTACACGCGCCCCTTGCGCTTGTTCACCGACCGCTCGAGCGTCGCAATGTCGGGGAACTTCGCGACGAGCAGCGTCGACAACAACTCGGCCAAGTGCTTCGCGCCGGCGAGGTCGAGCTGGCCTCCGAGCGGCACCAGCACGTGAAGACCCGACGAGCCACTCGTCTTCACGTACGCGGGCAGGTCGGCCGCATCGCACAACGCTTTGAGCCCAAGCGCCAAAGTCACGACGTGCTGAAACGGCGCGTCTTTCGGGTCGAAGTCGATGACGCACCAATCGGCTTGGTCGATCGACGCGACCCTCGAAATGGGAATGTGGAGCGAAATGGCGCCCAACGACGCGCACCATTCGAGCGTACGCATGTCGTCGCAGACAATTTGGTCGAGGTCTCGGTTCGATTCGTCGCTGTGCACGCGCACGCTGCGTACCCAGTCGGGCGCTCCCACGGGTTTCGCTTTTTGAAAGAAGCTCTTGCCGCGAATGCCGTCGGGGTACCGGGTGAGCATCAGCGGCCGGTCGCGCAGGTACGGCAGCAGCCACCACGAGACGGCCCGGTAGTATTCGACGAGGTCTCCCTTCGAAATACCGTCATCGGGAAAATAGAGTTTCGTGGGCCGGGTGATCGCGGCGCGCGAACCGCTCTTCGTGAGCGGCGGGCTCTCGGCTTCGGGCTCGGAGGCCCCCGGCACGTCAGTCGCGAAGTCTTTGGGCGACGGGCACTCGTGCACGGTCTTGTCGTCGCGAAAGCGCAGAAACACCGGTTCGCGGGGGCTGAGCCCGTCGGGCCAGTTTTTGTAACGCACCTCGACGACCAAGGTCGGGTCGACCCACACGGCTTCTTTTTCGAGCTTCACCTCGCCGATGCACGGAGGGGTTCGCCGCGCATGCCGCTCGAGTTCGGGAGTCACACTCTGGGCGATTTTCGGAGTGAAGCCCGCGCCGACCTTGCCCGCGAAGACGAATTCGCTGCCGTTGTACGTGCAAATGTACAGCGCCCCCCAGTCGTCGGCGTAACCGCACACCGCGAAGTCGACGACCGTGGTGAGCGCAATTTTCAGCCACGCTTCACCGCGCCCGCCTCGGTACGGGGCGTCGGCCCGCTTCGCCATGATGCCTTCGAGGTTCTTCTGACGCACCATTTCGTAGAGCGCCTCGCCCTGCGCTTCGACGTGGTCGACCGGAAGAATGCGGCTCAGCCCCTTCTGGAGCAGTTGAAACAACAGCGCTTTTCGTTCGCGGAGCGGCAGCTCGCGCAGGTCTTGCCCGTCGAGCATGAGCAGGTCGAAGCGGGTCGGCGAGCACGCCCGCCTCGATGTCTTTCTGATGCGCGAGCGTCGAGCGCTTGAGCAACCGCTGAAAAATTGGCCGGCCGGCCTCGTCTTGAATGACGAGTTCTCCGTCGATGATGAAGTCGGGGCCCGGCAACGACTGCAACTCGGCCGTAATTTCAGGAAACAGGTGGGCGGCTTGGCGGCCGCGGCGCAAGACCAGGCGCACGACGCCATTGATGCGTTCAGCAAGCAGCCGAAAGCCGTCAAATTTCAGCTCGAACAGCCAACCGGGCGAACTGAATGGCGCAGTGCGTGGCTCGGCCAGCTGTAGCGTGATGTTGTCTGCGGTGAGCGTGGGGTTTCTGGCCGACATCGAATTTTGATCTACGGTAACCGCCTATGAGCGCACGCGCGATGGGGACCGCCACGATTAGTTTCGGTCTGGTGAACATACCGGTGAAGGTCTACTCGGCGAGTGATTCGTCGGGCAAAATCTCCTTCAACCAGCTGCACGCCGAAAAGAAGATACGGCTCAAGCAGCAAATGTACGACCCCGAGACGAACGAGCCCGTCGCGCGCGAAAACATCGTCAAGGGGTACGAGTTCGCGAAAGACCAATACATCATCGTGTCTGACGACGAGCTCGACAAGCTCGAGCTCACGACCTCCCGGTCGATGGACATCAGCGAGTTCGTGCCGCTCGACACCGTCGACCCGCTCTACTTCGAAAGCGGCTACTACCTGGGGCCCGACAAGGGCGCCGAGCGCGCGTACAAGTTGCTCGCGGCGGCGTTGGCCGACATGAAGCACGCCGCCGTCGCCAAGTACACGAACCGCGGCCGGCAGAACCTGGTCTTGCTGCGACCGCTCAACGGCGCTCTGGTGATGCAGCAACTTCGCTACTCCGACGAAGTGAAGGCCATGGGTGAAGTGCCGATACCCGAGGCCAACATCAGCGACGCCGAGCTGGGCCTCGCGCGGCAATTCGTTTCGCAGCTGGCCAAGCCGAAGTTCGACATCGGCCAGTACAAAGACGAGTACCGCGAGCGGCTGCGCGACCTGCTCGACCGAAAGATCAAGGGCGAGACGGTGGTGTTGACGCCCGCCCCCGCACCGCAGGCCAAGGTGGTCGACCTCATGGAGGCCCTCAAAGCCTCGCTCATGCGGTCGGGCGGTGCCGCGAGCCCGGCCGCCGCCCCGGTGCCCGCCCCGGCCACGGTCGCCCCCCCCGAGCCCTCGGTGGCCGAAGCCGAACGCAAAGGCCCGCACCGCGCGCCCCGTTCAGAAGAAGTCGCCTCGGGCGAAGCGCCGCCAGCCAAGAAGCGAAAAGTGAAGAGCTGACCTACTTGGCGCCCAGCGCGGCTTGAATGGTTTTGAGCTCATTCGTGCCGAGGTTGGTGGCCGTGTACGACTTCTCGGTGATGAGCGCCTTCAACTTGTCGATGCGCTCGGTGTTCGACGGGTGCGTCGACAGCCACACGAGAATGCCAGGGTCTTGACCGCCCGCCGACAGTCGCGTGAAGAACGTGATGAGCCCGTGCGGGTCGTACCCGATGCCGTTCGAATAGCGAGCGCCGTATTCGTCGGCCTCGAGTTCGTGCCCGCGGCCGTACGCGAGCAGGGCGCCCTTGCCCGTGAGCGCGGTGGCCAGTGTCGCGACTTCGCCGGCGTTCTTGCCGAGCGCCATGTTGCTGACCACTTCGATGCCCTTTTGCGCCACCAGCTGCCGCGCCGAGTGCCGCGCGACGACGTGACCAATTTCATGGCCCAGCACGCCGATCACTTCGGCTTCGTTCTGCGCGGCGAGCAACAGACCGGTGTACACGTAAATGCGACCACCAGGGGTCGCGAACGCGTTGACCGTCTTCGGGTCGTCGATGACGTAGTACTGCCAGGTCACGCCCGGCCGGTCTTTGTCGGCTTGAGCGGTGAGCTTCTTCGCCATTTGCTCGACGTACACGCCGACCTGCTGGTTCTCAGAAAACTTGGTGTTTTCTTTCTTCAGCTCCTCGTGCACCTGGAGCCCCAACTGAAATTCTTGTTGGTCAGAAACCAGCACTTCGGCCACCGTGCGTTCAGCGTCGTTTCGAGTGAACGTCGCGCACGAGGTTGCCAACAACACCAACGCAGCCAGCACAGTCTTTTGCATGGCTGCGTCGTATCACCGCGAAGCGAGCGGCGAAGGTGAGAAATTACGGCAGGGGCCACGCCGCGCCGAAAGACCCCGCGTCGAGCCCGCGCGAAGAAAATGCGCGCACCCACTGTTGGGGCGAATAGGCGTTGGCGATTCCGGGGTAGCGAAGCGCCAGGTCGGTTACCCGACTGGGGTCGACTCGACCCGCGGGCAGCGCGGCGAGCTCGGCTTCGAACGCGGTTCGGGTGGCGGCGGGCACCCCTCTTCTCAGCACGGTGCCGACCAAGAACTTGAATTCGGCGCCGTGGGGGTCGGTGGCCACCACCGAGTTCGACCGCCCGTCGAGGGTGTCGGTGAGCGCGCGCAAGGTTGGG
>JBGAIY010000468.1:0-5925 GCA_044225205.1 Myxococcaceae bacterium | reverse complement strand
CGACCAAATCAACGTCGGTGTACCCGTCGGCCACGTTCCAAAACGAGGTCGCGTATTGGGTGCCGTCGGGCCAGGGGGTGACCGCCACCGACGTGTTCGTGTTCACCTTGATCGGCAACGCGCCCGACAAAGACGCCAATTGGGTACCATCGACGATGTCGAGCGCGTAGTTGTTGTGCCACAGCCAGCCCCGCACGCCCGGAGCCCCCGCGTCGACTCCCGAAACGACACCACCGTCGAGTGACGCCGTGACGGGCCCCGCGTCAGCCGTCGAATCAAGCGGCCCCGCGTCACCCGTCGATTGAGCGGTGCCAGTGGGGCCCGACGAAGAAACGCCGCAGCTCGAGACGACGATGGCAATGGCGATGGCGCCGTACCGGGTGAAGTGACCCTTCATGATCTGGCTCCTGGTTCAGTGCGCTCGTACCGAAAAGCCGCGCTCGGTGAGTTCGAGGCGGTCGGGGTCGACTTTGAGAAATTGTTCGAGACTCGCTCTCCCGGCGGCTCGCATGCTCGCGGCGCGCGCCGGGTCGGGCTGCGTTTTGAGCACCGAGTGCGTCACGGCGAAGAACGTGCCGATGATCGCGGCCTGTTCGTAGATTTCGCGACGCTTGGTCATGTCGAGCTGAGCCAGCTGCGGGGTCGAGGCCAGGCCGCTGCGAACCTGCTCGTAGACCACCTTGAACAGCGCGTCGGGAAAGTCGATGTCTCGGTAGGCGATGTAGCTGCCCGTGAGCAACGTGGCGACCGCGCACGCCAAGTCGTCAGACGGCACACCGAGTTGCCGCATGAGCTGCGGGTGCTTGGCCAAGATGAGCCCATAGGCCTGCTCCACCGCCGCCTGCTGCTCCGGGGGAGCACTTCGGGCCAACTGCTTCGCCACCCCCGCCGGAGCGCTCCCCACCACCAGCTTCGCCGGCCCACTCGGAGCCGCCTTCGCGCCAGGACCCCACCGCTCCGGTTCAAGACCGGTGTCAACGAGCGCTGCGGCGTCTGCTGGGTCACGACCCCGGTCGCGATCATCAGCAGCGTACCGGTGTACTGCGGTATGTGAAACGGCATGTCTTGAGCGCTCGCCGCCCCCGCCGAGCACCAGAACCAGACCGCACCAAGCAACCAGTGTTTCATCGAGCCATTGACAGTCGAGGCCCGACCACGTTGCGCGTACGCTCATAACCACTTGATGTTACGGACAAATAACATGCACACACTGTAGGCAACTTCTGGGGCGGCGGGGCGACAATCACGACACCATGCCAAAGATCTCCAACAGCCCGACCGCACGCACCTTCGCCGACGCCTTGGTCGAAGAGATGCAACCCGAGGTTGCGAAAGCCGCTGGCAGCGACTGCATTTTGACGCGGGCCGAAGCCGCGACCATACCGACGAAGATCATTCGCGACGCGGCGCAGAGCTACTTCGAGCGCACTGAAAAGACCGAGGTCGAGGTCAATACCCTGCTGGGCGCGGTGCAACAGTACGCCTGGCGCGAAGCGAAGAACGTCGTGGGCGGCAGCGGTGCCAACCACCGAGAGACCGACAAGCGCCTGTCGGCCGACGACGCCACCCGGCTCCCGGCCGACCTCAAGGCCGGTTACGACTACCTCAAGAGCCTGCCCGGCCCCGCGGCCGACTGATTCGCTGAAACGCGGCACCAATTCGCGCGTCATTGCGCGGAGTTGTCAAAGAGGCGAGCGACTCTCCATAAAAGAGTCGTTCGCCTTTTTCGTTCACTTGTTTTTCTGCCCACAGTGCGGTACCCGCCGGCTCCGATATGGCAACCATTCCTCTCGAACGCATTCGCAACATCGGCATCTCTGCCCACATTGACTCGGGCAAGACCACCCTCACCGAACGCATTCTCTTCTACACGGGTCGCATTCACGCGATTCACGAGGTGCGCGGCAAAGACGGCGTCGGCGCCAAGATGGACTCGATGGACCTCGAGCGCGAGAAGGGCATCACCATTCAGTCGGCCGCGACCTACTGCGTGTGGAAAGGGTCGCAAGACCAGCTGCCCGAATACAACGTCAACATCATCGACACTCCCGGCCACGTCGACTTCACGATTGAAGTCGAACGCGCCTTGCGCGTGCTCGACGGCGCGATTCTCGTGCTCGACTCGGGCAAGGGCGTGCAGTCGCAGTCGATCACCGTCGACCGCCAAATGAAGCGGTACGGCGTGCCCCGCATCGCCTTCGTCAACAAGATGGACAACCCGGGTGCGAACTACGAGCGCGTCGCCGACATGCTCAAAGAGAAGCTGGCCCACCACCCGGTCAAGCTCCAGGTGCCCATGGGCGCCGAAGACAAGTTCGTCGGCATCATCGACGCGGTCACCCAGCGCGCCTACTTCTTCGAAGGCGAAAACGGCGAAATCATCAAAGAAGTCGACGTGCCGGCTGACTACGTCGAGAAGACCAAGGCCGCGCACCAAGAAATGATCGAGAAGATCGCCGACGTCGACGACGCGATCGCCGAGAAGTTCTTGAACGGTGAAAACATCAGCGTCGAAGAGCTGCGCGCGGGCATTCGCCGCAGCACCATCGCCCTGAAGATCACCCCGGTCATGTGCGGTTCGGCGTTTCGCAACAAGGGCGTTCAGCTCTTGCTCGACGCGGTCGCGTACTACTTGCCGAACCCGACCGAAGTGAAGAACTACGGGTACGACCAGAACAACAAAGAAGAAAAGGTCGAGCTGTTCAACGACCCCAACAAGCCGTTCGTCGGCCTCGCGTTCAAGCTCACGCAAGACAAGTACGGCCAGCTCACCTACTTCCGCATTTACCAGGGCAAGATCGCCAGCGGCGACACCATCGTGAACACGTCGAACCAGCTGCGCAAAGTGCGCGTGCCTCGCATGTTCCGCATGCACTCTGACGACCGCGAAGAAATCAGCAGCGCGACGGCGGGCGACATCGTCGCGTTCTACGGCATCGAATCGAGCTCGGGCGAAACGTTCACCGACGGCAAAATGAACGTCACCCTCACGTCGATGCACATCCCCGCGGCGGTGATTTCGCTCGCGGTGGCCCCGAAAGACCGGGCTGGCGAAACGAACTTCTCGAAAGCGCTCAACCGCTTCACGAAAGAAGACCCGACGTTCCGCGTGCACCAAGACGAAGAGTCGGCCCAAACCATCATCAGCGGCATGGGCGAGCTCCACCTTGAAATTTACATGGAGCGCATGAAGCGCGAGTACAACTGCGAAGTGGTTTCGGGCAAGCCGCAGGTGGCGTACCGCGAGACCATCACCCAGCGGGGCGAGTTCGCGTACACCCACAAGAAGCAGACCGGTGGTTCAGGCCAGTTCGCGCGCGTGTGCGGCTACCTCGAGCCGTTGCCGTCAGACTCCGTCGAGCAGTACGAATTCGTCGACGACATCGTCGGCGGCGCGATTCCTCGCGAGTTCATACCGGCCTGCGACAAGGGCTTCCGCGAGGCGGTCAAGCGCGGCGCGCTCATCGGCTTCCCCGTGGTCGGCATTCGTTGCCTCATCAACGACGGCCAGTCGCACGACGTCGACTCGTCAGAACAAGCGTTCAAGACCGCCGCGCTCATGGGCTTTCGTGAAGGGTACGCGGCCGCGAAGCCGACCATTCTCGAGCCGATCATGAAGGTCGAAGTCGAAGCGCCCATCGAATTTCAAGGTTCGGTGGTCGGTCAGGTCAACCAACGCCGCGGCGTGATTCTCGAGACCAGCTCGGCCGAAGGCACCGTCACCGTGCTCGCCGAAGTGCCCCTGAACATGATGTTCGGGTACTCCACCGACCTTCGCTCGGCCACCCAGGGCAAAGGCAACTTCACCATGGAGTTCGCCAAGTACTCGGCGGTGCCTCGCAACGAGCAAGAAGAAATGATCAAGAAATTCAAAGAGAAGCAAGCCGCCGACCAAGCGGCCCGCAAGTAAGCGCTTCTTTTCGTTCGATGTTCACGCGGCCTCTCCTCGTCACCGGGGAGAGGCCGCGGTTCTTTTCGGGGAGCCCTGCTTTTTCGTGAGCCGAAAGGGGGCCCTTGCGCCATGCTCCTTCAGGAGCTGCCATGCGAAGCGCCATTGTTTTCGGTATCGCAGCGATTTTCGTGGGTTGCGGCTCTCCTTTCATTGAGCTGAGGCCTCGTGACGCGGGCGTGGCCCGCGGTGACGGCGGGGTGTTGCCGCGCCTGTATGTGGCGAACGTCGGCAGCTCGTCGGTGGCAGGGTGGAACTCGGCCGACGCGCTGGCCGCCGACACCCGACCCGACTTCGAGCTGCCAGTCGCGGGGTTGGTGACGCTCACCAGCACCGCAGACCGCCTCGTCGTGGCCCAAGACGGCGGCGTGCTCATTTACGACGGGCCGCGAAGCCTGCAGGCGGGGGCCTCGCCGGCGGCGACGATTTCGGCGAGCGCCTTTCCGTCGGCGGGTGACGTGAGCGAGGTGGTCATCTCCGGGGGCGCGCTGTGGGTGGTGTACGGGCCGCGTGGCGCGGTCGCACGGCTCGACGGGGTGGCGACGCTGTCGTCGGGTTCGACACCGGGTGCCTACGTCGTCGACATGTTCAACGCGTTCGCTGGGCTCGCCCACGACCCGGTGAGCGACCGGCTCTTCGGCGGCCAACGCAGCCGCAACGCCTTGCTGCTGTACAAGGCGGCGAGCACGAAAACCGGCACCATCACGCTCTTCGACGTCGTCGTGGCGAAGTTGGTGCAGCCCTACGTCGTCGTCGCCGGTGACAGCCTCATCAGCACCGCCCCGCAAGACACCACGTTGAACGTGTGGGTCGGCCTGGCGAGTCTCGAAGGCACGACGCCCGCGAACATGACCATTTCCACTGGCTTCACGCTCGTTCAGAAGCTGTCGGTGCAGCACGACGTGCTCGTCGTGTGTGGGGCGACGGCCACCGCGAGCGGAGCGGTCGCGCTGTATGAAGCCGCGTCGGGCCTGACGTCGAGACCCGCGGCCCCGACCACGCCCGACCAGCTCATCACCCACCCAAGCTTGGGGCCCGTCTTCGCCGCCGCCTTGGGCACCGACCACACGCTCTACGCGGTCGACGCCGACGGTGTGTCGATTTTCAAGAACGCGACGACCGGCCCCGCCTTCGTCACCGAAATCACGTCGGGGGTCGCGGCGCCCCACGAAGTGGTGCTCGTCGAATGACCCACGCCCCGGCCAGGCTGTCGCTCGTTCGAACCGATTCGCCCGACGGGTTGTTGGCGCGGCTGGTGGGCCAAACACCGGGCGCGGCGAGCGAGCTGTTTCACGCATTCGCTCCGCGCATCAGGGCCTTGATGCGACGGCTCGGGCTGTCGGCTGCCGACGCCGAAGACGTCGTTCAAGAATGCCTGTTGCTCGTCTGGCACCGGGCCGAGCGCGTCACCCACCCTGACCTGCTTCGGCCCTTCGTGCTCGGCATCGCCGTGAACCTCGCCCGGTCGATGCTCAGGCGGCGGCGGTGGGCGCAGCGGCTGGGGCTGGGCCCGGTGGCGACCGACCCGCTCGAAGACGTGGGCGACGCCGCGGCCCCGTCAGACCAAGACGCCGTGCTGCAACTGCGGAGGGTCTACACCGTGCTGCAGAGCCTGCGCGACGAGCTGCGCATTGCCTTCGTGCTGCGCTTCGTCGATCAGTTGACGCTCGAAGAAGTCGCCGAGGTCACCGGTTGGAGCCTCGCCACCACCAAGCGCAAATTGGCTCGCGCCCAAGAGCTGTTTTTGGCCCGAGTGAAACAAGACGCCATGCTGGGCGACCGGCTGTGGGGAGACGAACGTCATGACTGACCCAATCGAACGAGCGGCCCAGGTGCTGCGCAGCCTCGACGGCACGGTCACCAGCGACGTCGAGCGTCGATCGCACGCGGCCTTTCTCGCCGCCACCGAAGCGCCACCTCGCCGCCGGTGGCCCACCGTCACCCTGGCCGTGGGCGGCGTCGGCGCGGCCGCACTC
>JBGAIY010000467.1:0-5803 GCA_044225205.1 Myxococcaceae bacterium | reverse complement strand
CCGGCACCACCAAGCTCAGCCAAGACGTCACGCTCAAGAACTTGAGCATGAACCTCGGGTGGTACTTCGAGGCGACCTACTCGGCGCGCCCCGAATACTATTCGCCCAGCGGCATGTCGGCCTCGGTGACCCAGAAGTGCGCCATCACCGACACGAGCGACGTCGTCATCAAGACGATTTTCACGTACACGTCGGCGACGCAGCCGACGTTCGACGGCCCCATCACGGTGCAGTTCACGCCGACGACTCAGGGCCAAACGGTGCGCCTCACCTGCACCGTCGACAATTCGACGGGGTCTCCGCCGGCGGTGAACTCGGCGCTGTACCTCGACGACATGTCGGTTGCACTGGTGAAACCGACCGTCTTGAACCTCTGAAGTCTTTCTTCCATTTTTTCACTCACGAAGTCATTTGAGGAGCATCACTCCATGAAACGCAGTCTGTTCGCAGCACTGGTCAGCGTGGCGGCCCTGTTGGCCGCCTGCAATTCGGGCACGCAGCAAGGCAAGTACGACCAAAACCAAACGCAGGTCGCGATTACGCCGAAGGGCACCATCATCGGTCGCATCACCGAAATGGGCACCGCCACCGCGCTCGACGGGGTCAAGGTGACGCTGTTGTCGCCTGGAGTTCAGCCGGCCACCACCGACGCCAGCGGCGTGTTCACGTTCACCGACGTGGTGGTGACGAGCCAGCTCGAGCTCTTGCTCTCCAAAGACGGCTACGTGCCCCAGCGCACGTACGCCATGGTGCCCGGCTCGGTCGCGAACTACTACGGCGGGGCTCCGCTGCAGGGCGGCATCGCCACGGTTGACGCCGCGCTCGCCAAGGCCGACGGCTCGGTCAAGGGCATGGTGTTCTTGCCCAACAACCGGCCCGCGGTGAACGCGACCGTCAGCGTCGACCAACGGCGCAGCTCGCTCAACGGCGGCGGTTCAACGATTGGCGACTCGGTCGTCAGCGTCAAGACCGGCATGGACGGCAGCTTCGAGCTCACCGGCCTGGGCACCGCCCCCGAGGGCGTGAACCACCGCGTGGTCGCCCAGTGGTTCGACGAAAACGCCGACGGCCAAGCCGACTTTTCGGCGCAACTGGTGAACGTCGACGTGTACCCGAGCGGGTCGTCGCGCATCTTCATCACCTACAGCGACATCGGCCAGCGCGTCATCGACTCGAACATTTTCGACGGCGAAATCGCCGCGGCCGACACCATTGACCTCACCTTCGCCATGCCGGTGCTGAGCAGCGGCCAAAACGGCGAAATCGTGAATCAATTCGTGCTGACGAACCTCACCCGGGGTGGGGTCGTCGCGATCGACCAGCAGTGGGCCAGCCCACTCAAGGTCTCGCTCAAGCCCCAAGGCGGCAACCTGCGCGAAGGCGACCAGTACCGGGTCGCCATGAACCTCAAACAGACGAACGGCAACGGCTACAACGCGAGCTTCACGTTCCAAGTTCGGGCGGCGACCGTCACGCCTCCGTCGAAGCAGGTGGCGAACTTCTCGGTCACCAACCCGAACCGCACGCCGAGCAGCCAGTTCGACTACAACGACAACGTGTTCACGCTGGCGTTCGACACGATACCGGGCATCGGCGCGTACCAGCTGTACGCGAAAGACACGACCAACAACCAAGCCTACGTGTACATCACCCGCGTCACGCCCGCGCCCGGCACCGGCCGGTTGACCTTCAACATTGCGTTGCCGGCCATTTTCAACAACGGCCGCCCGCTGTCTGAAGGCAACAAGGTCACCTTCACCGCGGTGCCCATCGACGGCTACGGCAACGTCGCTTCGCTCGCGTCGTCGCCGGTCGCCACCATCGGCGACAACTTGCCTCCGCGCGCCGTGGGCTCGCCGGTCGGCATCGGCACGCCCGACGGCATCAACGAAGGCACAGCCGTCACCACGCTGCAAATGCGCCTGACCTACAGCGAACCGATGGACGCGACCGCGGCCCCCGTCTACACGTACGCGGGCGGCGCGGTGACCCAGACCTTCGTCTGGGAGGCCCCCGGCACCACCGGCATTTTGACGCTCTCGGTGCCCACGGGTGGTGACATCACCGGCCCGTTCACCATTCGGGGTGGCAAAGACATGGCCGGCAACACCCTGGCCACGGCCGACTTCTCGGGCGTGCTCGGCGGCCGTCGCGAGTACCTGAACAACGGCGGCTTCGAAGACAACACCGGCTGCGTGCTCACCGGGTGGAACGCGACGGGCACTCCGGCGCCGACGGCGGTGCCGAGCAACAACTCGACGACGCCGGGCCGCTGCGGCGCCTTGCTGGGGTCGGCGACCGGTTCGTCGCCCTTCACGGGCTTGGTGAAGTTGCAGCAAGACGTGGTGCTGCCGAACTTCACCAACGACTTGGGGTGGTACTACGACTACCGGCTCGACTACCGCACCGAGTACCAAACGACGGGCAATGCCGCGGCGGTCACCCAGCGCTGCCGCATCACCGACACGTCAGACGTGACGTTGGTGTCGCTGTTCAACTTGAGCTCGACCAACACCGGTACGTTCTCGTCGGCGTCGGGCAACGGCCTGACCCCGGGTACAACGGTTCGCGTGCAGTGCGAGGTCAACAACGCCACCACCGACGCGGCCAACGCGGCGGTGTTCATCGACAACATCTCGGTGGCGTTGGTGAAGCCCGGCACGATTTAAGCCGCAGCCTCGAGAAGTTCAGCGCGGTTGATTGACGAAGGGCCCCGGCGCGGGAACACGGCCGGGGCCTTTGTCGTTCTGGAGTCAAACCGCGCGGCCCCGCCGGTCGGTCGGTCACGCCGGCCTAGATTCCACAGAGCCACTCGAAACTCGGGGTACAACCCGTTGGGTCACATGTCGCTTCGACGTTGTTTCACCGTGTGGTGGTTCGGGTTGCTGGGCCTTTGGGGCTTCGCGGCGCGCGCCGACACGCCCACCGTCACCGGCCCCGACTTGCGCGACGTGATGCAGGCCCGCAACTTCGGCATGGGCGGCGCGTACCAGTCGCTCGGCTATGGGGCTGAAGTCATCGGCGGCAACCCCGCGGGGCTGTCGCTGTACAAGCGTTACCAAATCGAAGCCAACGGCGCGTGGGACATACCGTCGGGCTTCGTGACGGGCGGCGTGGCCTTGGCCGACTCGACCGGGCCCTTGGCCATGGGCATTTCGTACAACTTCGTCACCTTTGGCGGCTTCGAGCGCCGGTGGGCGCACTTGACGACGCTCGCCCTCTCGTACGCCTTGGCCGACTGGCTGCACTTGGGCGTTTCAGGGCGGCACCAAGTCATCACCGGAGCCACCAACACCAACTCCATCTCCATGTCGGCCGGTCTCGTGGTGAAGCCAGCGACTTGGCTGTCGTTGGGCTTTTCGGGGCACAACCTCATACCCAACTACAACGCCGACGTGACCCGCTTCTTCGTGGCCAGCGTGAGCGGGTTGTTCTTGGGTCAGCTCACCCCCGTCTTCGACCTGAGAATGGACTTCAACCAGCCGCAGGCGCGGTTGGCCTACCAAGCCGGGCTCGAATGGCTCATCGCCATGACGGTGCCGGTGCGGGTGGGGTACCAGTACGACGGCATCGCCCACCACCAGTACCTTTCGGGGGGGCTGGGCTGGTTCGTCGAAGGCAGCGGCATCGACGTTTCGTACCGCCACGAGCTGGGTGGCAACGAGGGCCGGTTGATCGCGCTGACCTTGAAGATGCAGCTGTAAAAGCCAGGTGCGGCTGGGCTGAGCGGGTTTTCTGGCATGGCTCCAGTTCGCTCGTGTTGCAGGCGCATCAAGCGCGCTGTTCGAGGGGCGCCACTGAGCACTGCACTGCGGCTCGCCGCGCGGGCGGACCGCGTTCTTGCGCGGTGAACTGCTCACGAGCCGTCGCGTGGCCGGAATCAGGTGGCTGCGTCTGGGGCCGACAGCGGCTTGGTTGGCTGAGCTCCTACCGTCGAACTGCACCGGGCTCCCTCGAAGCGAAGAACACTTCGACGCGGCGATACTGAGAGGGCCGCCGCGTCTGGGGCCGACAGCGGCTTGGTTGGCTGAACTCCCACCGTTGCGGTCTCGAAACGCTCGAACTGCACCGGCTCCCGCGAAGCGAAGAACACTTCGACGTGGCGACACGGAGAGGGCCGCCGCGTCTGGGGCCGACAGCGGCTTGGTTGGCTGAACTCCCACCCTTGCGGTCTCTCGAACGCTCGAACTGCGTTGTGCGAAGTGACAAACGGGCCTCGAACGGCTGCCCGAAGCTCCCGGGGCGACGACTCGAGACCGCACCTCGGTCGGCAGAGGGGGCGCTGCTCGCCGATTCGACCTGGCGTTTCAAGACGTTGACGGGCGCAATGCGAACGCTGGAGCCGAACCCGCGGTTCTTTCTGCACTCGAAAACCTGCCGCGACCGCATTGAAAGCGCGGTGGCCGAAGCTTTGGCCCCACCTTCGAAGTCTGAGGTCGCTCGGTGCAAGAACCCGCCGCCCATTCTCAACGAAGGCGTGCCGGCCCTCAGCTCGTCTTGCCCCAGACCTTCTTCGGCGCCGCCGGGCCGGCGACGGTCGGCTCGACCATGAGATCGGCGGTCAGCTCAACGAGCTGCGCGAGCGCCTCTCGGGCTGCGACGCCGAGCGTGCGAAAGCGCAGCGCAATGGCGATGAGCTCGATGCGCCGCTCCTTTCGGTGTTCGCCCTGAAGGGTGGAGTGCACCTTCTGCCACTTCGAGAACTCGCCTTTCGGCAT
Source organism: Myxococcaceae bacterium (assembly GCA_044225205.1). Classification (GTDB taxonomy): domain Bacteria; phylum Myxococcota; class Myxococcia; order Myxococcales; family Myxococcaceae; genus JAEUJT01. Next base: position 1,085 of record JBGAIY010000467.1, on the reverse strand, counting down.
CTTGAGCTCGCCATGCACGAGCTTGAAGTCATTGGCCAACGATCGAGCGCTGGTACTGAGGTTGTCGGGGGTCATTTGCCGAGGTTCCTCTCCATGCGTGCGATCTCCTGGTCGTGCAATTGGCCGACACGCTTTCTGTCGGCTGCCGTCATGTCGGGAGGGAGGTCAGCGTTGACGAGCGCGAGCATCATGACTCGCATGAGGTCACGCTTGCCTCGCATCGCTTGGGCGTTGCGCTCGGCGCCGTCGATGCCGTCGCGATTCGGTGGGTTCAAGGCATTGGGGTCTCGTTCGAACTTGGTCGCCGCTGTGTTCCACGCGGCGCGCGCCCCGGCGACCTGCGTGACGGCCCGATCCGTCTCGGCCATGACACCGGCTTCGAGCTTGGCGGCCTGTTCAATCAGGTGCACGGTCACGCCATTCTGCTCCAGCTCCCTCATCAGCTCTTGGTGCGCTTGAGGCGTGATGGCGCCGAACTGCTTCGCAAGGTTGATGCCGTTGATGGCTTCTTGATTGACCGGTTTCACCATGACCGAACGGTACCAGAGGCATTTCACCCGGTCGCGACCGCGGCACGACAGACGCATTGACTTCGTGCGCCAGTCGAGGCGCCAAAGAGTCGTCTGTTCATGGGGTTACGGCAGGGGGCGGGCCCAAAGTGAAGCAACCGACACCTCTCGGTGGCTCGGCCCGTTCGTCTGAGGCCGCGGCATCGACGTTTCGTACCGCCACGCGCCTGGGCAGCAACGAGGGTTGACCTTGAAGATGCAGCTGTGACGTTGGGCTACGGTGTGCCCGTGAGCACCGAACGCGAAGCGCTCGAGGCCGCCATCGAGGCCGACCCCGACAATGTGCAGGCGTATCAAGTGTATGCCGACTTTTTGCAGGGCCTCGGCGACCCACGCGGAGAGCTGATTGCGCTGCGGCACGCGGCGTTGGGCAAGTCGGCGGCGGCCAAGGCGGCGGCGCGCAAAGCGCTCGCGTTCGAGAAGAAGCACGCCGCCGTGTTGGTGGGAGACCTCCAGTCGATTCCTGAGCGGAGTTTGCGGCTCGAGTGGCGGCTGGGGTTCATTCACCACGCGTAC
>JBGAIY010000466.1:0-5806 GCA_044225205.1 Myxococcaceae bacterium | reverse complement strand
CGACGGCCGCGCCGGCAATGCGGCCTTGTTCGCCCAAGACCAGCTTTTCGGCTTTGACGTGGTTGAGCACCACCGCCCCCAACGCCTGAGCGTCAATGGCGTTCTCGAGCGTCAACCGCGCGTCGTCGGTCACGCAGTCGTAGTAGAGAATGCCGCCGTTGAGCCCTTCGCGCTTGAGGCCCGGCTCGAGTTCGACCGTCTTCGCCGCCCGGTAGGTGCGGTGGTTGCGGTACGCGCCGAAAAAACACAGGGCGTCGTAGATCCACAAGCCCAGGTCGAGGGTCAACAGCCAGCGCTTGTCTCCCTTGAAATTCGTCACCAAGAAGGCCTGCGGCCTCACGAGGTGGCGAGCCAATTTCATGAGGCGTTTGCGCTCATTGACCGATTCGAACACCAGTTTGAATTCGGCTTGCTCGAGGTAGCGCAAGCCGCCGTGCACCAACTTCGAAGACTTCGAAGACGTGCCGCTCGCAAAGTCGTCTTTTTCGACCAGCGCGACCTTGAGCCCGCGCAACGCGGCGTCGCGGGCGATGCCGGCCCCGGTGATGCCGCCGCCAATGACCAGAACGTCGAAGGTGTGTTCAAACAAGGCGCGCCAGGCGTCGGCTCGCCGCTCATTGGGGTTCATCGGTGCTGCCATCGAAACCAATGCTCCTTCGGTACGGCCTTTAGATTTTGCGACGCTTGCCCGTGCGTTTGTACGTCAAATAGTCGCTGACGATGGTGCCGTGGTCGAAGCAGAGGTCTTTCGGTATCGCGTCGAGCGCGAAGGCTTTCGCCTCGGCCGCGTCGTCGGCCCCCATGGGGTCGCCCTCGGCCCAGCCAATGAAGACGGTTGAAATGGTGTGCTTGCGCGGGTCGCGGGCCGGGTCTGAATAGGTGAAAAACTGCTCCGACAGGTCGACCGACAGCCCCGTCTCTTCACGCACCTCACGCACGCACGCCGCGTGCAAGGGCTCGCCTTCGTCGACGAAGCCGCCGGGCAACGCCCACCCCAGCGGCGGGTTCGAGCGGCGAATGAGCACGATGCGGTCGCCAGGCAATTCGACGATGCAGTCGACCGTGGGCACGGGGTTTTTGTACGTCGGCATGGCTTTCTTGAAAAACACCGAACTATGGGGCCGCCGCCCCGCTGATGCAATTCAATGTCGCTCCCCACCACCCTTTGCGTAGACTGCGCTCGTGCGTACGTGGTTCTTTTTGATGCTCGCGCTCGGTGCCTGGTCGTGCGGCCGCAACCACCCGCTCGAAGACGGCCCCTACCAGTTCACGCTCAAAGAAGTGCTGCGTGACGACTGCGACCTCGCCCACGCGACCGGAGTCTTCAGCACGGGCACCCTCAACACCACCGGCAACATCGTCTCGTTGTCGTACGGGTTTCTGGGCGTCAAGCTCTTCGGTACCTACCTGAGCGGCATTGAACAAATGACCCTCGACGGCACGGCCAACAACGTCAGCACACCCGTGCGGGGCAACGAATGCCTGCTCGACAGCGTGGCGGTTCACCTCGACACCGTGACGCGGTCGCCCACCCGCTTCGACGGTGCCATGAGCATCACCTTCGACGCGCGTTCACCTGATGCGTGCGTGTGCAAGTTTTGGTTCAACTACGAGGCGACGCGCGCGGGCCCGTGAGACGCGCCCGCGAAACGGTCAGACTCGGGCGTCTTCTTGTGAAATGAGTGAAAAAATCTGGTCGGCCGTTGGGGCGGCCAAAATGGCGTCTTTGAGCTGATCGCTGCGAAACAGGCGGCTCAGCTTCGAGAGCGCCTTGAGGTGCAACCCCGGCGAATTGTCGGGGGCCACCAACGCAAAGAAATAGTGCGACCGCTTGCCGTCGCGCGCGTCAAATTCGATGCCCTCGTGCGACACCCCGAAGCATGCCACCAGGGTTGAAATTTCGGCCAGGCGCCCATGGGGTATGGCCACGCCCTTTTCCATACCCGTCGAGCCGATTTTTTCTCGCTCTTGCAGCACGTGGAGAAAGCGCGCTTCGGGTACCGAGCGCTCGGCTCGGCTCAGCGCCGCCGCGAGCTCTTTGAGCACGTCGCCCTTGTCTTTGGCTGCCAGCGACGCCACGACCGCTTCAGGCTTCAAGAACTCCACGATGCGCATTTCGGCCGGGTGGATAGCCGAGGCCCCACACGGTGGCAAGGCGTGACGTTCGCGTTCTCCGCGAATGTGTGTATCGTCTGGTCGGTGCCGACCCGGCGAGTGTGGGGCCTCATTGTTGGAGTCGCGCTCGGCGCGTCGTGCACCCACACGGCCGACGTACGCCCTGCGCCCGGTGCCCAGACCCGGCACGCCGTGGCCCCCAAGCCCCCGGCCTCGGTGCCCCCGGCCGCCCGAACCCCGGCCCACGTCGAACGACCCAGTGCCGACGAGTGGCTGGCGGCGCTCACCGTCGAGCAGAAGATCGGCCAATTGATGATGGTGGGGTTCAGCGGCAAGACCGTCGACCCCGCCATTGAGGCCTTGTTGCGCGGGTTTCAGGTGGGGGGGTGTGTCTGTTCGGTCGCAACATCGAAAATGCCGAACAGGTCGCCCAGTTGAATGACGAGGTGCGGGCGCTCCTCGCCGACACCCTGCCACCGTTCATCGCGGTCGACCAAGAAGGCGGCAACGTCGTGCGCATCGCCGACGGCAACATCGTATTGCCGGGCAACATGGCCTTGGGCGCCACCCGCGACGAGACGCTCGCCTATGCGGCCGGCCGCGCCCAGGGTGACGACCTCAAGCGGCTCGGGTTCAACATGAACCTCGCCCCCGTGCTCGACGTCAATTCGAACCCCAAAAACCCGGTCATTGGCATTCGTTCATTCGGAGACGACGTGGCCCTCGTCAGCGCCATGGGCGTGCAATTCGTCAAGGGCCAGCAGGCGTCGGGCATCGCCACGGTGGCCAAGCATTTCCCCGGGCATGGCTCGGTCGACGCCGACTCGCACAAGGGGCTGCCGGTTGTGCACGCTTCGGCCGCCGAGCTTCGCCGGCAACTGCAGCCCTTCACCGCGGCCATGGCCGCCGGCCTCGACGGCATGATGACGGCCCACGTCGCCACCCCCACGCTGTCAGAAGGCGACGAAACGCCCGCCACGCTGTCGCCCCACGTGTTGGGTGACCTGTTGCGCGACGAAATGCGCTTTGACGGCCTCGTCGTGACCGACGAACTCGAAATGGAGGCGATCGCCCGCCGCTACGGGGTCGGGCGGGCCGCCGTCATGGCCGTGAACGCCGGTGCCGACATGGTGCTCATACCGTGGCGCAGCGAGAAGAAGACCGAAGTGCGCCAAGCGCTGCTCGACGCCGTGAAAAACGAGTCGCTGTCGATGGCGCGGGTCGACGCCGCGGTGCGGCGCATCGTCACGCTCAAGCTCAAGCGGGGCCTGTTCGACCGCGTGCCCCCACGCCGTGAACGCCTCGCCGCGCTCGGTGAAAAGCGAGGGGTCTCTGCGCAAATCGCCGGTGCCGCCATCACCTTGCTGCGCACCGACGACAAGGTCTTTCCGCTCCGGCGCGCGGTGAAAATCGCGGTGGTGACGACCGAGGCTTCACTGGTCGAGGCGGTCGAACGACGAGCGCACCACACCCGGTCAATGGTCGTGCCCGCCTACCCGTCGATTTCGGCCATTTCGTTGCTCAAACAGCAGGCCACGGCGTTGGCGCAATCAGCCGACGTGGTGATCGTGAGCGTGGTCAACGCGAACCAGGTCGAACTGCTCGAAGCCTTGGCCCTGACCAAAAAGCCGCTGGTGGCGGTCGTCATGGGGCTGCCGTACTTGGCGGTCAAGGTGCCCCAGGCCGCGGTCGTGCTCACCACGTATTCGTACCGAGACAGCGCCGCCGAGGCCGCGACCGCCGCGTTGTTCGGTGAACAGGGCACGCCCGGCAAACTGCCGGTGGCGCTGCCGAGCATGCCTTTCGGGTTTGGCCTTCACCCCGTGACGCCCGCCAACCGCCAGGCGTCACGGGTCGATTCGAAAACGCCTTCGCTACCGTGACTCGAGCTGCGTGCCGTTGGTGGCCGCGTCAGCCGGGTGCACCCGTTTTTGAACGGCGCCCGCTTCGATGTGGCCGAAGTTGCCGTCTTTGCGCCGGTAAATGACGTTCATTTCCATCGTCGTCGAATTGGTGAACACGTAGAAGTCGTTGTTCATCAGGTCCATCTGCATCATGGCTTCTTCGAGCGACATGGGCCGCGCCAAGAACTCGTTCTTCTTGATCACCTTGGCGGTCGGGTCGGGGTGCGCCTCTTCGGGTTGCCCCATTTCGAACACGGCGTGACGCACCTTGAGCTGCTCGACCAAGTCTTGGCGGTGGTGCACCCGTTCTTTGCCGTGGTGGCTCTTGAGCTTCTCTTTGTACCTCTTGAGTTGACGCTCGATCTTGTCCATCGCGAGGTCGATCGAGGCGTACATGTCTTCGCTGCGCTCTTTGCCGCGGAGCAGGTACGTACCGGAGTGGATGGTGATGTCGGCTTGGTGCAGGTGCCGGTCGAGAGACAGCACAACGTGGGCGTCGGTTGCCTTCTCGAGGTACTTGTTCACCCGTTCGACCTTTTCCCGAGCGTAGTTTTTGAGTGAGTCGATCGGGTCGAGGTGGCGGAACGTGATGTTCATTTGCATTGCGTGCGGCCTCCAGCAGGTTGGTTGAACGTCTTCTGCGTGGTTGTTCGAATCAGACGTCGAACGGTGTTGAAACGCAACCGTCACCGAGTCGATTCCCCAAGGTTTTGTCGGGGTGCCAATTCGCCGACGCGACGCAAACGTGTCGTCGCCGGCGCGCACCGAAAAGCGCGCTCGTTCAAAGGGGCTTTCGTTGTCACCCGACGGCCGGCGCGTTACCAACTACATGGCGCGAGCCACCCACATTCGAATCATCGCCCGCTGTTGCTCGTTCAGGTCGAGCAACTTCACCGCGAACCCCTGCGGAGACTGGCGCACCCCAACGACCCGCCCCGACGAATGAATTTGCGTCACGTGCCCCTCGAAGCCGAGCGTGATGTCGGCCGGCGAGTTCACCATGAGCTTCTCGGCCGACCCGACGAACAGGCAGTCTTGCTTCCACGTGTTGTCGGGGTCGCGGGTGAAGGGCTGGGTGTCGCCGCGGGCCAACGTGAGCCGCACGTGAATCATGCCGCCGCGCCAGGTGACTTGCAGCGACGTGGCTTGCATGGCGCTCGTCGTCGCGTTGGGCTTGTTGGCCCGAAACTGACGCTCGACGTCGACCATGCGCTCCGACAGCGTCAAAAACGCGTCTTCGCAGGCCAGCCGCAGTTCGGGCGTCGCCTCGGGCGGCAGCCGCCCCGGCACATAGCGGTAAATGAGGTTGAAAAACGCCGCCCGCCAGGCTTCTCGCGAGGCGTTCGGAGGCACCCGAAACACTTCTTCGCTCGAGCGCCCCCGAATCGACGTCAGCCAGTCACGAATCTGCTTGGTCGCGTCGGCTTGGGCGTGGGCCAGCTCGTCGGTGTTCTTGGTGGCCTGGAGCGCGGCCTGAATTTCGGGCACTTCACGCACCGGCACGAACGTTCGGCCGTCTTTCGACACGGCGCGCACGTCGTGCAGCTTGCCCCGCAGCGACAAGTCGCGCACCACGTCGATGCTGACGGGGCCCAGCACGCGCGCCTCCGAATCAGCCAACCAAAACGAACTCACGCCTTCGCTCCCGGCGTGACGGTCGCAGCTTCGAGCGCCCCTCGAACGATGTTCTGCACGTCGAGCGGGTGAAAGGGCTTCACCAAGAACCCGTGCGCGCCGTCGGCCAACGCCTGCTGCACCAGCGACTCGGTGTCGAGCGACGAAATGAC
>JBGAIY010000465.1:0-5890 GCA_044225205.1 Myxococcaceae bacterium | reverse complement strand
CCCGCACCCGCGCTCAACGGCGCGTCGAAACCCGCTACCTCGACACCATTGCCGCCAACCTCGACGACGCCATCGCGCAGGTCAATGACGCCAAAGCCAAGAAGATCGCCAAGTCGGTCGGCCTCATTGGCAATTGTGCCGACGTCTTGCCAGAACTCGTCAAGCGGGGCTTCAAGCCCGACCTCGTCACCGACCAGACCAGCGCCCACGACCCGCTCGGCGGCTACGTGCCCAACCGCATGTCGCTCGACGAAGCGCTCGCGCTGCGCAAGGCCGACCCCACGGCCTACGTCGCCAAGTCGACCGCGGCCATGGCCGACCACGTGCGGGCCATGCTCGCCTTCAAAGAAATGGGCGCCCACGTCTTCGACTACGGCAACAACCTGCGCGCTTTCGCTCAACAGGCCGGAGTCGCCAATGCGTTCGACTACCCCGGCTTCGTGCCCGCCTACATTCGCGAAATGTTCTGCCGCGGAGAAGGCCCGTTTCGCTGGGTCGCCCTCTCGGGAGACCCCGAAGACATTCGTACGACCGACCGCGCGCTGATCGACCTGTTTCCCCACAAAAAGCACATGGTTCGCTGGCTCCAAATGGCGTCAGAAAAGGTCGCGTTTCAAGGCCTGCCCGCGCGCATTTGCTGGCTCGGCTACGGAGAGCGAGACAAAGCGGGCCTGCTGTTCAACGAGCTGGTGAAGACCGGCCGGGTGAAGGCCCCCATCGTCATTGGCCGCGACCACCTCGACTGTGGCTCGGTCGCCTCGCCCAACCGCGAAACCGAAGCCATGAAAGACGGCACCGATGCGGTGGCCGACTGGCCCATTTTGAACGCCATGGTGAACGCGGTGAACGGCGCGTCGTGGGTCTCATTTCACCACGGGGGCGGCGTCGGCATTGGGTATTCGCTCCACGCAGGTCAGGTGATCGTCGCCGACGGCACCGAAGCCGCCGCGCGGCGCATTTCGCGCGTACTCACCAGCGACCCTGGCATGGGCGTCATTCGCCATGTCGACGCCGGCTACGACGAGGCCCTCAAGGCGGCCAAAGAGCGCGGCGTGAAAATACCTGGCGTCACCGCCTAAGCTGCTGCCCATGGCGTCGCTGCTGGTGATGTTGGTGCTGACCGCCGCGCCCGACGCGTGCCGCGAGCACTTCATTGACTGTTTCAAGGCCGCCACGACTCCCTCCGGCCGCAGGGCCGTCGTCGCCGCCGCCGCCGCCCAGCTCCACGGCGCTCTCGCCGACGACGCTCGCGAGGCCCTCTCTTACGCCGCCCTCGACGACGCCCCACCCGTCAGAGCGGCCGCGCTCGACGCGCTTGAGCTCAAGGCGGGCGACTGGCCCACCCGCGCCACCCTCACCTCGCTCCTTCGCGCGTTGCATCTCCCGGTCGGCGTCACGGGTGATGACTGCCACGTCGACGCCCAATCACGCATCGTCTGCTCGGTCGGCCGCTGCCAAAAGGCCTGCCTCCATGCCCAGGCCCACGTCGTCGTCGAGCGCCGCCCCAGCGCCAGTGCCTGGGCCGTCGTCGAGTCGACCGCGTCACTTACCGACGATGGCGCCTGCGGCTGCTGCCTGTGAATGACCAGAACTTCGGGCAGTTGTAACCCTGCATAAAGATTCGTTGAATTTAAGGCTGTCACCAATTTGAGTCGGCGAGCGTTGACCAGGCTGGAGGCCGCTCAATGAATCTCGACTCAGTTCTCGACTCGGTGACCATGTATCGCGAAGGCGCGGTGTGCCGGAGGCTGGCGGTGTTGCCCGCTGGCACCCGGCCTGACGAAGTTCGCGTCGGGGGGCTGCCGCTGGCGCTCACCGCCGGCTCGTTGCGCGCCCAGGTCACCACGCCTGGCGCCCGCACCCGGGTCGTCGACGTTCGCGCCGCGTTCGATGTGGCCTTCACCGAAGCCGTCGATGCCTCGGCCGAACAGAAGGCGGTGAACGCGGCCGAAGAGGCCGTCGCCGCGCTCACGCTCGAAGTCGAACAACTCGAACGCGACATCAATGAATTGCAGTCGCTGCAGCCGAGGCCGCTCGAGCCCAAGCGCGGAGACCCACCCCGGGCCGCGGCGCTCGATGCGGCGCTGGCACTGGCCGACTTCGTCGAAAGCCGGCTCGCTCAGCGGCTCGCGTCTCGGCGCGCCGTCGCCAAGCAATTGACCGAAGCCGAACACACGCTGGCGTTGCGCCGCCGGCGCCTCACCGAAGCGTCGGTGGCCCAACGAACCGAGCGGGCCAAGGTCAGCCGGGCCGTCGTGGTGCGCCTCGCCGGTGAGGCGAGCGACGACCAACCTCTCGAACTGGCGCTCGAGTACATCGTGCCGGGGGCACGGTGGGTGCCCAACTATCAACTCCGGTTGGCCCGCGGCTTCACCGGCGGCACGTTGTTGATGCGCGCCTCGGTCGTACAAGACAGCGGCGAAGACTGGTCGAACGTGACCTTGGCCCTGTCGACCGCGTCGCTCAACCGCCGCAGCGAAGTGCCCGAACTCAAGTCGCTCCGAATCGGTCGGGCCCAACAGGAGCCCCCCCGCTCGGGTTGGCGAGAGCCGCCTCCCGGTCTCGACGCGTTGTTCGAAGCCTACGACGCCAGCCAACGGCTCCTGCCTCGCGCAGAACCCGTGCCCGCCTCGTTCGGAGCGCCCCTCGGCCAAGCAATGAAGCCCAAAGCAGGCAGGGCGAAAGAACGACCTCAGCGCGAGCTCGCCGACCTGGCTTCGAGCTTCGCCGACCTGCCCGCGCCCGCGCCGGCCGCGGCGCCGGTCATCGCCGCCGCCCCTTCGATGATGCGGGCTCGCTCCGTCGCGAAAAAGGCCGCGATGTCTGAAGAGGTGGCCGCTCCGCCTCCCGAGTTCGACGAAGAGGGCGCGACTGATGAGTACGAGAAAGCGGCCGCCCCCGCCGCCGTGCCTCGCGACGACTTGTCAGAAAATATGCGCGATTATCAACGCCTCACGCTCGGGGGCTTCGACGCGCCACCCGCGGCCCGGGGGCGGCTCGGCCCCGCCGACCCGTGGGGTTTCGTTTTCGCCGCGGGGGTCAACGTGCAAGTCGACGTGCTGGTCGCTGTCATCGGGGCCGCCGAACACCGAGCCGCGCGCGTCGCTTCGACACCGCCGCCGGCCGGCTGCGTGCGGGTGACGGCGCTCGGCGAATTCGACTACCGCTATGAATGCCAAGGCCGGCTCGACGTGCCGTCGAGCGCGAGCTGGGTCACCGTGCCCGTCATGGCGTGCAACGTCGGCCTGACGCCGCAGTACGTGTGCGTGCCCGCGGTCGAACCCAAGGTCTACCGAACGCTCGCCATTGCGAACACCAGCACGCACGCCCTGTTGCCCGGGCCGGTCGACGTTTCGGCCGGAGACGAATTCTTGATGACCACTTCGCTGCCCGCCATTGCCCCGGGGTCGACCACCGAACGACTCGGGCTCGGGGTCGAAGAGGCCATCAAAGTGGCGCGCAAGACGCAATACAACGAGACCACCGGCGGCTTTCTCGGTGGCTCGGCCGTGCTGCCCCACGAGGTGTCGATCGAGATCAACAACCGCTTGGCCACCGCCGCCCCGCTCGAAGTGCGGGAGCGCGTGCCGTACCCCGACCCCAGCGAGAAAGACGTCAAAGTCGAAGAAACCTCGGTCACCCCCGCGTGGGAAAAAGTCGACCGCCCGGTCGACGGCGCATTCATCAACGGTGCGCGCCGCTGGGTGCTCCACGTGCCGGCCGGCGCCACCGCCAAGCTCGTCGCGCAATTCGCCATTCGCATACCCGCTGACCGCATGCTGGTCGGTGGCAACCGGAGAAACTAGCCATGCCCACCCCACTCCCGCTGTCGTTGCCACCCACCCGCGTCGTCGTCATGGAGGACCGCGCCCAAGTCGAGCGGCGCGGCCCGGCGCTGGTGCCCCCCGGTCGCCACACCTTCGAAGTCGCGGGGCTCTCGCTCGCCACCGTCGACCGCTCGCTCAAAGTCGAAGTCACCGGTTCTGGGGTGTCGTTGGTCGACTCCTCGATCAAAAGACGGTGGCGTGAAAAACCGCCCGGAGGCCTGCCCGTCGACGCGTCGGAGCTTCGGCGCCGAGTCGAAACGCTCAAAGACGCCGTGGCCGCCGGGCATGACGAAGCGACCCGACTCGCGACGCGGCTGACGTCACTCGAGCAGGCCCGGGCCGACGTCTTACGCGCCATGGCCGAGCTGTCGGCCGCCGGCCAAGCCGACACCAGCCGCTGGTCGGCTCAGCTCGACACCCTCGACGCCCGTCACCGAGAAGCCGCTTCGGCCCAACGGCAAGCCCACCTCCAACAGCAGCGCCTCGAGCACGACGCCCGCGTCGCCGAACACGCGCTCGCCACGTCTGAAGAACGCGAACGAGACTTCGAGTGTCTGTTGTGGGTGACCGTCGAGAACACCGGCCCCGCCCCGGCGGCGGCCGAGCTTCGCGTGAGCACGCTCGTGCCCTGCGCCGTGTGGCGACCTTCGTACCGGGCGTCGCTCACCGGGCAAACCGTTCGGGTCGAGGCCCAAGCCGTCGTTTGGCAGCGCACCGGAGAACCGTGGGCCGACATCGAACTCGCGTTTTCGACGGCCCGACCGACTCTCGGCACCACCCCCCCTTCGCTCCTCGAAGACCGGCTCAGCACGCGCCCCAAGAGCGCCGTTGAAAAACGGGTCGTCGACGTCGCGTTGCGCGAAGAAACCATTCAAACGGCCGGCGAAGGTGGAACCCCAGCGAGCAACGAAATGCCCGGTCTCGACGACGGCGGCGAAGCGCGCCTGCTCGTCTTCGCCGGCAAAGCCACCATTGCCAGCGACGGCCAGGCCCACACCCTGCCGTTGACCCACTTCGAGGCGCCGGCGACCGTCGAACGCGTGTGCCCGGCTGAGCTGAGCTCGCTCGTCTTCACCGTCGCCCGCTTTGCCAATACCAGCGGCCAACCGCTGCTCGCGGGCCCGGTCGACCTCATTCGCCAAGCGGGTTTCGTGGGGCGTGGCGCCCTGCCGTTCACCGCCCCCAACGAAGTCGTCAAACTCTCGTTCGGCAGCGAAGACGGCGTTCAGGTCACCCGCGTCGCTGACGAAAAACGCGACGAAGCGCGGCTGACGGGCCGAAAAACCACCAAGAAAATCGTCACCTTGCACGTGTCGAATGCGAGCAGCCGCGCCCTCGACCTGGGCATCGACGAACGCATCGTGGTCTCCGAAGTCAAAGAAGTCGAAGTGCGGGTGCTCACCAAAGAATGCACACCCGCACCGACCACGGTGAGCGCCGACGGCATCGCTCGACTCAACGTGAGCTTGCCTCCGAACGGCACCAAAACCGTCACCTTCACCTGGGAACTCAGCGCCGCCAGCAAGGTGGCCGGCGTCTGAGCCCCAGGCCCCGCGGTGCGAACTACGGCATCGCGTAGTCGATGGCGTAGTCGCCCTTGGCCTTCGTGGGCGGCTCCCACTTCTTGTTCTTGAGGTTGTTGTCTTTGAGCACGCGCTGCACTTCTTGGCCGCGCGCGTTCGACAGGTCGCGCTGCGCCTGCTTCACCATCGACCACACCTCGTTCGACACGCTCAGGTCTTCGACGAGACCCGCGTGGCCCGCCACGTCACGGCCCACGTTCGCCCCAGCGAAAGGCTGAAAGTCGAGCGTGCGCAGCAAGTTCGGCGACAGCGGTATTTCGCTCTTCTGGTCGGCGCCGTACTGGGCGACTTCGGTCAAAAAGTCGTTCAGCTTGTCTTCGGGCAACTGCGCCTGCTGGCGGTACCAGTCTTCAATGGCCTTGCGGTCACCCGACGCGAGCGCGGGGTTCTTCTTCACCGCGAACCCCGACAACACCCGAATCGACTTTTCTTGGTCGCCGAGCGGCCCCATCAACTGGGCAATGTCGAGCGGAGAACCCT
>JBGAIY010000464.1:0-5900 GCA_044225205.1 Myxococcaceae bacterium | reverse complement strand
GTGAGCACGCCGCCGTTCGGTATGTCTTTGTGAATCAAAATTTGGTTGAGCCCGGCCCAGAGGGTGTTCGTGTGGTTGTATTTGAGCACCCGCTGCGTGAGGCCGGGCCAACTGATGGGTGACTCGCTGCCCGACACGGGGAGCTGGGCGGGGTCCCACTTGAGTTCGACACCGCTGGCCAAGGTGACCCGGCCGGTCGACGCCAAGTCGGTGAGAATGCGCGCCATTTCACCCATGTGGTGCGCCGAATAGACCGAGTGGTTCGTGCGCGAGTAGCACTTGCCGGTGGCGTAGGTCGCGTCGCCGGCCAGCGAGAACAGGTCGCTCACCATGGGCGCCGAGGGGGCGCCGTCGAGCAGGGTTTTGTGGTCGGCCAGGCGCTCGAGGTGTTCGAACGCGGTCAACTGCCCAGCGAAGTCGAGCTGGTGCAAGGCGTTGAGCCGCGTCGGGCTGCCCGCCACGCTCGCGACGAGTGAATCGTCGAGGGTGACGCCTTTGGCGCGGAGTCGTTCGGCCATGAGCTGGGCGCTCGGGCGGCGCTCGGCCGAGGTCAGCAGGTTGAACTTCGCGCTGCTCAAGAAGTTCAGTTTCATTCGGGTTTCTCCGGGGTGGTACGGCTCGCCTGCTCGGCGGCCAAGTCGACGTAGTTGGTGTTGTCGTCAGCGTAATCGAGGGGTGAAAGCCCACGCGCCTTCGCTTCTTCGGCCGGTACGACGACGTACCCCAAGTTGGTGCGCGTCACCGGCTCGCGACGGCCGCCTTCCCACGAAGCGGAGGCGGTGGTGCCGGTCACTTCGTACACCGAACCGCCGTGGGCGCCGTATTCGGCCAGCAGCGGCCCGTAGGCGAAAGCGAGGTCGTTGAGGTGCGGCCGAGCGCGCGCCCCGTCGACGTTGACGAACTGTTCGCCCATCAACCGGCTCGTCACGTTCGCCATTTGGCCGCGGTAGGCCTGTTCGGCCACGCCCGTCAGCACCGCGCCGTTGGGCACGGTCTGGTTGACGAGGTTCTGGTTCAACGCCGCCCAGAGCGTGTTGACGTGGTCGTGCTTGGTTACTTTTTGGCCCAGGCCCGCCCATGAAATGTCGTTTTCGGTGTTGGCGACGGGCAACTGGCGGGGGTCCCACGTCAGCTCGAGGCCGCTCGCCAGCTTCACCCGACCCGTCGTCGCCAGGTCGGTGAGAAGGCGCGCCATTTCACCCATGTGGTGCGCCGAATAGACCGAGTGGTTCGTGCGCGAATAGCACCGGCCCGTCGCGAACGTGACGTCGCCGGCCAGGCCGAACAGTTCGGCCACCATGGGCGCCGCGGGCTTCTGGTCGAACAGGGTCTGCGCGGCGGCGAGCCGCTCGAGGTGCTCGAACGCGGTGCGCTGCCCGCTGAAGTCGAGCTGGTGCAGCGCGTTGAGCCGCTTGGGGTCGCCAGCGACGGTGGCCACGAGCGAATCGTCGAGCGTCACGCCGTGGGCGCGCAGCCGCTCGGCCATGAGCGCCGCGCTCGGCCGCCGCTCGGGCGCGGTCAGCATGCAGAACTTGGCGCTGCTCAAGAATTGAAGCTTCACAGCTCGGGGCGCCCCTGCGCGGCCCGCCCGACGCCCAGCTTCGGGTGCGAATGGCCGAAGAAGTACGACATGCCGCTGAAAGGCGAATTGAACTCCGCGGTGCTCACCCAGCGGCCGGCGCCGTGCATGGGGTCGAGCACCAGAAATTCACGGGCCGCCCCTTGGCCGCGCGTCGCGTACGCCGTCAGGCAATGCGAATAGTTGTGCGGCAGGTCTTCGGGGTCTCCGCGCCGCAACAGCGTGGGCTGCCCCGCGTCGATGACCTGCGCGAACCGGTCGGTGTGCGCGGGGTCGGCCTCGAGCCGGTAGAGGTACTTCACCCGGTTGTAGTCGACGTGGGTCTTCGAGCGGAGAAACAGGCCACCCATGTGGTCGGGCGCGGTGCCCTTCGGCTGCTGCAACGTCGACTGGCCGAGTTCGAGCAAGGTCGGGCCGTCGGTCAAAATCGTGTCGGCCTTGGGCAGCTTCGATGCTCGCAGCAGCGCCAGCGCCCGGTCGGCCTCGGCGAAGTGCTTGGGGAACTGGCCGATGATGCCTTGAAACTTCTGGTAGTCGGCCGGGGTCTCGACGACGCCGTCGGTGAGCTTGAGTTGGTGGAGTCGGTCAGCGGGGGCGAGCAGGTCGTAGACCGACTGGGCTTGTGCCTGCGTCAATACGCCCTCGGCCAGCGACTGCCGCAACAGTTGCTGTACCTCGAAGTTCACGTTGCGAAACGCACTCGGTATGTCCCAATGGTTGCCGCGCTCGCCGGTGACGTCGCTGGTGAGAATGGCTCGCTCGAGCCGGGCGACCAGCCCGCTCGGGTTTCGCACGTCGAGCGGGCCCGCGGCCTTGAGCACCCAGGTCATGAACGGGTCGGCGGTCGCCATCGCTCCAATGGTCGACGCGGCGACACACGTGTTCGAGAAGTTTTGCGCCAGCGAAGCGATGCGCCCGGCGTTGCCCGACAAAATGGTGCTGCGCTCGAGCAAGAACGAGAGCGGGGTGCCGCGAATGATGGCCGCGTAGCCTTCGATTTCGCTTTGGGCCGCTTTGGCTTCGGCGGGCGTACCGGCCAACAGCGCGTTGCGGCGAGGCCCCACGCTCTTCAAAATCAACGCCCGCTCGATGTCGTTGTGGGCCGCGTCGACGTGCTTGAGAATTTTCTGGGCTGAGCCTTTCGGCAACTTCGCCAACGTGTCGGCCGCGGTCAGCGCCTGAATCGGGCGAACCAGCGGTTCGCTCGCTGGGCCGAAGGTGTATTCGGTGGCTCCCGCCAACACGCGCGTCAGGTCGGCGGAGAGGCCCAGCTCGCCCAACCGCTTTTCCACCACTTTGCCGGTCGCGCTCTTCGCCGCCGACAGCGCGATGGGCGCGGTGTACCCACCGCTCTTGCGCGCGGCGATCAGCTCGGCGTCGGTCAAGTCAGAATAGGTGGCGAAGGCTTCGCTCAGCTCGGCTTCGAACCTCGCCGTGGCTTTCGAAGTGGCAATGCTCGCCAGCGGCTCGAACTTCTGAACCGAGAGCGAGTCAGCGATGTACGCCTTCGACGACCGAGCGGCGGCAGGCGCTTTGATTTCGCCCGCCTTCCCGAGTTTGTTGACGAGTTTGACGAGCATGTTGGGGTACCCGACCGATTATCGGCCAGAAGTGCCCCAAGATGCTCGGTGAAGGCAAAAATACGACACGAGTGAATCTGAATGAATTCAGGTGGTTGTCTGGTGCCGTTCGTGGCGCCCGCCGTTCAAGGGGCGGTGGCGTCGACCCGAACCCGTTGATCGATTCGCCCGAACACCGACTGGCCGCGCGAATCGAGCACTTCAATGCTGACCCGGTCGCCGTGTTTCATGAACGGGGTCTTGGGCGCGCCGGTTTCAATGGTCTCGATCATTCGCCGCTCGGCGAGGCACGAAATGCCGCGCGTTCGGTCTTCGTTCGACACGGTGCCGCTGCCCAAAATCGTGCCCGCGGTGAAGCGCCGGGTCTTGGCAATGTGGGCGAGCAGCTCGTGAAACCCGAAGTGCATTTCGGGCCCCGCGTCGGTGTCGCCCACGAGCGTGCCGTTGAGCGTGGTGCGCACGCGCAGGTGCAAGCGGCCGTTTCGCCACGAGTCGCCCAATTCGTCGGGCGTGCAGGCCACCGGTGAAAACGCCGTCGCCGGCTTGCCTTGAAAGAACCCGAACCCCTTCGCCAGCTCGTCGGGTATCAAGTTTCGCAGCGACACGTCGTTCACCAGCATCACCAGCTTGATGTGCGGCGCGGCGGTCGCGGGGGTGACGCCCATGGGCGTGTCTCCCAGAATGACCGCCACTTCAGACTCGAAGTCGCAGCCCCACGCCTCATCGCGAATGACGATGTCGGCGGTGGGCGCGAGCATGTCGCCGCTGCCGCCTTGGTACACGAGCGGGTCGGTCTTCAACGTCGCCGGCGGTTCGGCCTTGCGCGCCTTGCGCACCAGAATCACGTGGTTCAAATACGCGCTGCCGTCGACCCACTCGTAGGCCCTGGGCAAGGGCGCGTGCAACTTCGTCACGTCGAAGGGCTCGCCAACGACTCGGCCGGCTTCGAGCTTCGCGCTCAATTCACGCAGCTTCGGTTCGGCCGAGGCCCAGTCGTCGAGTGCCGCTTGGAGGTTGGGCGCCACCTCCTGAGCCACCACCCACTTCGACAAGTCGCGCGCCACCACCACCAACGCGCCATCACGGTGAGCCGTCTTCAAAGTCGCCAATTTCATGGGCGCTCGTTCAACGTGGAGCCCGCTCTCCAGTCAAGGCGGCTGATCGGCCAGCGCGTGTTTCACACCAACTCCTTGAAACCGTTACTTCAGCAATTTGAGCCACTTCTGAATTTGCACAACTGTGTGACGCACGGTGTCGATAACCCAGAGACCCCAGTGTGGGGTGAGGTGTGTCTGGCGATGAACGCTGATGGTGAACGGCCAGCATCGGTTCGTTCAGGGGAGCGCCCCGCGCTTGCCCCGGCGACGAGTCGCGCCCAAGCTTCGGCGCTCATGCTGCAGGAGCCGACGCCGGAAGCGCCGTTGCCTTTCGGGCGCTACCAGCTCATTCGACGCATCGGTGCGGGCGGCATGGGCGAAGTCTTTTTGGCCCGCGAAGACACGTCGCCCGCGCGCGCGTGCGTCGTCAAGAAGGTGCTGCCCAACTTGGTGGCGAACCGCGCTTTCGTCGGCCGGTTTCTCGACGAGGCCAAGGTCGTGGTGCGGCTCAACCACCACAACATCGCCCGGGTGTACGCCATGGGCGAGGTGAACAACGAGTACTTCTTGTCGATGGAATATGTGCAGGGCAAGACGGTGAGCCGCTTCACCAAGCGCCTGCGCGACCGAAAAGTCGAAATGCCCTTGGGCATCATTCTGCTCATCGGCGAAATGGTGTGTCAGGGGCTCTCGTACGCGCACCAAGCCATTGACGAAAATGGCAACCCCCTCGCGCTCGTCCACCGCGACTTGTCTCCGGCGAACGTGTGCATTTCGTACAAGGGCGAGGTCAAGATCATCGACTTCGGGGCCGCGCAGTCGACGCTCAAAGAAGAACAGACCGCGCCGCGCGTGGTCATCGGCAATTTGACGTACATGTCGCCCGAGCAGGCCAAGAAGCAAATCGTCGACGGTCGGGCCGACCTCTATTCGTGCGGCGTCATGCTGTGGGAACTGCTCGCCTGGCACGCGCTGCCTCAAAAGGGCGACCCCATTGAACGGTGGCGCAAGGCGGCCAACCCCACCTGGGAGCCACCGTCGACCCACCACGACACCGTGCCGCGCGAAATCGACGCGCTCGTGCTCAAGGCCCTTCGAAAAGACCCCAAAGACCGTTGGGCTTCGGCCGCCGAATTCGGAGCCGCCTTGCGCGCCGCCCGAATGCAGTACGCGCCCCACATTACCGAGCGCTCGCTCGCCGACTTGCTTTCTCGCGCCTTTCACCGCGAGAAAGTCGCCGAAGACGCGGTGCTGTCAGAAGTCGTCTACGGCAAGACCATTGCCGATTCGCCGAATGAAAAGACCCGCAAGGTGCAGGTCGTGCCTCCCACCGCGCTCGCGTTCGAACACACCGCCGTGTTGGCGCCCGCTGAATTCTTGCCCGCCGACCCGCCTCCCGCGCCGAAGAACGACGTCGCGACCGACCCCGGCCGACCGCCGCCTCCCGACGACAGCGGGCCCCTGCCCCCCGTCGCCTCTCGCGTGGCGACGCCGCTCACGCCAGGGCGCGGCTCGGCCGCCGCCAAGAAACCTCAGCTCATCGTCGTGAGCCCCACAAGAACCAGCTTCGGCATGAGCTTCGACGATATTCGTGAGCCCCTCATCGAACGGTCGCTCATTCAAGAAATCGACGCCCTCGGCCCC
>JBGAIY010000463.1:0-5905 GCA_044225205.1 Myxococcaceae bacterium | reverse complement strand
CTGATGCCGGCTTTGCACTGCGTCGCGACGACCGACTTCGAGAACGAATAGTCGTTCTCGGCCAGCCGGGTGTTGGCCACGAAGTTCGTCGTGGCGCTCACCGCGCTGCCCGGGCAGGTGTCGACGGTGCCTCCGTTGTTGAGCGACACCTTGAGCGAGAAGGGCCCCGACGACGCGCCGTCGCGCGAGTCGACGTGCACGTACACGGTGCTCGGCACGCCGGTCGTGTTCGACCAGGTCACCGCTTCGGGGTCGAACCGGTCGTCTTGCGCGTTGAGGCAGGTGGCCGCCGCCGAATCGCAACTCGACGACAGCCAGAGCGCCGCGTTCCACGCCGGGGGGCCCGCGGTCAACGACGCGACGAGCCGTTTGTTCGCCGGCACGTTCACCGAATAGACCACGTCGGGCCCGGCCCAAGCGCCTCCGGTCTCGGCGCAGACCAAGGGCAGCGCGCCGCCGGTCGGTTGAACCGTGTCGGTCGCGTTGTCGGTCGTGCCGGTGACGGTCTGGCTCGTGCCGCTGGTGATCAGCGGTATCGCCCCTGCGCAGACGTCGTTGGCGGGGCTCGCGGGCGCGGCGGTGAGCGTAGTCTCGAGCGTAAAGGGGCCAAACGACGTCACATTTTGGGCGTCGACGTGAATGAAAAGGGCGCGCGCCGAACCGCTCGAATTCGTGAAGGTCAGCTGTTCGGGCGTGCTCACCGTGACGGTGTCGACGAAGGCGACGCACGAGGTCTCGGGAGTGACCCCACAGTCGGTCGACAGCCAGAGGGCGGGGTCCCACTGGGGGGCGGCGGGAGAGACCTTCGCGGTCAGCGTTTGGTGGCCGGGTACCTGAGCGACGTACACGACGTCGCGGCCACGTGAATTGGTACGCGAGCCGACTTGGGTGTTGAGCTGCGTGGCGCAAGCCCACGACACGCTCGTGTCGCTCAGCGCGTAGGTGTTGAGCGCGAAGTGCGTGTCGCCGGTGGTGCTGCGGGTCACGCCGAGGCCGGTGGGAGTGACGTCGATGGCGCCTCCGCACGTGTCATTCGTGGGCAACCCGTCGAACGTCGCGACGAGGTCGTAGTCGGTTCGCACACCGAGCGACTCGTGGTCGGCGATGATGAGGTATTTGCCCGGCGGCGTGGCCGGCGCGGTCGGGTCGAAGTCGAACTGCACCTTGCTGTCATTGCCCGCGTGAAACGCGTCTTCTTTCGTCTCGGCTCCGGTCGAACCGTTGATGAGCCACAGCAGCGTTTTCACGCCAGACGGCATGCCGCCGTCGAGGCGGTTTTGGCTCAACAGCTCGACGTCGACCGAGCCGGCCTGGTTGGGCAGGGTGATTTCGTACACGTCGAGCCGGCCCTGGCGCGTGAAGTCGTGCGTCTCGCGCGTCGGCAGGGTCAGCGGCACCGGTGTTCTCGATATTTGTTCGACGCGCACGCTGTACACCGCGCCCGCGCCGGCGTCGGGCATGCCGCCGTTGCGCTTGTCTTGAACCATGAGGTCGATGCTCAGCGCCGCGAGCGGTACGTAGAACTCGGTCGTCGCGGTGCCCGGCGTGCTGGGAGGCGCCGAAGCGTCGTGGAGAATCGACGAGCCGTTGAGCTGAATTGAAATCGACGGCTCGAAGTCTTGCCCAGCGAGCGCGGCCACCGTGACCCGGGCGTATTCGCCGCCGGTGACGGCCACGTCGAAAAAGTCGACGTCGGGGTACTTCGCCGCCCCTTCGATGTACCCGATTGACCCGTAGCCGTACTGCCCGAACGCGAGCGCGACGTGGCCCGACAAGTCGTCGTGCCGGGTGCACAGGTCTTCGGGGTCAACCAACCCCGGCCCGGGGAACGAGGCGGGCAGGGTGGGCGAACAGTGCTGCCCGGGAGGAAACGGCCAGACCACGCCCCCGTCGCCACCACTGCCACCTCCGCCGTCTCGACTCGAACCAGCGTCGGTGCCCGCATCACCCGTGACGCCCGAATCGGCGAACCCGGCGTCGCTCACCGAGGCATCGCCCGCCCCTCCACCCGCGCCGCCGCCCGTTGCGCCGCCGCCTCCACCTCCACCTCCCGCCCCACCGCCACTGCCCGCGTCGGCTTCAGTCGGAGTGCCCCCGCATGCGGCCAGCGCCGACCCGAGCACCACGGCGACCAAGAACGCGGCGAGTGGCTTGTGCATGTGAAACCCCTTCTTCTTTCAGTTCTTCACTTCGAAGCGCACGCGCACTGTCGTGATGATGTCTTTTTCAAACGACGACGTGTCGTAGTTGCCTTCCCACGAGGTCTCGGTGGAATTCGCGGGGTTGATGTTGATGACGCCGGTGTCGATGCCTTCGACGCGGCCCACGCGGGCGCCACCTCCGGCCGCTTCGATCATTCGCTCGGCGCGTTGGCGGGCGTCGCGCGAGGCCTCGGCCAGCATTTCGATTTTCACTTCACCGACCTTGGTGAAGAGGTACCGCGGCGAGTCAGATGACAGCACCAGCCCCTTTTCGAGCAACTGGGTCGCTTCGCGCGACAGTCGCTCGACCAGCGCGACGTCGGTCGACGACACGTTGATGTTCTGCGCCGCGCGCCAACCGTCAAACACCGTCTTGTGGCGCACCTTGCTGCCTTCTTCGATGACGTCTTCGTGTGTCATTTCGAGCAGTTGTACCGCCGAGGCGCGCACCGCCGACTCTGGCAACCCAGCAGTCTTCAAAAAGTTGCGCACCTCTTCGCTGTCTTTCGTGAGCGCCGTGTAGGCCTCGACGCGGCTGGGCTTGGTGGTGCTGATGGAAACGCTCCATTCGGCCAAGTCAGAATTGATGCGCTTTCGCGCGGCGCCCCGCACGTCGATGGTCGTGGGCCGGGTCAGCTTGACGGTGACCCACGCCCCCGCGGCGATGAGGCTCGAGACGACCAGCGCGACGGCGAGGGGCAAGTTGGGCTTTTCCATGGGCGCGAAGTTGTACCGTATTTTCGCGCCGCCCATGGCTCACCTCGCGAACCGCTTGTGACGCGGGGCGAACGTGGCAGACTGCGGCTCAAGGCCCGCGCGTGAACGTGACCGTCATCATTCCGAAAACGCTGCAGGCGGCCTGTGAAGGCCGGGCGAAAATTGAACTCGGCGTACCACCCACCAGCGACTTGGCAGACGTCATTCAAACGCTCATGACGCTGTACCCAGGCCTGCGCGCCTTCGTCGCCAACGAGAAGCGGCCCATGCGCCAGTATTTCGGAGTCGCTCAAGCAGGCAGGAAAATTTTTCTCTTCACGTCAACTGGTTCGTCAGCATTGTCGTAACGCGGCGCCGTTGTTTGGTTTCTTCTCTGAACAGACAATTTCACCGACGGCCTTTCTTGCGTCGCATGCGGGCCTGCCCGTACCCTGCGGCCGCTCATGAACGATGACGCTCCATCGGCCGTGCTGGAGAAACGCCTCTCGTCGTGGCCACGGTCGGCGACGTTGGGGGCCATTTTGTTGGGGGTGAGCGTCGCTTCGGCACTGCTCGTTTCTCCCGGGCTTTCTTCACAGCAAATACCGGCCATTACCGAAGAAAACCTGGGCAAGCCGTTTCGGGGCTCGTCGCTCGCGGGCTTCAAAGCCAGCCGTGACTTCGAGGTCGTCGACGAGGTGAAAACCCTGCAGCGCCGCGACGAAGCGCGGGCTCGGGTGCGGCCGGTGTTCGACTACGAGCCCACGGTCGAGTCGTCGGTGAAGCGGGGCGTGCGCAACGCGTTCGCCGAAATGCGCGCCATCGTCGAGCTTCACGCCAAGCCGGTCGACCCGAAGAAACCACCCGTCGTCAAAGACCCGGCGGCGAAAGAAAAAGAAGACCTCGAACTCGTGCAAGCGTTGCGCGAAGCGAAGTCGCGGTTTCTCGCACATGCGACGCCGCCCGAAAGCGACGACTTCGAAACGCTGGTGCAGGCGCGCTTCTCGCCCGAAGTCGAACAAGCCGCGGTGGGGCTCATTGAGCTCGCGTACCGCTCGAAGCTCGTCGTCTCGCGTGGCGAACTCTCGCGCATCGACGCCAACGGCATCACCACTCGGTTGGTGGGAGGCACGAGCGAATCGGAGGGCGTGACCACGCCGCCGACGGTGCTCGACATCAACGAAGCATCGGCCGAGCTCGACCGGTACGCGTCGGTGCCGGGCAACTTGTTGACCGAGGCGTCACCCACGCTGCGCGGCGCGGTCTTGCGGCTCGCCCGGCGGCAGTTGCGCGCCAACCTCACCGTCAACATCGCCGAGACCGAGGCCCGCAAGCAGGCGGCCTACGCGGCCGTCAAACCCGTGCTGATTTCGGTCAAGAAAGGCCAGCGCGTCATCGGCGACGGAGAGCTCGTCAACGAGACCCACTTGCTCATCGTGGCGTCGGCGTGGCTGTTCTTGCAGGCCGCGCTTCGGCGGTTTCGCCCCCTGCGCCGAGACGCGCTGTTCATGGCGCTGTTGGCCGTGGCGCTGCTCGGCGCCCTCCATTTGTGGATGCTGGTGGCCGACGCGGTGCACGACCGGTACTCGTCGCTCCCCATTGAAGCGCTGCACTACGCGTTTCCGCTCGCGGCGGGGGCGATGCTGGTTCGCTTCGTGTTGTCAGAAGAGTCGAGCTTGTTTTTCGGCCTCGTGTTCTCGACCCTGGCCGGCATCATGTTGGGCAATTCACTGGGCTTTTTCGCCTTCGGCCTCATCACCTCGCTCTTCGCCGCCGAGCGCATTTCGAAGGCGAAAGACCGGGCGGGCATTTTTCGCGCGGGGTTGATGCTGGGCCTGTTGGCGGCGGCGACGGTGGTGTTCTTCTCGCTGGCGGCCGGCCGCGGTTTCGGGCTCGAGGCGTTCTTGGGGTCGCTCGCCGCGTTCGTCTCGTCGGCTTTCGTCGTGCCGATGTTGGTGTTGACGCTCACCCCGCTGGTCGAAGCGGCTTTCGGTTACGCGTCTGACCTCAAGCTGCTCGAGCTGGCGAACTTGAACCACCCGGCGCTCAAAGAGCTCGTGCTGCAGGCGCCCGGCACGTACCACCATTCGATCATCATGGGCTCGCTGGTCGAAGCGGCGGCCGAGTCGATCGGTGCGAACCCGCTCTTGGCGCGAAGCTGCGCGTACTACCACGACATTGGCAAGGGTCGAAACCCGGCCTACTTCGGTGAAAATCAAAAGGGCGTCAACGCGCACGACACGCTCGCTCCGGCCATGAGCGCCGTCATCATCAAACGGCACGTGACCGAGGGCCTCGAAATGGCGCGCCAGTTCAAGCTGCCGCGCCGGGTCGCCGACGCGATACCGCAGCACCATGGCACGCGCCTCGTCGGGTACTTCTTTCACCGCGCCCAAAAGCTCGAAGAAGCCAAAGAGCACCCGCAGCCGGTCGACGACGCGCAGTACCGCTACCCCGGCCCCAAGCCACAGTTTCGCGAAGCCGCGTTGGTGATGATCGCCGACGCCGTCGAAGCGGCGAGTCGCTCGTTGCCGTCTCCGACGCCCGAGACCCTGCTCGCCTTGGTGCAGAAGATGATCAACATGGTCTTCAGCGAAGGTCAGCTCGACGAGTGCGACCTGACGCTCAAAGACCTGCACCTCATTGCCGAATCGTTCGTGCGCACGCTCGAGGGCATCTACCACGCGCGCCCGGCGTACCCTCCCGGCGCCGTCGGTGGTGGCAAGCCCCCGGCGACCGACGTGCTCAAGCCACTGAGCGTGGTGAAGAAGTCGGGTTAGCGCTTCACCTCGCGCGGAGATGGGCGTGCGGCCGGACCATGGCGGTTCACTTGGGCTTTCAAGCACGACGCAGCTCAGCGCGACCGAAGCAGATATGGTCGCGCGGAGATGGGCGTGCGGCCGGACCATGGCGGTTCACTTGGGCTTTCAAGCACGACGCAGCTCAGCGCGACCGAAGCAGATATGGTCGCGCGGAGATGGGCGTGCGGCCGGACCATGGCGGTTCAC
>JBGAIY010000462.1:0-5906 GCA_044225205.1 Myxococcaceae bacterium | reverse complement strand
CTCGGGGCTCGCATCTTCGACCACGGCGCCATTTCGATTCTGGTGCAGGTGCCCATTACCCCCGGCACCTCGCTCGACGAACTCGTGCCCTTCGCCGACGAGCTGTACGACTCAGCGGCCCTGCACGCCCTGGCCGTCGACGAGCTGGGCAAGCTGCGCACCTTGCTCACCCCCGCCTTCGAAGACCCCCACCTGTGGGAAAAGCACGAAGAATACACCGTGCTCTTCGCGAGCGAAATCGACGGCGCTCCGACCGCGTCGCAGCTGCTCGAAGACCCCAACTTGGCCCGGCTGCTGCTCGGCGAAGTCAGAGAACCGAAGCTGTCGGGCCAAGAAGTCAAAGAAGTGCTCGACCACCACTTCAGCTACACCGACAAAGACCTCGTCATCGTGGAGTGGAACGCGATGTTCTTGTACGAGCCGAGCGGCAGCGACGACATCGTCGACTTGCTCGAAATTGCCAACGCGCAGCTGCTCGAACTTCGCTACTACGACGACGTGCTCGACCACGAGCTGAGCCGGGTCTACGACACCATCGACGAAAAAAAACGCGGCTCGCTGCTCTACAGCCCGTACAAACAGCTGTTGCGTGGGCTCATGCTCAACCTCATTGAGCTGTCGGAGTTCATCGAGCGCGTCGAAAATTCGCTCAAGATCGTCGGCGACGTGTACCTCGCGCGCGTCTACGAGTCGGCCGTCGTGCAACTGCGCATTCAACGGTGGACCGAGCAGGTCGCGCGCAAACACCGGCTGCTGCAACAGACCTACGGCCTGCTCAAAGGCGAAGTCGACAACGACCGCGCGTTGACGCTCGAGGTCATGGTGGTCGTGTTGATCGTGCTCGAAATTCTGGTCGCGCTGACCCAAGTCACTGGGCACTGACCTGTTCCGGTGTACACTCTTGGCCCCGTGACCGACCCCTCGCGACGCTTCGGTGACCTGCTCATCGAGCTCAACTTGGTGACGCCCTCGCAGGTCGAAGAAGCGCTGAAGCTGCAACCCTTGACGGGGCACCGAATCGGCGAAGCGCTGTTGTCGCTCGGCTATTTGACGCGGTCGCAAATACAACGCTCCCTCGCCGTGGCCATTGCCCGTGGAGAAAACGTGCTGCTCGACCGACCACCGTTGGGTGAAATTCTCGTCGGCTTGCAGTTCATTTCAGAAGAGCAGCTGAAGGCCGGGCTCGAGCGGCAGCGGCGAGACCCCCGAAAGCTCGGCGAAATTTTGGTGCACGAAGGGTTTGCCACCGACCAACAAATTTTCGAGGCGCTCGGCGTGCAGTCGCGCATGGCGCAGCAACCCGAGCTGCCCCGCGCCCGGCGGCCGACCTGCGAAATCCCGGCCGTCAGCGGCCGGCGCTTCGTCGTGGTCGACGACTCTGACCTCGCCTGCAACCTCGTGCGCGAAGGGTTGAGCGAACACGGCTTCGACGTGGCCACCTTCACCGACCCGTTTCTGGCGCTCGAACAGGTGGCGACCCTGCGGCCCGACTTGGTCTTGACCGACCTCGACATGCCCGGGCTCGACGGCACCGAGCTGTGCCGGAAGCTCAAGACGCCCGGCACCCACCAGACCCCGGTCATCATTCTCACCGCGAACGACGCCGACACTCAGCGGGTGGGGTTGTTGCGCGCCGGCGCCGACGACTACGTGCACAAAGGCGCGTCGATGGGTGAGCTCGCCGCCCGAGTCGACCTCGTGTTGCGCCGCGCGAGCGAAACCGAGCGCATGCGCCGGCTCTTCGCCCGCTACACATCTGACGCGGTCGTCGACGAGGTGCTCCGCAGCGGAGACGTCGTGCTCTCGGGCGAAAAGCGCGACGTCACGGTGCTCTTCGCCGACTTGCGAAACTTCACCGGCCTGGCCGAAGCCCTGCCCCCCGAGCAGGTCATGCGCCTGCTCAACGAGGTGCTGGGCGGCCTCGCCGACATCGTGCTCGAATGGGGCGGCACCCTCGACAAGTTCTTGGGCGACGGGTTGATGGCCGTGTGGGGCGCCCCCGGGCGGCACGAAAATGAAGAAGAAGCCGCGGTGTCGGCCGCGCTGCACATGCAAGCCCACATCGCCCAACGCAACGCCGCCTGCGGCCAAGACACCCCGGTGATGGAACTCGGCATTGGCCTCAATTCGGGCCCCGTCATCGCCGGCAGCATCGGCAGCCGCCGCCGCACCGAATACACCTGCATCGGCGACACGGTGAATGTGGCCTCGCGGCTGTGCGCGCTCGCCGCGCCCGGTGAAATTCTCGTTGGAGAACAGACCGCGCAAGGCTTGCGGCACCTCGCCGCGCTCGAGACCCTCCCGCCCGTGCGTGTCAAGGGCAAGGCCCAGCCGGTGGCGCTGGCCAAAGTCAGCCCCCAGCTCATCGAAGCCCTCGAGCGGCGACGCCGCTTTTGACGGTTGAATCGGCCCCCTGAACGAGACAAAAGCGTGGGTGAAAAGCAGCTTCGCCAACGCGGGGCGCCCTTTGGGAGATACGTGATGTCGCACGACGCGTTTGATGACCGCCGCAAGGCCCTCGAAGAAGAGTTCTTCAAGAAGCAAAACGAGACGCAGCTCAAGAAGCTGCATGATGCCGTGGTGCGCGTCAGCACCAAAGAAGACATCGCGCGGCTGACCGGCATCAACAACCCCGGGGTGCTCAACGCGCTCGCCGACATGAAGCTCGGCCAAGCCGCCACCTTGGTGATGTCGATGTACCCCTTGGTCGAAATGGCATGGGCCGACGGCACGCTCGACCCCAAAGAGCGCCAAGTGCTGCTCGAGCAAGCCTCGAACCTGGGCATCAAGCAGGGCAGCGAGGCCGCGACCTTCTTGGCCCGCTGGCTCGACGAGCAACCCGAGCTGTCGTGGCACGGGCTGTGGGCCGACTACGTGCGCGAGCTGTCGAAGAAGCTCAGCGCAGGCGACCGCGAATTGCTCAAGAACGAAATTCTGGGCCGCGCGCGGTTGGTGGCCGAAGCGTCGGGCAGCTTGCTCGGCTTTGGGTTCGGCATGAGCCAGGCCGAAAAGCACGCGCTCGAGCGGCTCGAACAAGCCTTCGCGTAAATGCTCGCAAGCGAGCTGTAATTCACTGAAAACATTCGGCTTTTTGCCGAAATTCACTCGTTGCTTCGCCCCGTTCGCGGGGGTACGACGAAGCGCTTTTTTCGCCTTACGCCGTTCACTTCGAAGAGGTCTTTTCGGCCCATGTCTGACGAGATTCAAACACCGCCGCCGCCGCCGTCTGCTCCGCCGCCAGCTCCTGGTTCAGCGGGCAACATCAGACAGGTGCAACTCGAAGAAGAAATGAGCCAGAGCTACATCGACTATTCGATGAGCGTCATCGTCGGGCGCGCGTTGCCCGACGTGCGTGACGGGCTCAAGCCGGTGCATCGCCGGGTGCTCTTCGCGATGCACGAATTGTCGAACCACGCGAGCCGGCCGTACAAGAAGTCGGCCCGCATCGTCGGAGACGTGATCGGCAAGTACCACCCGCACGGCGACCAGTCGGCGTACGACACGCTCGTGCGCATGGCGCAGTGGTGGTCGCTCCGCTACACGCTCGTCGACGGCCAGGGCAACTTCGGCAACATCGACGGCGATTCGCCGGCCGCCATGCGGTACACCGAAGTGCGCATGGAGCGGCTCACCGACTCCCTGCTGCCCGACCTCGAGAAAGAAACGGTCGACTTCGTACCCAACTACAACAACGAGTTGTTCGAGCCGACCGTGTTTCCCACGCGGTTTCCCAACTTGTTGGTGAACGGCAGCGACGGCATCGCCGTCGGCATGACCACGAAAATACCGCCCCACAACATGGGCGAGGTCATCGACGCGACCGTGCACCTCATCGACCACCCGACGACCGTGTTGGGCGAATTGATGAAGTTCATACCGGGCCCCGATTTTCCCACCGCGGGCATCATCGCGGGGCGTGACGGCATCGTCAGCGCGTACAGCACCGGGCGCGGGCAAATTCAGCTGCGCGCGCGCACCGACATCGAGACCGACAAGAAGGGCGACCGCGAGCGCATCGTCATCAGCGAAATACCGTACCAGGTGCGCAAAGAGGGCCTGGTCGAGAAGATCGCGACGCTCGTCAAAGACAAGGTCATCGACGGCATCGCCGACATTCGCGACGAGTCTGACCGCGATTCTGAACGCGACCGCAAGGTGCGCATCGTCATTGAACTCAAGCGCGACGCCATTGCCACCGTGGTGCTCAACAACCTGTATTCGAACACGCAGATGCAAACGACGTACGGCATGATCTTGCTCGCCATCGTCGACGGGCAGCCGCGCGAGTTGAGCCTCAAAGAAATTCTCGAGCGCTTCATTCAGTTTCGCCGTGACGTCGTCACCCGGCGCACGAAGTTCGAGCTGCGCAAGGCCCGCGAGCGCATCAACATCGTCGAAGGGTTGTTGGTCGCCACGTCGGCCGGCAAAGACCTGCTCGACCACATGATCGCCGCCATTCGCGCGTCAAAAGACCCCGAAGAAGGCCGCTGGGCGTTGATGAACTTGTTGTCAGACGCGCTCTACGAAAACCCGAGCTTCAAAGACTTGCCCCGCTTCGACGGCAAGTTGGCCGCCAAGGGCATGGCCGACCTCATCGCCCGGGCTGGCGCCGCCGAGCCGCTCTTCAAGGGCTTGACCCGCTCGTACGACCCGGGCTTCTCCGAAGAGCAGGCCAAGAAGATTCTCGAAATGCAGCTGCAGCGCCTCACCGGCCTGCAGCGCGAAGAGCTGTTCAAAGAACTGCTCGAGTTGGTTCGCGAAATTTCGAAGCTCGAAGACATTTTGCAGAACGAGTCTTCGCTCAAGCGGGTCATCAAGAACGAGTTGCTCGAAGTGCGAAACCAATTCGCCGACAAGCGCCGCACCGAAATCACCGGTGAAATCAGCGAAATGTCGACCGAAGACCTCATCGCCGAAGAAGAAATGGTGGTGACGCTTTCGCACGCCGGCTACGTGAAGCGCACGGCCGTCAGCGAGTACCGCGCCCAGCGCCGCGGCGGTCGCGGCAAGACCGGCGCCACCACCAAAGAAGACGACTTCGTCAGCGACATTTTCATCGCCAGCACGCACGCGTTCTTGTTGCCCATTACGACCCGCGGCAAGTTGTACTGGCTCAAGGTTCACGAAATACCGGCGGGCAGCCGCACCTCGAAGGGCAAGCCCATTGTCAACCTCGTGCAATTCGAAGAAGGCGAGAAGCTGGCGCAGGTGCTCGTCACCAAAGAATTCACCGAGAACCAGTTCGTGCTGTTCGTCACCAAGAACGGCATCGTGAAGCGCACCGAGCTGACCGCGTTCGCGAACGTGCGGGCGAACGGCATCATCGCCCTGGGCATCGAAGACGGCGACGGCTTGGTCGCGGTGAAAATCACCGACGGCACCCAAGACGTGCTCATTTCGACCGCGCAGGGCATGTCGATTCGTTTCCCCGAGAGCGAGGTTCGGTCAATGGGCCGCGCCGCGTACGGCGTGAAGGGCATTACGCTCGAAGCGGGTGACGAAGTGGTCGGTGCCGAAGTCGTGGCCGCCGAAGCCGCCGAAGGCACCCCCGTCAGCCCCGACGACGCGAAGACCAAGCCCACGTTGATGACGGTGACCGAGAACGGCTACGGCAAGCGCACCGAACAGACCGAGTACCGCACCCAGGGCCGCGGCGGCAAAGGCATCATCGACATCAAGACGACCGAACGAAACGGCCGCGTCGTCGGCGCGGTGCAAGTCGTCGACGGTTCAGAAGTGATGCTCGTCACCAATTCGGGCGTGCTCATTCGCATGAAGGTGAACGAAATTTCGGTCATCGGTCGCAACACCCAGGGCGTGCGGCTCATCACGCTCGACGACGAAAAAGAGAAGGTCGTCGGCCTGTCGCTGCTGCCGCAAATGAAAGACGACGAAGGCGAAGAGGG
>JBGAIY010000461.1:0-7130 GCA_044225205.1 Myxococcaceae bacterium | reverse complement strand
CGCGGTCAGTGGCGATGAAGCCGCCGTCGGGCGCGAGGGCGAACGCCCGATCTTCGAGCAACGTGGCCCCTGGCGACGCGCCGCCCCGCTCGTCGCTCAACGAGCGCCTGACGAAGGGGCCGCCGAACGACGCCGACCACAGCACGGCTTCATTGGGCTCGAGCGCGAAACCGGCGGTCTGCGGCGCGACCGAGACTTCACGAACGAAGTCGACCGACGACAGGCGAAAGGCGTGCATGAACCCGTCGAGGCTGCCGGCGAGCACCCGGTCGTTGGCGGGGTCGACCACGGTCGCCGAGAGGCCCCCTTCGACGGGGGCCACCCCGTGCCGCAATTGGCCCGAGGTCGACCACATGCGAATCACGCCGTCGACTCCGGCCGTGACCAACACGTCGCCGTCTCGTTGCAGGTCACGCACG
Source organism: Myxococcaceae bacterium (assembly GCA_044225205.1). Lineage (GTDB taxonomy): Bacteria > Myxococcota > Myxococcia > Myxococcales > Myxococcaceae > JAEUJT01. The sequence goes on along the minus strand of JBGAIY010000461.1, from coordinate 6,711 downwards.
CGGCCCTCGTGGGCGCTCTGATTGAATTTCGCCTCACCTGTCTCAACGTTCCACGCGCGGAGCGTGCCGTCGGCCCCGGTGCTGAACAGGGTGAGCCCGTCAGCGGCCGTCACCAAGCCGACCACCGCCCCTCGGTGACCGGTCAGTTCGCGGCGCTTCTGGCCAGTCGCGGCTTGCCACAGAGTGATGGTGCCGTCTTCTCCGCCCAGCGCCACGACGCGACCGTCGGGCGACCACGCCGCGGCGCGCACGGGGCCGTGAACACCTTCGAGCCAGGTCAGGTTCTTTTGCCCGACGGTGTGAATGGGGTGGCGGCGAACGACGGGCGGAGGGCCCGAAGACTCCATCATCGTCACCACGTACTGGGTCTGGGTGGGGTTGAAGCGCACGAACTGCACATTCGACGTTTCGAAAGGCACGCTGTTTCGCAACCGCAACGCGTGGCCGTCGAAGTCGATTTCGTGCGCCTGCGAATTGAGCCCCCCGGCGACAATGGTTTTGCCGTCAGCGGTGGGCTGACACACCAACAACAACAAGGGGTCGGTTTGGAGCGAGTCGAACCGCGACCCGGTCGCCGGGTTCCACACCGAGACCGCGCCGTCGGCGCCACATACGACCAAGGCCGAACCGTCGCCGACGAAGCGAACCGACCGCACCGCGCCTTTGACGGGGTGCAACGTGGCTTTCTCGACGAGCGTGTGGGCGTCGAGCAGCACGACGGCGCCGTTGAACAGCCCGACGGCGATGAACGACGCCGAAGTGCTGAGCGCGGTCACGTTGGCGCCGAGGTCGACGGCGCGCAGCTCGGCCGAGAGGGCCGTTCGGGCCTTGCCGAGCATGTACCGCACACCGGCATTGTCGAGACCGGCGTCGAGCGCGGCGCTCAAGTGCCGTTCGGCTTCGGCGGGCCGACCCGCGAGAAATTCTTGGCGGCCCTGCTCGGCGGTCATGAGCGTCAGCCGGTGGGCCGATTCTCGAGCGTTTTCTAAAGCACGCAGCGCGTTGGCTTCGGCCCGGCCATTCGCGCGCATGAGCCCGAGCACGCCGGCACTGAGCACGACGAACGCGGCGATGACCAGCCCCCGCCGCCACCGCCGGCCGCGCTCGAATTCGCGCACCGAGGCCGAAGCGAACGCTTCTTCGGCCGATGTGGGTTGCCCAGCCTTGGCCCGCCAGAGCCGAAATTCGGTGAGCGTTTCGTCGCGCCAGAGCATGCCGCGGGGGCGGTGCTGCTCGTTCCACTGGCGGGCGGCGGCGCGCAGCTGGTCGCGAATGCGCGCCAGCTCGGCGTTTTCACGCTGCCACTGCACCAGGCGCGGCCAGCTCGTCAGCAGCGCTTCGTGAATGATTTCGAGGCGGTCGTCGCCGCCGACTTCGAGCTGACGAGCAAGGGCGTCGATCAACCGTTCGATGACGCGGGTACCTGACGCCGAATGCCCGAGCAGCTCGTTCATTTCGCCGCGGGTCAGCACCGCGCGGGTGCCTGAACTCGAAACCAAATGGCGAAACGCTTCGCGGGTGAGCCTCGCGCTCTTCTTCGCTCATGGCCGCCAAGTTCTCTTCGCGGTGACCGGCGAGCGCGCCGCCGACGCCGCCCATGGCCTGGTAGGCCTTGCGCGTGAGCTTGTGAAAATGGGCGTCGCGCGCTTCCCACAGGCGGGTGGCCGAGAACGACAGCAAGGCCAGCGCTCCGGGCTGCTGCGCCACTTCGGCGACCATTTGGCGGGGCAGCTCGGCGTCTTCGAAGGCGAACCCGACGCGCTTGAGCGGCTGGGTCAGAATTCGCAACAAGTCGTTCTCGCTGGGGGTGGCCAACAGGTGCAAGCCCGTCGACAAATGGTCTTTGAGCGCCTCGAGGCCCTGGGCGCGAATCAAGAAGTCGTCGCGCAGGGTCAGCACGACCCGCACCGGGTCGTCGGGGTTCTTGGCCGCGCCCACGACAACCGCGGCGTACCGGTCGCGCTCTTCGGCATTCGCGCACAACGTGAGCAGCTCTTCGAACTGGTCAACGACCAACAGGTACGACGTCTTCTGGGCGCGGGCGAACGCGACCAAGCGGCGGCCGAGGGCCGAGGGGTCTTTGGCGAGCTCGCCGAGCAGGCCTTCGGTGTCGACCCCCAGGGCTTTGATCTTGGCCACCAGGGTGGCCAAGGGGGTGTTGCCGGGGCGAACCACGACGAGCTGAAGCTCTTGCGCCAACAGCGGCGCCACGCCGGCTTGTACGAATGACGACTTGCCGACGCCCGACGGGCCGACCATGGCGAGCAGCGGGTTGACGCGCAGGCGGTTGGCGACGGCTTGGGCTTCGGCTTCGCGGCCGAAGAAGTCTTGGGCGTCGGCCGCGGTGAATGAAGCGAGCCCGCGGTAGGGGTGGTTTTTGCGCCTGCCGTTGTTCGAGCCGGCTCGAGCGCCGGGGCCAGTCGGCGTCGAACCACGACCACACCGTTTCGTCTTGGCGCTCGAATTCGCGCGGAGCGGAGATGGGAACTGCCCTGTGCAAAACCGGCGCCACCGGAACATGGGCCGCCGGGGCTCTCCGGGGCTGGAAGCGACTTACAAGAGCGGGCTGGCCCGCAGCAACGACGAGAGCGCCTCGTCGACCAGGTACAGTTCACCTTCGACTTCAGTCGAGATGCGGGCGTTGACGGTCGTTCGAGAAGAGCGGTCGGCAGCCATTGCCTCGAAAATGCCCGACGAGGCGGTGGCGCGCACGAGCGAGAGCCCCAACAAGAACCCCGCGGCCCGCAGCACGTCGGTCAACTTCGAAATGGCGTCGTCGAGCGCGGTGAAGGCGGCCTCTTCGTCAACGACGTCGGCCTCGGTTTCGAGGCGGCCGAGCACCGAGAACGCCTTCGACCGGGCGCCTTCGGCCGTGAGGCAGAAGTCGATGAGCCCGGGCAGCGGGTGCCGCCTGCGCTCGTTGGCGAACGCGTTGACCGAATGCCACAACACTTCGAGCCAGTCGTGCTGGTCGACCCGCCCGCGTCGCAAGCTCGACACGACTTCGCTCAGCTCGGCTTCAGAAGGGGTCTGGGTCGGCCCCAAGCGTTGGCGGCTCAGCAGCCCGAGCACCGACAGAAACCGAGCCAGCACGCGGGCGAGTCGACGCGCGGCCTCGAGGCCCGTCTTCGCGAGGGCAGGCCACTTCGAGCAACGCCACGCTCTCGGCGAGCGGCTGGGGGCTGCCGTCGACCCACTCTTGGCGAAGGGCCTCGGGCAACGACGGCAACACGCGTTGGCTGCGTTGGGCCACGACCGAGAGCGCGCGCCCAAAGTCACCGGCGCGGGTGAAGCGGTCGTCGGGCTTTTTCGCGAGCGCCCGCGCCATGACCGGTTGCAGGTCGTCGGGCGGGCTCGCGGGAGTTTCGGTATCGGCGCATGGAGGTGCGCCAAGGCCATGCTGGTGGTGGTTTGGGCGGCGTACGGTACCTGCCCGACGAGGCTCTGCAGGCCAGCACCCCGAGCGCATAAATGTCGGCCTGGGGGTGACGTCGGCTGCTGAGCCACTGCTCGAGGCGCCATGTAGGTCGAGCTGCCGACCGCTTCGGCTTCGCGGGTAATGCTAGCTTTTCGGCCAATTCGATTCGGGTCAGCGTGGCCGACGGGGTGTTGGTCACCCAAATTGAGCGCCGGGGTCGGCCTCGGTTCGTACTCGGGGCTGGCGCGCCCGCCCGTGCCCGACAGCGACGAGGAGAGTCAGGCTGCGCCCGACGGCGGTCGGGGTCTTCTCGATCATCGACAAGAACGCGGTGTCGTCGAAGGGCAGCGCCGCCTGCTGTTCGCGCTGCACGATGGTGGCGATGCCGAGGTCGAACAACGGCGCGCCGTTGCGCACGGTCACCATGACGTTCGACGGCTTGATGTCTCGATGCACGATGCCCTTTTCGTGCACGGCGTCGACGACGTCGCAGAGCGCGTCGAAGAAGGGCGCGAAGCGCACGAGCGGTATGGGCCCATTTTCTTTGAGCCACGCCGAGAGCGACTTGCCGCGCACCAGCTCCATGGCGATCCACAACAGGCCGTCGGGTTCGGCTCGAAGGCGTACACCTGCACCCGCGGGGGTGCTCGATGCGCGACGCGAGCCGCGCTTCACGCAGAAGCGCGACTGGGTGTAACCGTCGGCGTCGGCGCCAGAGAGCAGCACCTTGATGACCGCGTCTCGACCGAGCAACGTTTGGCGAGCGTGGTACGTCGCGCCCACGCCCTCGGCCAGCTTCTCGGCCACGAGAAAATCTCCCGAGCATGCGCCCCGAAAGCAGCGAAGCGGCTGGCTTTTCGGCGTTCGACATGTCGGTGCGCCGCCCCACGATACCCCAAGCGCGCGCCACCGCATTTTCGGCGGCCGTCACGGCACAGCCCGCTACAGGCCTGTGAACTCCAAGACCCGACAGGGCCAGGTGGTGATCGCACGCACATCTCCGTCGAACGGCGCCCGGTGCTCGGCGGCACCCGGCCCTCGGAGAACGGTACTCGGCCGGGGTCTCCCACCAGCACGGTCACCCCGCGCGCGCGAAGTTTGCGCCACCACCCGAGCGCGTGCTGAGCGAGCAACGGGTCGTACAAAAAGTCACCCGCGAGCAACACGTCGAAGTCGAAGTCGAAGTCGAAGTTGGCGTCGCCGCTTTGAAGCCAGTCGGCTCGCTGCACCTCGAGCGGTACGTCGTTGAGCGACGCGTTGAGGCGAGCGGCGACCAGGACCGTGGCGTCGACGTCGTTCGCCACGACGAAGGCGGCTCCGGCCAGGGCCGCCGCGAGGCCTTCAATGGCACCGCCGCACCCCAGGTCGAGCACGCGACGCCCGCGAACCCAGTGGGGGTGGTCGAGCACGAAGCGCGCGAGGGTCTGGCCGCCGGGCCAGGCGAACGCCCAATACGGCAAGCCCCACCCGCGCTCGACGAACAGTTCGGGCGACCGGTGCCACCGCAGGCTCTCATGGGTCAGCAGCCGCAGCTTCAGCTCGGGCACGAGCGGCACCCGGGTGGCGGTGGTGAGCGCCTCGACCTGGGCCGCCAGCGCGCGGGCGTCGGTCGAGGGGGTGGGCAATTCATCGGGTGGGGCGTTCATGGGCCAGAAGACCGGTGGGCGGGCCACCCGCTCGACCTACGGCACGAAGCCCGCGGTGCGGAGCTGTTCGACGGTCAAACCCTCGCCGCGGCCGCCTCCGCGGAGCCCGACCATGCGGGCCACATACTTGCCGATGATGTCGGCTTCGAGGTTCACCCGGTCTCCGACGCGCTTGCGGCCGAGTGAGGTGCGCTGCACGGTTTCGGGTATCAGCATCACCGAGAACCGGTCGGGGCCGACCGAAGTCACGGTGAGGCTGATGCCGTCGATGCACACCGACCCTTTTTCGACGAACGCGGCAGCCTTTCGGCACGGGAAACGTCATCGCCCATAGACCCTGCCGTCGGCCCGCGCTTCGAGAATGTCGGCGACCCCGTCGACGTGGCCTTGCACCAGGTGGCCACCGAGCCGGTCGCCGGCCCGCAGGGCTTTTTCGAGGTTGACGCGGGTGCCGACCTGCCAGTGACCCAGCGTCGAGCGGCGCAGGGTTTCGGGGGCGGCTTGCGCCAAAGCGCGTGCCGTGGAAATCGACGACGGTGAGGCAAACGCCGTCGCACGAAATCGACTCGCCGAGCACGAAGTCGGCGGGGTCAAAGGTGGTGTCGACCCACACGTCGGTCACCGGGCCACTGGTGACCCGCTCGACCGTACCGAGGCTCTGAATGAGGCCGGTGAACACGAGCTATTTCTTCTTCTTCGCCTTGCCTGCGGCTTTGGGTTTGGCCGACGGCGCGTCAGGGCCACCCTGGTCGAGAAAGTCGACGATGCGGCTGTCGGCCTTGCGCAACCGGCGGCTCAGCATGCGGCAAATGTTCTGCAAGATGATGACGTAGGCGTAGTTGTCGGCCTTGTACAAGTTCCACAAGTCGAGGTTGGTGAGCGAATAGGTGACGCACTTTTTCTTCACCACGCAGGCGGCCGACCGCGGCTGAAGCTCGACGAGGGTCATTTCGCCGAAGCACTCGCCTGGGCCCAACCGCACGAAGCCGACGCGGTTGCCCAGCGACGACTTGCGCACCACGTCGACTTCGCCTTCGCGAATGACGTACATGGTGCGGCCAAATCGCCTTCGTCGAAAATGTGTTCGCCCGCCCAGGTGCGTTCTTCGAGAAAGTCGAACAGCAATTCGAGGCTGCCACGCTTTCAAGTCGTGAAACACGGGCACGCTGCGCAAAAAGGTGGTCAAGGCGACGTCGCGTCGTTCGATCATGGCGCGCGAAGAGAGCCCACCTTGAGCCCCGACGCAACCACTGATTCTTCTTGGCATTTCAAGGGTGCGATATGAGGCGCTGCACAAATCGTTCTCCTGGCAGATGCTCTTGGTGATGCCACCGGCTTCAGACGCATTGGCCGAGACCGACCAAGCGAGCGCTCCGCGAGACCGGGCGGCGTGGGAGCGCCTCATCGTCAAGCATCAGCGGCGGGTCTTGGTGGCGCTGATGGGCGAAGGCCTGTCGATGGACGACGCTCGCGATGTCGCCCAAGACGCCTGGGCCCGGCTGTGGAATCAGTTTCATGCCGGGGCGTTGACGTCGTTGCAGATGCCGGGCGTGGCCATTACCCAAGCCCGTTTCTTGGCGCGTGACTTGCGCCGGCGCGGGCGCACGGTGCAGTACGAGCCCGAGACCGCCGACGTCGAGGCCAACC
>JBGAIY010000460.1:0-5913 GCA_044225205.1 Myxococcaceae bacterium | reverse complement strand
CTGGGGCTTCGCGTGGGAAATGGGCCCCTTTCAGACCTGGGACGCCTACGGCGTGGCCAAGGGCGTCGCCCGCATGAAAGAGCTGGGCATTTCGGTCGCCGGCTGGGTCGAAGACATGCTCAAAGCCGGCCGCACCAGCTTCTACGCGGTCGACGGCACCGCCGACACCTATTGGGACGTGAAGACCAAGTCGGTCAAGCGCGTGCCGGTGAACGAGCGGCAGGTGACCGTCGAGCTGCTCAAACGCGGCAACAAGAAGCTCGCCGGCAACGAGTCGGCCACCGTGTGGGACATGGGCGACGGCATCGTTCAGCTCGAGCTGCACTCGAAGATGAACTCCATCGACGCGCTCAACGTAGAGATGATGGAAAAGGCCATTGAGCTCGCCGAGAAAGACTTTCGCGGCATCGTCGTTGGCAACGACGCGCAGAATTTTTCGGCGGGTGCCAACATCGCCATGCTGCTGTGGGCCTGCAAAGAAAACCAGTGGGAAGACGTTCGAAAACTGGTCGGCAATTTTCAGAGCGCGAATCAGCACATGCGGTACTGCCGCGTGCCCGTCGTGACGGCGCCGTTCGGCTTGGCGTTGGGCGGCGGCTGCGAGCTGACCATGAGCGGCAATGCCCAACAGGCCGCAGCCGAGACCTACATTGGCCTCGTCGAGGTCGGGGTAGGGCTCATACCGGGTGGTGGCGGCAACCTGCAGCTGTTGCGCAACCTCTTCGGCATGCACGCGGGTTCGAAAGACTTCGACGCGCTGCCCTTCATCAAGAAAGCGTTCTTCAACATTGGCATGGCCAAGGTTGCGACCAGCGCCGAAGAAGCCAAAGAAGCCGGCTACCTGGCGTGGGACGCCGGCATTTCGATGAACCGCGACCACCTGTTGGCCGACGCGAAAGGCCGGTGCATCGGCATGGCCGAGGCGGGGTTCTTGCCGCCGCGACCTTCGACCTTCTTGCTGCCGGGCCGCTCGGGCGCCGCCACCATCGACATGGCGCTGTACGACATGGTGCAGAACCACCAAATCAGCGACCACGACCGGCTCATCGGCAAGAAGTTGGCGAGCGTGATTACCGGCGGTGACACCTCGCCCACGGCGGTCGTCACCGAGCAGCGGTTGCTCGAGCTCGAACTCGAAGCCTTCTTGTCGCTCTGCGGCGAGGCCAAGTCGCAAGACCGGCTCGAATACATGCTCTCGAAGGGCAAGCCCCTGCGCAACTGAAGGGCGCGGCGGCGAACATCGAATTTCAAAAAGAGAACAAGAAGGAGAACGACCATGGCTGAACGAATTGTCATTGCGAGCACGGCCCGCACGCCGTTTACCCGCGCCAACAAGGGCGAACTCAAAGACACCCGCCCCGACACGATGGCGGCCCACGTCATCAAGCAGGCCATGGCTCGGGTGCCGGGCCTCAAAGCCGAAGAAATTGGCGACGTGGTGTTGGGCTGCGCCATGCCCGAAGCCGAACAGGGCATGAACGTGGCGCGCATCGCCAGCTTGGCCGCGGGCCTGCCCGACTCGGTGCCCGGCATGACCGTGAACCGGTTTTGCGCGTCGGGCTTGCAGGCCATTGCCCAGGTCGCCCAGAGCATTCAAGCCGGCCAGTACCAAGTCGGCATCGCCGGTGGCACCGAGACGATGTCGATGGTGCCCATGGGCGGCAACAAAGTGTCGGCCAACCCCGAGCTGATGGAAAAGCACCCCGAGGTCTACACGACCATGGGCGCCACCGCCGAGAAAGTGGCCGCGCGTTTCGGCGTCAAGCGTGAAGACCAAGACGCCTTCGCGGTCGAATCGCAGCGGCGCGCGGCGACGGGCCGCGAAAAGGGCGCGTTCAAAGACGAAATCGCCCCCATCACCGTGCGGGTGGCCGACGAGAGCGGTACCATGCGCGAAGTGACGGTGAGCGACGACACCATTCTGCGCCCCGACACCACGCTCGAGGGCATGCAGAAGTTGAAGCCCGCGTTCGACAGCAAGGGCACGGTGACGGCCGGCAACGCCTCTCCGCTGACCGACGGCGCCGCGGCCGCGGTGGTGATGTCAGAATCGAAAGCGAAACAGCTCGGTGTCAAACCGCTCGGCTACTTCGTCGACTTCGCCGTCGCCGGAGTGCCCCCCGACATCATGGGCATCGGCCCGGTGCCTGCGGTGAAGAAGCTGCTCGAGCGCAACAAGTTGACGGTCAAAGACATTGACGTGTTCGAGCTGAACGAAGCGTTCGCCGCGCAGTCGCTGTACTGCATTCGGGAGCTGGGCCTCGACCAGTCGAAGGTCAACCCCAACGGTGGCGCCATTGCCCTCGGCCACCCGCTCGGGGTGTCGGGTGCGCGCATGGCTGGCACGTTGCTGCGCGAATTGAAGCGCCGCGGCGGTCGCTACGGTGTCGTCACCATGTGCATTGGTGGCGGCATGGGCGCGGCGGGCCTGTTCGAAGTGGCGTGAGGTTGGCTGGCGTTCGTGGTGACCGAGGCCGGCGGCCAGACGCTGGGCCGGCCTTTGGTGCCCTCGTGCAATGTGGCGACGCGACGTGGCCTCTGCGGTGGTGGGCGTCGCTCCCGAGGTTCGGCTGAAGTAGCATCACCCGGTGCTCTTCGCTGCCCTGACGGTCTTGCTCGCCGCCGAACCCGGCCTGTCGCGAGGCCGGGCGCAAGCGCTGCTCGGGTTCGACGCCGCCCAGCTCCCGGCCTGCGACCAGGGTGACGGCCCCGCGCAGATTCGGTGTCTGTTGGCGGCGAAATACGCGGGCGATGCGGCGGCGGTGAAGCTCGCGGTCGGGCTCTACGAGCGCACGGGTACGGTGGTGGGCGTGTTGCCCGAACAAGACTTCGACGGAGGCTACCGGGGCGTCGTGCACTTGGTGCCTCGCTTGCCCGTGGGGGCCCTGCGTCGCCACTTGAGCGACATCGCCCTGGCGCTGACCGACTTCGACGACTTTTTTCGGCTGTTGGGGGGCACGCCTTCGTATCGATGGCGCGCGCTCGAATTTCGCGTGTTCGAGTCGGTGAAGCGACGAACGCCTTCGGCCTACGCGGTTGACTGGTCGGTGGCGTACAACGTCGCGGGCTCGCTGCTGACGAGCGAGCTGGGCGTGCGAGGCACGTTGGCCCACGAAATATTTCACCTCAACGACCAAGCCCGGGGCGACTGGTCGAAGGTGGCGTTGACAACGGTGTACGACCGCATCGTGGCTCGGTGCGGTACCAACGTGAAATGCCTTGGGCCCTACACGCCCGACTCCATCAAAGTCATCGGCGGCACGTACTACGACTTTCAACCCGGCAACGACGTTCGCGAATACGCGGCCGACATCGCGAAGCGCTACTACCTCGAGCACCGAGCGATTCTTCGCAAGGAGCCCCGGCTGTCGCCCTTCAAGTGCGGCCCCGAAGAAAACGCCCAGGCCTGGCGCTTGGTCGTCGCTGAGTTTTTCGGCGGTGTCGACCTCGTGGGTGACTGCCCGGCGCGGCGTTGAACCGAGCCGCCGCGGGGTGCACACCGGTGAGCAAGGCGTTGCACAGACCCGTGGTCCAACTCCATTGGCTCGAGACCTTTCGCTTGGCACAGCGGGTGAAGTCACACCGCCCATGCTCACCTTGTCATTGACGCTCACGTTTCTCGCGCAAGCCCCCCGCGACCCGCCGCCGGTCGCGGCCCCCTCGGCCGAAGTGACCCGGCCGCCACCCCGCGCCGCGCTCGGCCGCGTTTCGGTCGTGTTTGATACGTCGGTGCTTCACGGGGTCGACGTCGAAGTGCACGCGTTGAAATACGTTTCAATCGAAGGCGAGCTGGGCTGGGTCGCCCGCGATGAACTCTGGTTTGGTCGCGGGCTCCCGTTTGCGCTGCGGGCGGGGCCTTCGGGTCTGTTCATCGACCTTCGCGGGCTCAACGGTGAAGGCCTCAGCGTGCGGGGCTCGCTGCTCGGAGGCGTCGTCGTCAACGCGGTCGACGACTTTGCGCCGCGCTTCACCCTTCAATCGAGAATCGAGACCTGTCTGTGGTTGACGCACCACGTGGGCGTCAGCCTGGCGCTGACTGGCGGCTTGCAAAGCGTGCGGAGGTACCCGCTGTTGCCCGAGCTGGGCCTCGGCGCGGGCCTGTCGTTTTGACCGGCGCTGGTCGACGCGTTTTCGGCCTACTGCGCCTGAACCACGGGGAAATTGGCGACCATCAACCGGTCGCGCCCGTCGGTGCGCACCTGGTCGGCATTGATGATTTTCATGCGCGCGTCGGTTCGGGGGTCCCAAAAGCCGAGCATGACGTTGAGCCCTCGCACCGGGTACCCCGGAGGAATGGGAATGTCGAACTCGTCACGAACGATGTCGCCGACCTTCCACTTCGAGGTGGGGAGGCTCCCGCGCCCGGGCGTGTGGTCGACGTTGATGCGGTCGACCCGGCCGTCGACGTCTTCGACGTGCACGAAAATGGTGTAGTCGGCGTCGATGGCGGCGTTGACCTTGTAGCTGGCGAGCACCTTCACCGTTTCGCCCGGCACGCCTCGGCCGGTCGACAACATGACGCTCAACAGCTCGACCTTGTCGCCGAAATTGGCGCCGCTCTTCACTTCGACTGGCGGCGACGGCGGCAACGCGCGTGCGCTCACTTGGGTGCCCTCGCTCGTGGGGGCTTGCACGATGCAACCAGCCAACACCAGGGTCACCGCTCCGAGAAGAAGTCGCATGGGGTGGGCTCTCTACCACGACCTTCAACCGAGGGGGCCAGCCCGTGCTATGGCGCCGCGCTATGAAGCCGATTTTCGCCCAGACCGCGGTCGACCCCTCCGCGGCTGCCGACGCGGGCAGTACCTGGGGCACGGTGCTCGCCCTGGTCCTGATCGTGGGGTTCGTGTTGTTGCTGGTGCTCGCCGCGCGCAAGCTGATGCGTCGGCGCGAGCCGCTCGCGCCGGGGTTGCCGCCTCCGTCGATCGCGGGCGAGCCCCTGCCTCCCCAGCGGCCCGAAGCCCCTCGGGTCGAACTGCCACCGACCGAAGGCGAGCTGAAAGCCCGCGCCGGAGCCGACGACGCGAAGCACGCCGCCGACCGGTTGCACGCCGAACGGCTGCGCCTCGAAGCCGAAGCCAAGCAGGCCGACGACGCCAAGCGTGCCGCGCTCGAGGCCGAAGCCAAGCGACTGAAGGCCGAAGAAGAAGACGCCAAGAAAGACGCGTACCGCGCGCAGAAGGTGGCCGAGAGCGAAGAGCGCGAACGCAAGAAACGCGAGCGTGAAGAAGGCGAACGCTTGGCCCGCGAGGCCGCCGAGCGCGCCAAGGCCGAAGAAGCCCAGCGGCTCAAAGACGCCGCCGACGAGCAGCGCCGCAAGGTCGAAGCCGAAGCCGGGCAGACCTTGGCCGCCGGCCTGGCCAAAACCCGCCGCGAAGGCTTCATGGCCCGGCTCAACGGCCTGTTCGGGGGGGCGCCCAAAGCCATTGACGACAAGGTGTTGGCCGAGCTCGAAGACGTGCTCTTCACCGCCGACATCGGAGTGAAGACGGCGTCGAACCTCGTTGAATTCGCTCGAGAAAAGGCGCGTTCGAAAGAGCTCGATTCGTCAGACAAAATGAAGGCGGTCATTCGCAAAGAAATTGAGCGCATCGTCGACCTCAAGGCGAACCACGCGCTGGCCGGCGGAGGGCCCCCGCACGTCATCATGGTCGTGGGCGTCAATGGCGCCGGCAAGACCACCACCATCGGCAAGTTGGCGGCGAAGGCCAAGGCCATGGGCAAGAGCGTCGTCTTGGGCGCAGGCGACACGTTTCGCGCCGCCGCCGCCGAGCAGCTCGACGTGTGGGCCGAGCGCGCGGGAGCCAAGCTGGTGAAAGGCAAAGAAGACGCCGACCCCGCGTCGGTCGTCTTCGAAGCCGCGAAGGTCGCCAAAGCCGAAAACGCCGACCTGATGATTGCCGACACCGCCGG
>JBGAIY010000459.1:0-5975 GCA_044225205.1 Myxococcaceae bacterium | reverse complement strand
CTCCGTAGTGAAGGCCTTCGGGCAGAGAGAATGCCGCCTCGGGTGCTTTGAACACTTGCTGGGCCGCACGGGCCAACAGGCTCGGTACGGTGCTTTCGCCATGCGAAATGACCGCGGTCATTCGGTACGCGTCGGTCGAACGAAAGTGGCTGCGGGCCTTGCGGGCGAACTGCGCGAATGCCGCCGTGCCTTGCGCCCACGCCGCACTGGCCGCGTTCAGTTCGTTCGTCACGCCCACGGCCGACTTCGCCGAAATCGCGAGCAGTTCGACCGCGCCGTCCCACGCGGGGGCCGTGCGGCGCGCGCTGTGTTCTTCGAGCACCAAGTGAAAATTGCTGCCACCGAAACCAAATGAACTCACCGCCGCCAGCCGGGGCCGGTGCGGGTCGCGCAGCCACGGCCGCGCTTGGGTCGAAAGCGAGAAGGGGCTCGTTTCGATGTTCATGGCCGGGTTCGGCTTTTCGACCTTGAGCGTCGGTGCGAACACCTTGTGGTGCAGGCACAGCGCTGCCTTCATGGTGCCCACGGCGCCCGCCGCGGCTTTCGTGTGCCCAATTTGCGATTTGACCGAGCCGAGCGCGCACCACGCGGGGTCGTTCGAATCTTCTCGGTACACGCGATGGAGCGCTTCGAATTCGGCGGCGTCTCCGGCCTTCGTGCCGGTGCCGTGGGCTTCGAGCAACGCGATGTCACGTGGCCGCACCCGCGCCTGTTCGTAGGCTGACCGCAACGCCCGCGCCTGGCCCGAGGGCAGCGGCGCGTAAATGCTCTTCGCGCGCCCATCGCTCGACGTGCCGACGCCACGAATCGTCGCGTAGACGCGGTCTTGGTCGCGTTCGGCGTCTGACAGGCGCTTGAGCACCAGCATGCCCAGGCCTTCGCCCAGCAGCGTGCCGTCGGCATTTTCAGAGAACGGCCGCACGTCGCCCGAGGCCGACAACGCCGGCGTCTTGCTGAAACACATGTGCATGAAAATGTCGTTGAGGCAGTCGACGCCACCGGTGAGCACCACGTCGCTGCGCTTGGCACGCAATTCGAGCACCGCGAGGTGAATGGCGCCCAATGAACTCGCGCACGCCGCGTCGATGACGCAATTCGTGCCGCCGAAGTCGAGCCGGTTCGCGATGCGGCCCGCCACCACGTTGCCCAACAACCCAGGAAAGGAGTTCTCTTGCCACCCGGACGTACGACTGCGAAATGCGCGCGATGATCGCCTTGCGCCGTCTGCTCGTCGACGCCCGCTTCGTCGAGGGCCTTTTCCCACTTCGGGTGGCCGAGGCGAGCGCCCAGTGAAATGACGAGTTCTTGCGTGCCCGTGACTCCGAGCAACACGCTCGCACGGCTGCGGTCCCACGTGACGTGGTCGCCGTAACCGGCGTCTTCCATCGCCATCTTGGCGACGACCAGCCCGAGCAGTTGCGAGGTGTCGGTCGCCTCCAAAATGCTCGGAGGAATGCCGAATTCGGTCGGGTCGAAGCCGAACGCCGACAAAAAAGCGCCGCGCCGGGCGTAGGTCGTGTCGGGCGCGTGCGGGTCGGCGTCGTGGTACTCGCCCACCGCCCAGTGTGAGGCGGGCACGTCGGTCACCGCGTCGAGCCCCGTGCGCAGCAGCCGCCAAAAGGCCGTGAGGTTCTCGGCTTTGGGAAACAGGCTGCCCATGCCCACGATGGCGATGGGTTCGTCGACCGGAGCGGGAAAGGTGGCCGTCGTCGAGGCCGCGCCGGGGGCCACCGCCACCGTCGAGGCGGGTGGGGTGAAGCGCATCAGCAACGCGTCGATTTCGGCTTCGGTCAGCGGGCCGAATTGGGTCACTTCGGCCGGCACGTCGAACCCTTGGGCCCGCAACGCCGCCGCGCGCGTCAACACCGCCGCCCCGACCAACAAGTTCTTCGCGACGACCACCGCGCCGCGCGCGCTCGGGGCTTCGAGAAAGCTGCCCTTGGCCCACGCGTTGAAGGCGCCCATCGCCGGGCCGCACCACACTTGGTAGTCGAGGCGCCGATCGGCGACCCCGTCGTTCGCCCAGTGAGAGGCCTGGCCCAAGTACGAACGAAACAACAACGCGAGGCGGTGCTTCGGCTCTTTCGCGGCGCGCTCGAGTTGCCGGGGGTCACGCGCGGCGAAGAACGTCTCGCAGCCCGCCCACGCCTGCTCCAGCGAGCAGCGAAAGTACTTTTCTTCGAGCTCGGCCCGTACGGCCGCGGGCAAGGCTTCGACCGAGTCGTGGCTGCGGTAGAGGTCGTACAACCGCTGCGCCCGCACCGCGAACATCGTGCCGCGGCTCAGCACCTGAACCTTCACTCCCAATTCGAACATGTCGGCCGCGGGGGCCATGGCCACGTCGGTCGGCGACGCCTGGGCCAGCATGTCGCGTACGGCCTCACTCGTGCCCGCTTCGCGGCAGGCCTGGTTCACCGAGCCCGTCACCACGTACGACGCACCCATGGCGAACGCCGACGCCACCGAGGCCGGCGTCGCGAGCCCGCCGGCCGCTCCCACGCGCGGCCACACCGGGTACTGCCATTTCGAGCTGACTTCGTCGCGCAAGCTCTGCAGGGCCGGCAACAGCAGCACCAACGGCCGGTTGTCGGTGTGGCCACCGGAGTCGGCCTCGGCCGTCACGTCGTCAGCCATCGGCACCGTCGCCGCCAGCGCGGCTTGTTCGGCGGTCAAAAAGCCCGTGCGAACCAGCTCTTGAACGAAGCGCTCGGGCGCGGGCTCGAAGAACTTGCGCGCCACCTCGACCCGAGAAACCTTGGCCATGACCCGGTTCGGCACCACCACCCGCCCGTCGGTACCTCGGTGAATGCCGGCGAGCCGGTACTTGACGATCGGCAGGGTCAAGTCGAGGTACGCCGAAGCGCTCACCAAGCGCAGCCCCCGCTTCAAGAACAGCTCGACCGCGCCCGCCTCGAGCGCCGGGTCGTCGGGCGAATGAATCAAATTCACGCCCCAGGGGAGGGCCGCCAAGCTGCGCTCGAGCCGCTCCATCGCCTGCTCGATGCGCGCCACCGGCAAGCCCGCCGCTCCGAAGATGCCCAGCATGCCCGCACGGGCGACCGCTTCGACGAGCGCCTCCGAAGCAATGCCGTTCGCCATTTCACCCGCGACGTACGCGTAGGTCACCCCGTGGGCGTTTCGAAAACCGGCATCACCGAGGCTCGCCGGCGACAGCGCCGGCACGTGGGCCAACAGCGGCAGCGCCCCTTCTCGCGGCGTCGTGCCCAGCTGCGCCGAACCGCCTTCGGCCACCGCCGGGTGCCCGTCTTTCGCGACCACAATCACCGGCTCGGCCAACGAGGCCACGGCCTCGCGCAACGCGCGTGCTCCGTGTCGCAAGCGAGGCGCCCCAGCCTCAGCAACCCCCGAGCCAAGAGCGGTACGAAACGAGCGGCTGGTCACATGAACTCCCGTGCAGAAGGCCACGCTGCCCTAGCAGCCGACTGTCGGGGCGACAACCCATGTTGTGAACGGCTTTGTGAAGAAAGTTTACAGCGCCGTAAAGGGGCTTTACCGGGCAATGTGAATGGGGTGCGTCACGTCGGCCGCGCGGCCCGAGGCCAGGTCGACGGTCAAGTGAAGCACCCAGCTGCCGGCGCCCAGCTTCGATGTGTCGAGTTGACCCACCACGCTCAAGGGCGCGAGTGACCCCGTGTTCGTCGTGAGCACCACGGTGCTCGGGCCTTGCACCGCCGTGAGCGCCGAACCCACCAGTCGGTGGAGGCCTCCGTCGGTGTTGACGCTCGCGGCGCCGTAGACCGGTCGAAGGTGCGTACCGCCATCGGTTTCGTCGAACTCGGTGTCGGCCGGGCTCAGCGGGTCGAGGTACATCGCCGCGTTCACCACCGCGGCTTCTTCGCTCACGCGTTGCGGCACCGCGCCCCCGTCTTCGGTGAGACTCACGAACGGGTTCTGGTTCTCGAGCACCACCACGCTCTGGCCGGCCGCCACCAGCGACAGAGGCTTTCGAAACGCCGGAGCCAGGGCAGGGTTGGGCCGGTGGGCGACTCGCCGCAAAACCACCCGCGCCTGCTGCGT
The DNA here is from genome assembly GCA_044225205.1 of Myxococcaceae bacterium. Taxonomy (GTDB): domain Bacteria; phylum Myxococcota; class Myxococcia; order Myxococcales; family Myxococcaceae; genus JAEUJT01. Next base: position 1,937 of record JBGAIY010000459.1, on the reverse strand, counting down.
GGCGAGCAGGTAGGTGTTGAGTTCGCCGTCGGTCAATTCGAAACGCGCACCTCCCGAGACCGTGACGAACCCCCCGGTGCCGTCGACGCCCCCTCGCTCCATCGTGCAGGCCGTGCCGGTGGGCCCGCTGCAGGTCAGCTCTCCCACCGTCGACTGCGAAAAATCGATGCCGCCGGCTTGGGTGGGCTCGAAGTAGGCATTCACCGGCCAAGCGATTGAATCGACCAAATTCAATTGACGGTCTGTCAAATGAATTGTGGTCGTCTGCGGGCTGGGCGCTCCGTTGAGCCCAGTCACCGAAGACCGCTCGTCGAATCTCATGAACAGGCCGATCGATGAATGTTCGAGGGTGACGTCGGTATGCGGGTGGAGCCACAGGCCATACAACACGTTCGAATCGAAGACCTCGAGCTCGGTCGAGGTGCCACCATCGCTGGTCTTCACCGCCGTGCGCTGCCCTCCGTCGACGAAGCCACTGGTGAGCCCAAAGACCTGTGGGGCGGGTTCGGTCACGATGAGGTAGGCCCCGACCGTTGCCTGCCGGGCGGCACGAACCACGCCGTGGGCGTTGTCGCGCACTGACAGTTCGACGAAGTCGTTCGGGTTTTCGATGACCGCGCGAGCCGAGTCGAAAGCGAACGGTGTCGGGGTGCTCTTGGCCCCGCGCTTCAGGTCGACCGCATTCATTTCAAGCTGCGCCCGGCCGCAGAGCGCCACCGTCCACAGGTTGTTGTCGGTGGTGCCCAAGGTGAGCGCCGTTCGTGAAAACAGGAGCCTCGAGTCGTCGGCGGCGTAGGCATGAAATGACACCCCCGCGGCTTGAGGTACGAACAGGGCCCCGCCGTCGGCTTCGAGTCGGGCTCGGTTGAAGAAGTACAGGTCGCCAGTGACCGTGGCGAAACCGCCGTCGCCTGGCCCCAAACGCAACACTGAGTCGTTGAAGAAGTAGAGCGGCCCATTCACCGTCTCACCTCCTGAAATCAGCAGGGCTTCGTGGCTGTTCGCAAGCCCGAGCACTCGGCCGCCGAGCGTGCCCGCGTCGAGCCCGGGCCCCACCAGTTGCCACAAACCGTCGTTGCAGGCCCCCAACGACGGCGAATTCACCCCGCCTCCATCATTGCTCTCGCCCGCGTCTGTGCCGGCGTCGATGCTGGCGCCACCGTCGATGCCGGTACCACCGTCGATGCCGGTACCACCGTCGATGCCGGTACCACCGTCGATGCCGGCACCACCGTCGATGTCAGTGGCGCCACCGTCGCGAACCGTGCCACCGTCAACGCTGGCGCCACCAGCATCGAGGGGGTGCTGACCAGAGTCGTGGGCGCCAAGGCCCGCGTCGACCCCGAGCAACGGACCGGCTCCACAGCCCACCATCAGAACCCCAGCGAGAACGACAAGACGATTCATGATCAACTCCAGACACGGCCGGGCCCCCAAAACAGAAAACTCCGCCACGCCTCGGAGGATGCCTGGCCTGGTGCTCGCATAAGGTCGTCTCGTGAGGGGTGACGTTCGCCCTCCAACCGTTCGGTCGAAGCAAGCGAAAGTACCGTCGAACCGCACACGGTCGGCGCACCGCTCCTCCAATCGCTTGCGCTAGCATTCGCGCACCATGCCATTCGAAACGCTGGCGCTGGGCACCATGAATTTCGGTCGCCGCACGCCTGAGCCCGAGGCCCTCCGAATCATCGACCTCGCGCTCGAACGCGGCGTGACCTTCTTCGACACCGCGAACATGTACAGCGACGGAGACTCGGAGCGAATCATTGGCCGGGCGCTGGGTGACGGTCGCCGTGACCGCGTCAAAATCGCGACCAAAGTGGGCGTCTGGCGAAAAGAGGGCCTCGCTCGCGCCCGGGTCATTCAGTCACTGAACGAAAGCCTCGAACGGCTCCGCACCGATTTCGTCGACGTGTACTACCTTCACGCCCCTGACC
>JBGAIY010000458.1:0-5925 GCA_044225205.1 Myxococcaceae bacterium | reverse complement strand
CCCGGGGCACGAGGCATTGCTGCCGGCGGCGCCTCCGACTTGCGACTCGTTGGCGCAGTCGACGCTGTTGCATTCTTTCGAAGTCAGCCCGTTTTGGCCGCTGCCGCCGTTCGCGCCGGCCGCCCCGGTTTGGCCACCGAGGGCGTCGCCGCCGCGGCCACCGAGCACGTGGTTATTCTGCAAGACGAGCGAGGGCGCGTTACGGGCGTACACGGCGTACGAATTTCGGGCCTGTTGCCCCGCCGGAGCGCGCGAAATGACGTCGTACCCTCGAATGGTGAAGCCGGCCACGACGGTGGAGGCGCCGGCCAGGTCTTCGGCGTTGACGGTGCCGCGCCGAGCGGTGGGCGACGACCAGTCGGGTTCAGGCGCCTCGATCAACGTGGGGAACGTGATGACGTCGCGCTCGGTGAAGGTGCTCGAATACCCTCCGTGCAGCACGACGCCGCTGCGCAAGACGACCTGTTCGACGTACGTGCCCTGGGCGACCAAAATCGCCGAATGCAGCGAAGGGTCGAAGGCCGCCACGGCCTCGGCGATGGTCTTGTACGGCGCCTTCTGGGTACCCGAGCTCTGGGTCGATTGGGCCCACACGAAGAGCGACGTCTTGGCGACGCCGTCGACGCCGTCGCAGTCTCGGTCGACGTACGGCACGCCGGCCACGGGGTAGGTGGCCGACACGTCGGGCGCGTCGACGACGCTCTGCGCGGTCGGGCACTCGCAGCCATTCGTGTCGTCGAGGTCGACGTCGGCGAAGGTGTAGACGACGCCGCACTGCTGGTTGGTGCACTTCGACGGTTTGCCCAAAGCCATGGCGCACTCGTCGTCGCTCGAGCAGGAGCGTGCGCAGAACCCGTTGGCGGCGCAGGTCTCGCCCATGGCGCAACCGGCGTTCGACGAGCAGGCCTTCACGCACTGCCGGTACAAGGGGTGACAGCTTCGGCCGCCGCCGCAGTCAGAATCGACGCGGCACAAGCCTCCGCCCCCGATCGTTTCGGTCGTGCATTGCTTGATGACACAGGCCGGGGCCTGGCCGGCAGGTACCGAGCACCCGCCGATGGCGTGTTGAATGGTGGGGCTCCAGCGCACTTTGCAATTCGTGGTGCACGTGCCGCAGGCTTCGTCAGAGTCGTACGTGCCCGAATCGCGGGTGTTGATGAACGGGTCGTCGACCGAGCCGCTGCAGTCGTTGTCTTTGCCGTCGCACAGTTCGATGGTGGTCTTCGACGTGTCGCACTCGCCGAAGCTGCCTTGGCCGTCGCACTTCTGTTCGCCGACGCAGGTCGACGCGCCGCTCGACTTGAAGCAGCTGCGCGTGAAGCCCACGGTGGTGGCGTTGCAGAGGCACGAATTGCCTTTCGGCACGCAGCGCTTGCCCGCGCCGACGACCTGGCAGACGTGGCCGTCGGGGCAGCAACCTTGGTCGCCCACGACGCCGGTGCACCCGGGGTAGAGCGAGGTGGTGTCGCAGGCCTGCGCGCAGAACAGGCCGGGGTCGGTGCCGACGGCGACGCACTCGTCTCCGGGTACCTGGCAGTCGTTGGTGCTGCTGCACGGGCGGCACTGTGAGCTCACGGCCTTCTGGCACTCGGTGGGAGCGTTGAGGGGAAAGGGGTAGTACCCGGGCGCGCAGAGCTTGGGCACGCAGGTCAACTGACCTGCGCGTTCATCGCACGAGGCGGCGCCCAGCAGCACGGCGCCCGCGTCGGTGCCGCCGTCGCGCGCGAGGTTGGCGATGACGGCGAAGCAGTCGGTCTGGCAGGAGCCGCAGGCGCGCACGTTGTGGTACCGGCCGGCGGTGTCTTTGAGGCCGTCGTCGACGGTGCCGTTGCAGTCGTCGTCGACGCCGTTGCAGACCTCTTGCACCGGGTCGGGGGCCGAGCATGAAAACGCTCCGCCGCCGTCGGGCAAGCCGCCACAGGCCCAAAAGCCGGTGCAAGCGCCTTTCGAGCACGCTGGGTAGCCGGCGATGCCGCTCGTGTCGAGGCTGGGGTCGGCCTGGTCGTTGAGGCCGTCACAGTCGTTGTCGATGCCGTCGCACACTTCTTTGGAGGCGGCGCGAGCGTCGCAGCCCGAGTACGACGCGTCGGGTTGACAGGTCTCGAAGCCGAAGCAGGTGCCGACCGAGTTGCTCTGTTTGCAGCTGCGCTGCAGGCCGGCCGTGAACGCCGAGCATTCGCAGGTCTCTGAATTCGGTATGCACTGGCGCGCGACACCGGCGTCGACCATTACCGAGCGGCACGAATAGTTGGCCGGGCAGCCGTCGAAGTCGCTCTCGCAATTCAGACACAGCGAGCGCATGCGCGGGGTGCAAACGAGGCCTTGGCCCGTGAACGACTGCTTGCACTCCCAGCCGTTGGGGCACGCGTAGCCGCCGTCGGCCGAGCAGGTGGTGGTGCAGACCTGGCCATTGCCCGGGCCCTTCGGCAAGCAGGGGCCGCGTTTGCAAATGGCGTCGTCGGTGCACGGCCACCCCACTTCACCGATGCCGGCGTCGACCAGCACGCGGCACCGGCCGTCGACACAGCTCTGGCGCCCGGTGCAGTCGTCGTCTTTCTTGCACTCGCAGGTGCCGTCGAGCAGGCAGTCGGGCTCACGGGCCGCAGAGAAACAACCACTCGCGCCCAAGCTGAGCCCGAGCAAGACCAACGCACCCAGCCGACTTCGACGCATGGCGATTTTCCCGTGGCGACGCCCTAGCCGCGCCGCGGTGCGCACCATACCTACATGGCCTCCAAACGCCAACGCCGACCGTCACCCCGGGGTGCTCGAAATTGCGACAGGGGTTACCGGGGCCGGTGCGCCCGCTGGCCTCGTCGGCGACCAGTACGAGTTTGCCGTCGACGTGGCCGCGTTCGAGCCGCTCGTTGGCACGCCGGGCATCGAGCAACGGCAGTCGCTCGGCGACGCGCGGAGTCAACTGCCGGCGGTCGAGCATTGAAAACAAGGTGGGGAGGTCTTCGCGAAAAGGAGCGGGGTCTTTTCGGTAGCGCAAGCGGGCGTCATTCGCAGCGGGCGGTTTTCGCGGCGTCAGCGCTCATGCAGCGGGGCGGCGTCAGCGCTCGTGCAAGGGCAAGCGGCGTTCGCGGGCGAGGCGCTGAAAGGTCGTCAACAGCAAGCGCCCGTCGACGCCGTAGCTCTTCACTTCACGACTGTCGCCGCGCGGCCGGCTCACGACCCGCACGACGGGCTCGGCGACCCCGTTCTCTCGCACGAACGCGAGTGATTCGGGCACCTGGTCGATGGGCACCACCCGCTCGGAGCCGGTGGGCCCCTGTTCGACGAAGGTGACGTGACCGGGGTGCGCGAGCGGTTGCATGAGCCACTCCTCGAGAGGTGCCGCCGCAGCTCAGCACCAACGTCGAAGTTCGCCAAAAAACCGGCCAGGCCATGCCACGTTTGAACACCACCACGCACATCTTCGGCTGTGGGCCGGGTCAGCGCGACCCTTGCGGTGCGGGGGCTTGCGTGAAGCCGGGCACCGACCAGTCGCGCAAGGGCTCGACGAAGGCGTGGTCGGTGAAATCGAGCATGAGCGGAGTAACCGACACGCGTTTTTCGTCGAGCACGGCGGTGACGTCGGTGCCGGGCTCGGTCACATGCTCGTACCCGGTGCCGCCAATCCAATAATACTTGCGGCCTCGGGGGTCTTCTTTCTCGATGACGTTGGCGCCGTACGTGTGTCGGCCGAGCCGGGTAATTTGGTAGCCAGCGCCGACCGAATCGGGAGGCAGGTTCACATTGAGCAACAGCTTGGAGGGCACGCGCTGCGCGACGACGTGACCCAACGTTTCGGTGACGAAGGCGCGCACGAAGCCGACGCAATGGTCGAACCGGTGGGGGCGTTTTTTCGACGCGAGGCTGAAGGCGATCGACGGCACGCCGAGAACGGCTCCCTCCATCGCCGCGGCGACGGTGCCCGAATAGATGACGTCGTCGGCCAGGTTGGGCCCTTGGTTGATGCCCGAGAGCACGAGCGCCGGGGGGCGGTCGAGCATCAAGTGGTTGACGGCCAGGTAGACGCAGTCGGCCGGAGTGCCGTCGACCGCGAAGTGCCGGGGCGCGCGCTCGAGCGCTCGAATGCGCAACGGGTGGTGCAGCGACAACGAGTGCGAGGTGGCGCTCTGTTCTCGTTCGGGAGCGACGACCCACACCTCGCCGAGGCCCTCGACGGCCGAAATGAGCGTGAGCAACCCCTCGGCGGCGAAACCGTCGTCATTCGAGAGCAAGATGCGCGGGGGCGCGGCCATCAACCGACCTTGATGGCCGCTCGGCCGGCGTAGCGGGCGTCGGCGCCGAGTTCGCCTTCGATGCGCAAGAGCTGGTTGTATTTCGCGACGCGGTCAGACCGGCTGGCCGAACCGGTTTTGATGAGGCCGCAGTCGAGGGCGACGGCCAAGTCGGCGATGGTGGTATCTTCGGTTTCGCCCGAACGGTGGCTCATGACCGACGTGTACCCAGCGCGGTGGGCCATGCGCACCGCCTCGAACGTCTCGGTCAGCGAACCGATTTGGTTCACTTTCACCAGAATCGAGTTGGCGGTGCCGCTGGTGATGCCCTGCTCGAGCCGTTTCACGTTGGTGACGAACAGGTCGTCGCCGACGAGCTGCACCTTCTTGCCGAGCGCGTCGGTCAGCTGCTTCCACCCGGCCCAGTCGTCTTCGGCACACCCGTCTTCGATCGAAACGATGGGGTACTTCGACGCAAGCTCTTGGTACCAGGCGACCATGCCGGCGGAGTCGAGCTCTTTGCCCTCGCCTTTGAAGCGGTAGCGTTTGGTGCCTTTGTCGTAAAATTCGCTCGCGGCGACGTCGAGGCAAAGCGCGACTTGGGCGCCAGGCTTGAAGCCGGCGGAGCCGATCGCCTCCATGATCATCTTGAGCGCTTCTTCGTTCGCGGGCAGGTCGGGGGCGTACCCGCCTTCGTCACCGACGCCGGTCGCCAGCTTCTTGCCCTTGAGAATCTTTTTCAGCGCGTGAAAAATTTCGGCGCCCCACTGCAGGCCTTCGGCGAACGACGACGCGCCCCACGGCAGCACCATGAATTCTTGAACGTCGACACGCGTGTCGGCGTGGGCGCCTCCGTTCAAAATGTTCATCATGGGCACGGGCAAGGTGCGGGCATTGGCGCCGCCGATGTAGCGGTAGAGCGGCAAGCCGACTTCTTGGGCCGCGGCTCGGGCGGTGGCCATCGAGAGGGCCAAAATGGCATTGGCGCCGAGCTTGCCTTTGTTGGGGGTGCCGTCGAGGGCGATCATGGTGCGGTCGACGAGGGCTTGGTTGGTGGCGTCGAGGCCGATGATCTCGGGGCCGAGGTCGTCATTCACATGGGCGACGGCTTTGCGCACGCCCTTGCCGCCGTAGCGGCTCTTGTCGCCGTCGCGCAATTCGAGCACTTCGTGTTCACCGGTCGACGCACCCGACGGCACGGCCGCGCGGCCAAAAGCCCCGCTGTCGAGGGTAACTTCGGCTTCGACGGTCGGGTTGCCCCGCGAGTCGAGAATTTCGCGCCCCAGCACATGAGAAATGGCAGTCATGGCAAAGGCTTGTAGACATGGGCCGCCGCGAAATGAAGTGAGAAGCACCGAGCGCTTTCTCCGAATTCAGTTGAGTCGAGCGTGCGGTCGCAACCTTTGCAGCGCCCTCGGGCTCGAGCACGGTGGCGCTCCGAAGGGCCCGAAGCGCGTATATGGTCGCCGAATGCCGAGTGTTCTCGCGATCGTCAGCAAAGCCGTGTTCGAGAAGCAAGCGCGTGGTTTGGGTGTCGGCGAGGTCTGGCCGACGTCAGTAGCGTCCAGTTGAGTGGTGTACGGCGGGGTTGAAGAAAGTGACCACCGCGCCATCCTTGAAGAACCACCGGCAAGTGGATTCAACAAGGAGAGGGACACGATGGTTGACGAGAAGATGAACGGTCTCGAGTACCTGC
>JBGAIY010000457.1:0-5931 GCA_044225205.1 Myxococcaceae bacterium | reverse complement strand
ACGAAGATCGAGGTGTTGATGACCTTGGCCATGGCCGAGAGGTGGTCGATGTTCGTCGAATGCATGGTCGCCGTGTGGCCGAAGCCATGTTCGGCCTGGAGCGCCGCGGCGATGCAGTCTTCGACCGTGCGCAAGCGGCTGAGCCCGATGACCGGCATCAACAATTCGAGCTGAATGAACGGGTGCGTCGGGTCGACTTCGGCGAACAGCAGCTTGGTACCGGCGGGCACGTTGAGCCCCGCCGCCGCCGCGATCTTCGTGGCGTCTTTGCCGACCCAGTCGCGGTGGGCGTGGCCGTCAGAAATGACCAGCTTTTCGAGCCGGTTGATGGCCGACGCCGGCACCTCGTACCCGCCGGCTTTCTGCATTTCGGCCTTGAGCTGGTCGGCGATCGACGCGACCGCGAACACTTCTTTTTCGACGATGCAGACGATGTTGTTGTCGAGCGAAGCCCCCGCGACGATGTCTTTCGCCGCCTGGGCGATGTTCGCCGTTTCGTCGACCACCGCCGGGGGGTTGCCCGGGCCCGCCGCGATGGCGCGCTTGCCCGAATTCATGGCCGCTTTGACGACCGCGGGGCCGCCCGTCACCACCAGCAGGCGGTTCGACGGGTGCTTCATCAACGCCTGCGCCGTTTCGATGCTGGGGTTCGCCAACGTGCAAATGAGGTTCGCCGGCCCGCCTGCGCCGACAATCGCCTCGTTCAACTTCGAAATGAAGAACGTGCCGACGCCCTTGGCGCTGGGGTGACAATTGAAGACGACCGCGTTACCGCCGGCGACCATGCCAATGCCGTTGTTGATGATCGTCTCGGTCGGGTTGGTCGACGGCGTAATCGCGCCGATGACCCCAAACGGCGCCCGCTCGGTCAACATCAACCCGTGGTCACCCGACTCAGACAACGGCCGCAAAATCTCGAGGCCAGGGGTCTTGTTGGCGCACAACAGGTTCTTCTGAATCTTGTCGGGCACGTTGCCCAAGCCGGTCTCTTTCACCGCTTGGTGCGCCAGCTCTTCGGCGAGCGAGCGCGTCGTCTGCCGCATGGCTCGAATGACCTGGTGCCGCACGTCGAGCGGGGTGGCCACCCATTGGGCTTGCGCCCGCTGCGCGGCGGCGCCGGCCGAATCGAGGTCGTCGAAGATGCCCGGCCGCTTGGTGATGAACGCCGGCGCCGAAGCGCCCCCAGGCGACGACCCCATCGACGGGGCCCGCCCCAACTCGGTCGACAGCCGTCGCACCACCTGCTCGACGATGGTGTTGATTTGCGACTCGTTCATGCGTCACCGCCCAAATGCCTTTCGGCCCACCGCCGGCTCGCCACGGCTTGCGCGCCGGCCCGGGCGGGCCTCACTTCACGTACGTGTACTGACCGCCCACTTCGACCTGGTCGACAATGGCCATGACCACCGCGTCGACCGGCCGGTCTTTCGTCATTTCGGTTTGCCGTGCCGACGACCCCGACGCGTAGAGCACCCATTCGCCCACGCCGGCGCCGACCGCATCGACCGCCACGACGCGCGTGGCCGTCTGCTTGCCGTCGACGTCGCCGCCACGAACGAGCAAGAACTTCGACCCGTCGAGCGTGGGCTCTTTGCGAGTCGAAACGACCGTGCCCACGACTTTGCCCAGGAGCATGGGTTACTTCTGGCCGCTTTCGGCCTTCGCCTGGTCGAGGCGGCCCAAGGGCAGAACGAGGTCGATGTTGACGTGCGGCCGAGGAATGACGTGGGTCGAAACCAATTCGCCGACCCGTTCGGCGCCGCGCGCGCCCGCTTCGACGGCCGCTTTCACCGCCGCGACGTCGCCACGAACGATCATCGTCACGTAGCCGCCGCCAATTTTTTCGTAACCGACCAATTCGACTTTGGCGGCCTTGACCGCCGCGTCGGCGGCTTCGACCATGCCCACGAAGCCTTTGGTTTCAATCATGCCCAGTGCGTCAGCCATCGGGTGTACCTCGGTGAAGGTGTTGCGTGAAATGACCTGCGTTGCTTCAAAACCGACTCAATACGTTACTTTTCTTTGCTCAACGGCGGCGTCTCTTTGCCGGCAATGGCTTTGAGCGCCTCGACCGCGGCGTGCGCCGCCGAGTCGATTTCAGACTCGCTGCCCGCCAGGTACAACCGACCGAACGCGCCGAACGGCGTCACGTCGATGAGCTTCACCTTCGCGGCTTTTTCGGCCTCGTTCGCGGCCAAGGCGGCGTAGGCCGCGGGCTCGGTCTCGAGAATGAAGAGCGACTCGCCAGGTTCGATGAGCGAACCGAAGCGAATCTTGTCGAGAATCATGGCGTGCATGGGCTCGATGGCGCGAATGATGGTGTTCGACACCAGCTTCGGCTTCATGCGGTCGTTTTCGGTGACGCCCATGCTCTTCAAAATGGCCTCACCGGCGCTGCGCACTTCGCCTTTGTCTTCGCTGTGCAGCTCGAGCATGCCGTAGGCGCGCTCGACCACCAACGTCGCCGGTTGAACGCTGGTGCCCTTGAGGGCGACGTCCATCAGGCGGTGAATGGCCATGCCCGGAGCGATTTCGACGAACAGCGACGCCACGTAAGGCACGGGGAAATAGCCACGACACGTCGTGCAGATGTGCGCGGCCAGTTGGGGTTGTAACGAATCGAGAAATACGTAGGTACGGAGCGACGTGGACAAAGGCCCCTCCCGGGCGGTGTGTCCTACCGAGAAAAAGTGTGGCGGTTGTAGAACCGGCGCCGCCGGTTGACAAGCTGTCGTTTGAGGGCGAAACGCAAAACCATGCACGTGCTCGCGTTGGCACTGGCGAGCGCGCTCGCCGTCGAAATTTCTGGCCCCGATACCGCCGAACGCGAAACGCACCCCATACCCTGGTACGTGCCTCGTACCTTTTCGCTCGGCCTGTTCATCAACCCGCCCGTGGCGACACCCCATTTTCGCATCGGGTGGGAAATTGGGGTGCTCGAGCAACCGCGCAACCACCTCGTCGCCCTCTGGCAGATCGGGTCGGGCACCGGTGCGTCATTGCCCCCGGGGTTCAAGGGGCTCTACCAACACGTCGCCATTGTCGGGGTGGGGTACCGCAGCACGCGCGAGGTGTTTCACTGGGGCTTCACGGTGACGTTTGGCGCGCTCTGGTACCGGGCCTCGTTCGTGCCCGGCTCGGTGTACCAGTTCGAAAACCGGGTGCTCAGCTACTCTGAAGCCCACGCCCAGGCGGGTTGGCGCGTGCTCGACCACTTGGTCATCGGCGTCTACGCCGGCTACGCCTCCCCGTGGGACGTGTCGATTCGTTTCCCCGGCAACATTTATACGGGTGGGCCGCTGTTCGGCTTTTTCGCCGACTGGCGCTGAGCGCACATGAGCGGCTTCGTCGACCTCCACCTGCATCTGTTGCCCGGCGTCGACGACGGCTGCAAGACGCTCGACGAGACCGTCGAAATGGCCAAGGTGTTGGTGTCGCTGGGGTTTTCGGCGGCGGCCCCCAGCCCCCACAACCGGCCCGAATACGCCCCCGCCGAGCGGGCGCTCGCGGCGCTCGAAACGGTGACGGCCGAACTCCAAGCACGGGGCGTGGGGTTGGCGCTCGAGCCCAACGCCGAGAACTTCTTTCTCGACGAAAACCTGCTGGCGACGCTCTCGCGGCGCATCGGCCGGGCGGGGGCGTACCTGTTGGTCGAGGCGCCGTACACCGCGCCCCTGCCTTCGCTCGTCGACCACATTTTTCGAATGAAGCTCAAGGGCGTGACGCCGGTCATCGCCCACCCCGAGCGGTGCTTTGAATTCGAAAAGAAGGGCCGGGCGGCCCAAGTCGTCGACCAGGGCGCCGTGTTGCAACTCGACATCGGCGCGCTCATCGGCCGCTATGGCAAGACCGCGCAGCGCCTCGCCCGCTCGTTTCTCGACGAAGGTTTGTACGGCATCGGCGCGACCGACTTGCATTCGCCCGTCGGCGCCGCGGCGTGGGTCGCCGAAAGCATCAAGGCGCTCGAGAAGGCCGCCGGCAGCGCCGCGTTGACGAAACTGCTCGGCACCAACCCGGCGCGGGTGCTCGCCGGTCAGAGCCTCGACTGAGCCGGGCCACGTGCACCACGGCCCTGGGTCGAGCGGTTACCCGTCGCAGTAGGCGTCGAACGGGGGCCCGTCGTCGATGCACAGGTTGAGCGCGCCGGTGCAGGTGACGCTGCGGTAGCTCCAGGTGCAGCCACCCGAGGTGCAAACCCCGCTGCCCGCATTCGGCACGCGCTTGGTGTGGGTATTCGAACAGGTGATGCGGGGCAGGGGCTGGGTGCTGCAGTCGACGTCGAGTGTCGAATTGCTGCAATTGCCTGCGCTGCATTGGCCCGCGCCGTACGAGCGCGCGACCGTCGCCGAGAGGCAAGTGGCGGCGGGCGTCGGGCACGTGCTGTCGCTGAACGGGTAGCTGCCGCAGGTGCCTCCGCTGCACACCCCGCCGCCGGTGTACACCCGCCGGGTCGACCCGTCGGCGCACACGGGGCTTGGCGTCGCGCTGCAGTCGACGCCCGTGCACGGGTCGGCCGCGCAGCCGTTGCCGCCAGCGTTGCAGCCGAACGGGCAGCTCGAGGTGCCTGACGAGGTCGTGCAGGTGCCGCCGCTGCACACCGGGCTGTAGGTCGTGAGTACGCCGCCCGAGCAGCTGGGCCCAGGCGTGGGGCAGGCGGTGTCAGAATAGGGGTAGCCGCCGCAGCTGCCGCCGCTGCACGAACCCCCGCCCGTGTACACCCGGCGGGTCGTGCCGTTCGCGCACACGGGGCTCGGTGTCGCGCTGCAGTTGACGCCGGCGCACGGGTCGGCCGCGCAGCCGTTGCCGCTCGCGTTGCAGCCCGCCGTGCAGGTCGTGGTGCCCGAAGAATACGAACACGAACCGCTCGAGCAGGTTGGAGAAGTGTAAGTGGTGAGCACGCCGCCCGAGCAACTCGGCCCGGGTACCGTGCACGCCGAGTCGGTGTACGGGTAGCCACCGCACGAGCCGGCGGTGCACGTGCCGCCGCCCGTGTACACCCGGCGGGTCGTGCCGTTCGCGCAGGTGGGGCTCGGGGTCGCGCTGCAGTTCACGCCGCTGCACGGGTCGGTGTTGCAGTTGCCGCCACTGCAGCCGAACGAGCACACGGTGTCGGTGTACGCCGTGTACGAGCAGCTGCCGCCCGAACAGGTGCCGTTGCTGAAGACGCGCCGCGTGCCGCCCACGCAGGTCGGGGCCGGAGGCGAGTTGCAGCTGACACCCGAACAGGGGTCGCCCGAGCACAGCCCGCCGCTGCAACCGAAGTTGCAGACCGTGTCGGTGTAGTCGGTGTAGCTGCAGCTGCCGTTGCTGCAAGTGCCGTTGTTGTAGGCCCGGCGGGTGCTGCCAATGCACACCGGGCTCGGTGGCGAATTGCACGTCACGCCCGCGCACGGGTTGCCGCTGCACACCCCGTTCACGCAGCCGTACATGCAGGTCATGTCGGTCTGCGAATACTGGCAGGCCCCGCTCGAGCACGTACCCGGGCTTGCGAAGCTGTGGCGAACGGCGTCGGTGCAATAGGCCGGGGGCGGCGAATTGCAGGTCACTCCCGCGCACGGGTCGCCTTGACAGGCCCCGTAGGAGCAGCCGAATGAGCACGTCGTGGTCACCGGCGGGTAGTTGCACGAGCCTCCACTGCAGGTACCGGCGTCGGCGTAGCCTTGGCGGTTGCCGCTCACGCACACCGCCGCTGGAGGCTGGTTGCAGACCACGCCTTGGCAGGGGTCTCCCTGGCACGCCCCGCTCAAGCAACCGCTCGCGCAGGTGATGTCTTGCGGCTCGTATGTGCACGAGCCCGCGTCGGGGTTGCACGCGCCCGGCGAGACGTACGAACGGCGCGTCGAAGCGTCTTTGCACACCGAAGCGGGCGGCGTCGTGCAGCTCACTCCGGCGCACAGGTCGATGTTGCACGCCCCGGTCGACGCGTTGCAG
>JBGAIY010000456.1:3066-5966 GCA_044225205.1 Myxococcaceae bacterium | reverse complement strand
CACCGACTGCGCGAAGTTCGACGCGCTGTCGACCTGCGTGAATTCGCTCTGCGTGGGCCCGCCGATCTTCATTGGTCAGTCGGCACCGGCCACGGGGTCGAGCGCGGCGCTCGGCCTTGAAATGAACCGCGGGCTGCAGTTGGCCTTCGACGTGGCGAACCAAAACGGTGGCATCGACGGTCGGCAGGTCAAGCTCAACTTTCTCGACGACCAGTACGACCCGACCATCGCCGAGTCGAACGCGCGAACGTTGACGGCGGCCGAAACGTCGACCGAGGCGCCGCACTGCCCGACCACGGCGAACCCGCCGGTCGCGGGCTCGGCGCCCTTTTCACAGACCGCGCTCAACCCCGGGGCCGGGGCGGTGCTGGGGCTCGTCGGCTCGGTGGGCACGCCGACCATGGTTCGAGCCGCGCCGATCGCCGTCGAAACGGGCCGGCTGTACTTTGGAGCGTTCACCGGCGCGACGACGATGCTGCGCAACACGCAGGCCGGGCCGTGCGCCAAATACATTTTCAACATGCGCGCGAGCTACGCCCAAGAGGCCATGGCGACGCTTCAGTACTTCTTCGTGCTCAAAGTGCCCGACGACGCCCACCTGATCAGCTTCGACCAGAACGACACGTTCGGTGACGCCGGCTACAACGGCCTGGTCGCGGCCTACACGTCGATTCGCAATGGCGAGACGCCGAACATTCACCGTTACCGGTACACCCGCAACGACGTGAACAGCGTGCCGAACCAGGTGACCGCCACCATCGACTACCTGACCACGCTGCTGTCGGCCGACATGGCGAACCACACCGTGGGCATCATGATGACCGACACGTATTCGCCGGGAGCGGCGTACATCAAAGGCATCAAAGACTGGCTGTACGCCAACGACGCGCAGCAAACGACGCTCAAGAAGGCGGCGCGCCTCAAAGTCTACTTCAGCAACGTGTCGTTCGTCGGCCCCGACGCGCTGGCCCAGCAGCTCTCGCGGTTGGGTTCGCTGGTGGCGCCGACCGGCGAAAGCGTGGCGTATTCGCAAAACGTCTTCGTCTCGCAGGTGGTGCCGTACTACGCGACCGACCAAAACGACGTGGCCGCCGAATTTCGTCGGTTGATCGCCGCCGCCGGCGCGACCCCGTCGTTCACCTCGCTCGAGGGCTTCTTGGCCGGTCGCTTGTTCGTCGCCGGGCTCAAAGCCGTCGACGCGAAGGGCGACGCCATTACCCCCGACAACATGGTGACGGCGTTCGAAACGCTGGCGCCCATGAACTTGGCGCTGGGCGCTTCGGCGGGCTTCAGCGCGACGAACCACCAATACAGCCAGTCGGTGTGGGGCACGGCCATCAATTCTGACGGGTCGTTCACCAACACGTATTTCTACAGCAACAACGCGCTCCAGCTTTTCTGAACGGGCGCGTCGCGCAACGCGGCTTCGAGGGCCGCGTGAAAACAGTCGTGAGGGCATGACGTGAGCGAAACGTTGATCGGGAAGTACCGACTGCTGGCCGAACTCGGCCGAGGAGGCATGTCTGACGTCTACCTCGCCGCGTCGAACGGCTTGGGCGGCTTCCAAAAGCTGGTGGTGCTGAAGGTTTCGCGCGTGAGCGACGACCCGGCCTTCGCCCAAATGTTTCTCGACGAGGCGCGGCTTTCGGCGCGCTTGTCGCACTCGAACATCGTTCAGACCTACGAAGTCGGTGAAGAAAACGGGCGGCAGTTCATCGTCATGGAGTACCTCGACGGCCCGTCGCTGTACGTGCTGAACCGGTTGTCGGCGAACACCGGCGGCGTGCCGTTGCGCATGGTGGTGCAAATTTTGTCGGGCGTGCTGACCGGCCTGCAGTACGCGCACACGCTCAAAGACTTCGACGGCACGTTGCTGAACGTGGTGCACCGCGACGTGTCGCCGCAGAACATCATGGTGACGTCTGAAGGCGAGGTGAAGATTCTCGACTTCGGCATCGCCAAGACCAGCGACAGCCGCACCATGACGCACGCCGGGTTTTACCGCGGCAAGCTCAACTACATGTCGCCTGAACAAGCGCTCGGGCAACCGGTCGACGCCCGAGCCGACATTTTTTCGGTGGGCGTGTTGTTGGCCGAAGCGATTACGCGCAAGCCGTTTTGGGGCGACGCCACGACGGCGGTCATTTCGGCCCGGCTGATCAACGGCGACATACCCGACATCGAACAGGCGGGCATCGAGCCGCTGCTCGAAGAAATTTGCAAAGGCGCCCTCATTGCCGACCGCACGCAGCGCATGAACAGCGCTCGCGAATTCAAAGACGCGCTCGACTTGTACTTGGGCACGGTCGGGGGCCCCGTCAGCTCTGAAGAATTGGCGGCTTTCGTCGCCCCGCTCGTGGCGGCCGACAAGCAGCGGGTGGCGGCGCTCATCGACCAGCAGCTCAACCAAGCGGGGCCGCCGATACCGGTGAACATTGCGTTGCCGCGCTCGTCGACCAGCTCGCATGCGACCCTGCGCACGCCGGCGCCGTTGCGCTCGCGGGGCAGCGGGTACACACCCATTTCGTCGACGTCGTCGATTCGGCCACGACCCGAGACGCCCAGCGCGCAACCCCAACCCAGCATGCCGCCGTCGCACGCGTCGGTCACCGCCGCCCCACCGCCCGCGCCGATGCCGCCCTTTGGCGACGAAGGGCCGACCTTGTCGGGAGGCCCCCCGCTGCCTCGCCCCACGGCCGACCGCGGCGTGCGAACCGCGCTGCGCAAGCCCGACGCGCCGCCCGCTCCGCTCGGGGGCTCTGATTCGAACGGCAAAGTCATCATCGGGTTGGTGGCGGGTGGTTTCGTGGTGTTGGTGGGCCTGGTCGTCTGGCTCGCGACGCGGCAACCCGCGGTCATTCAGCAGGTGCCCGTGCCGGCCGTCACCGATGCGACGGCCG
>JBGAIY010000456.1:0-3034 GCA_044225205.1 Myxococcaceae bacterium | reverse complement strand
AAGACGAAGGTCGAAATCTCGGTCGAGCCGCTGTCGGCGACGCTCGAGCTCGACGGCGCGGCGGTCGCGAACCCCTACGTGGCGATGACTCCACAAGACGGCAAGCCGCACCGGGTGATGGCCAAGGCGCCGGGCTTTGAGCCCCAGGTGCGCGACGTGACGTTCGACCGCGATTTGACGATGAGCCTCACGCTCAAAGCCGTGGCGGCGCCCACGCCGCCTCGGCCGGTGGTCGAAGCGCCGACGCCGGCGCCCCAGCCGGTGGCCACCAAGGCACCGCCACCGCCGCCCCCGGTGGTCGTGCGGCGCCCACCTCCCCCGAAAACGACCGGCAAGCAGCCCGCGGTCGCAGGCAAAGAAGACGGCGAAGTCGACCAACCGATTCAAGAACTCGCGCCCAAACCGAAGACCACGCCCAACGGCAAGCGCGGCATCGACACCGAAGTCTTCGACGACAAGAAACAAGAAATCGACCGGAGTGCACCATGGGAAAACTGAGTCGCTTGACCGTGCTCGCGTTGGTGTTCGTCGCCGGCGCTGCGTTCGCCGACAAGCAAACCGACGAAGCCAAGACGCGCTTCAAGCGGGGCGCTGAGTTCTACGACGAGGGCAACTTTCGAGCCGCGCTCATTGAATTCGAGCGCGCGTACCAGCTGCTGCCCAACTACAAGCTCCTCTACAACATTGGGCAGGTGCACTTGCAGCTGCTCGAGTACTCGAAGGCGCAAGAGGCGTTCGTGCGCTACCTCAAAGAAGGCGGGCCCGACGTCACGGGTGCGCGCCGCGACGAGGTCAACCGCGAGCTCGACCGGCTGAAGTCGCGCGTCGGGCGCATCGCCATTACGACGAACGAAGGCGCCGAGGTGTTGGTCGACGACGAGAGCCTCGGCACGGCACCGTTGCGGGCCCCCGCGGTGGTGAACACCGGCCGGCACACCGTTTCAATCGTGGTGCCCGGGCGTGCGCCGTTGAGCCGCGTGGTCGACGTGGCCGGCCTCGAGACCACGACGGTCAACTTGGTCGCCGAAGACGCGACGACGCCCAGCAATTCGGCTTCGGCCGCGAGCAATGGTCGCGCCGCCGCCACCCCCACCGTGACCCGCGCCGGCCCACCGCAAGCCAAGTCGAAGACTCCGTTCATCGTCGGGTGGGCGGTAACCGGTGTGCTCGGCCTCACCGGCGCCATTTTTGCCGGGCTCGCGTTCGGCGCCGAAGGTGAATTGCAGCAGCTCAAGGGGCAGCTCGGTGTGCAGCAGGCGAGCCTCACCGCCGCCGCCGCTCGCGTGAGCGGCATGAGCACCGCCGCCGACATCTTGGGCCTGGGCGCCCTCATCGCCGGCGGCATTTCGGTCTACTTGACGGTGAGCTACCTGCTGTCAGACGACGTCGCCGTGACCGTGGGGCCGACCGGAGCGACCTTCACCGCGCACTTCTGAGGCTCGGGCTCGGTTCGGCGCACCGCTGCAATGGTGCGACCGAGCGGCACTGAAACCGCTCGCGTGCGACTCGAGCATTCGAACGAACGGTCTCGCTTCTACGGCCCACCTCGGTGCGGGCCCGTCGCGAAGCGGCTCCCACGTGCGACTCGTTCGAGATGAGCCGAATGGACGCACTGCACCTCTCGATGCGACTACGCGAGGTTGTTGCCGATTGACTCGTGCGAGAAGTTCGCTGAACCGCGCCCACCACGTTCGGCACGACTTCGTCGTCAGCCCGCGGCGAGCCGAATGACTTGAGCCAGCCGGCACTCGATCTGGTCGAAGTCGACGAGGCGCTTGCCCGGGTCTCGTTCGGTCATGCGCAACAGCACATGCTTCATGACCGGGTCGAGGCCGCGCACGTCTTTGAGCACCCGCGAATTCGAGTCGGCGAAGCGGGCGAAAGCGAGCGAGGCGTCTTGGCCGGCGCCAAAGTCATTGGGCAAGCGGCCCTTCACCAAGCGGTAGAGCATGACGCCCAGGGCGAAGAGGTCTCGTTCGACGCCGCCGGGGCCGGCCCCGCGCAAACCGGCTTCTGGAGCCATGTAGTCGAAGGTGCCGAGCATGACGCCGGCGTTCGTCAGTTCTGAAGCCTGCCCGCCGATCTTCGCGGCGCCGAAGTCGATGAGCTTCACGTCGCCCTTGCGGCTGATCATCACGTTGCCGGGCTTGAGGTCGCGGTGGGTGATTTTTCGGTCTCGAAGCACACGCAGGGCGCGCAACACCGCCAACCCCACGACCGCCGCTTCGAGTGAAGACAACGGCCGGTCGGCCCGAGCGTCGACGAATTGCTTGAGCGTCACGCCGTGAACGAACTCGGCGACGTAGTAGAATACCAAGTGGGTCGGGTCTTTGCCGAACCGAAAGACGCGCACGATGTTGTCGTGCTTCACGGTCGACAGCGCCTGAAACTCACGAAAGAAAATTTCGATGTACTGCTCGCTCGTGCCGAACTCGGTGAACGGCACCTTGATGACGACGAGCGGCCCTTGGTCTTGCTGCGCCAAGTAGACCGCGCCCATGCCGCCGCGGCCCAGCTCGCGAAGCACGTGGTAGCCACCAATTTCTTTGATGGCGGGGTTGGCGGGTACGCCCACTTCGCGCGCGTCGGTGACCAGCGCTTGCACCTGTTGAGCGAACTGCTCATACGCGCGCTGAACGCCCGAGCGCACATGGGGGTCGTCGGCCAGCACCTCGAGCGGCTCGAGCGGGGGCACACCGGTCACCCAGTGACGAAAAGACTCCCAGACGGTCGGCCCCCCTGACATGGCCTGCTGACCTACGTGCCCCCACGGGGCCTCGTCAATCGCTGTCGTCAAAGCCAAGTTCAGTGCTGGTATGTCTCGCCAGCGAAACGCAGATCAGATCAACTGAACTTCGGGCTCAAGCCAAGCACGCGACCGAAGCGGGCGATGCTCTAGATAGCCGATCCGCATAGAGGAAGTGATCGACTGTTTTGCGTGGCGGTGATCTACGCCGCCCATGCGATGGAAGACCACGTCTCAAGAGAAAGAGAAGGCGGTCGCGGCAAGCCTGCGGCGGTCGAGCAAGTTTTA
>JBGAIY010000455.1:0-6007 GCA_044225205.1 Myxococcaceae bacterium | reverse complement strand
GTGGCCTGCGCGTCGGCGAGCATCACGTTGACGGGCAGCGAGTCGACGAGTTGGCGAAACACCTCGACGTCGACGACCGCGGGGTCACGCTGGCGTTTCGGGGTGGCCCGGCGTTTGGGGGTGCGCCGCTGGTCGGGGCCGGAGCGGCGGCGAGTGAGGTGAGCGCGTGGCTGGGTTCGCATAAGGCATTTCTCAAAAAGGTGACGATGGTCTCGCGCAGGCCTTGCGGCCCGAAGACACCGTCACCTGGTGCATGCCGTGTTCCGCAATAAAGGGGGGCGCGGGAGCCGAGGTATCGGCCGGTTGCAACGTGCCACCTGAGTCAAACCGACCATACCTTCGAGCGCCCGGGTTCGAAGCGACCGACCAGGTCGGTCAGGGCAGACTTTGGCCAAAGGTTGGGCGGGCTTGCGCGTCAGGTCAGCGGCCGGCCCCCGAAAGGTCAATGCCGAGCGCCTCAGAAGCGAAGCGCCCCATTCTCGCCACCAGCTTCTCGAGTTCTGGCAGCACGCTGCGACCAGCTCGGTTGGCTTCGTCTTCGAGGTGATCTTTGCAATTCAAGGTCGAGCACACGTGCACCCCGACCCGTTTGTGGCTGTTGAGGCGGGTGGTGAGCAGCCCGACTTCGGTGCCCGAGCCAGAGCGATGACACCAGTCACACATGTGGGGCACGCCCGCTCCCCCGCCCCCGTCGGAGTCGAACGCGAGGCCCGTGGGTGCGCCGCCGGGTACTGCAAAAACGACGTAGACGCGGCCGCCGGCGGGGTGAACCCACGACGCACAGTGCCGAACGATGAGCGGCCACTTCAGGTCTGGCGAAAATTCGACGAGCTTTCGGTCTTTGGGTCGAAACGTCGTGAGGGCCGCTGCTTCTGAGTCAAGTTTGAACATGCAACGCAAGCTCCGGTTGGCCAGCCAAGTGCCATTCTGGCAGAAGCGGCCGGTTGACGTCGAACGCCGCGAGCCCCTGACGGGCTTGACCGGCGACGCCTCACGAAACGCGGGTCAGCGCGGTGGGCAGTGGGGTCTGTCGGGCGGCTCGGAGCAGCCGACTCAGCGCGCCAGGTGTCGGGTCGGCGTCGAAAAAGACCCGCGCTTCGAGCTGTTCGACGTCGAGCGCGCCGAGAGCGGCGACGGTGCCCACCGCGCCCAAGACGGCTCCGGCTTCGAGGCCCGTGCCCGACAGGTCGAAGCCGTCGAGGCTCAGGTGTGGGCGAATCGCCGAGAGCGACCAACGCGTCTGGAGGGTCGGCACGCCCGATTCGCTCAGCTCGAAGACCGACAAGTGCTCGGCGTCAACCGTGGCGAGGCGTTGGGCGCTCGCCTCAAACCCGGCCGCCGAGGGCGTGGTTGGCAAGGCGTGCGCCGCCTCGGCCTTCAGCACGTGCGGCCCGTACAGCAGGCAAAAAGCACCGTCGGGCCGGCGAGCCAGCGCCCGAACGGTGCCGTCGTGGCCTTCGCCGGGGTCTTCGGCTTCGGGTCGGCCCACGCTGGGGTGCGGCCAGGGCTGAAACACGCGAGCCAAGTCTTCGACCGAAAACACGCCGATGTCGTCGACCTGGGGCCCAAGCTCAACCCACCCCCAGCGGCCGCACGCACTCGTCGCGACGTCGTAGCCAGAACTGGCGAGCGGGCCGGGCATGGTGGCCACGCAGCGCGAAGCGGTGTCGAGAATGTCGACGCCGCAGCACGCCCCCAGCACGACGCGGCGGGGCAGTTGGTTGGCGTGCAGCACGAAGTCGTCGACAGACAGGTCAAAGACGTTGAGGCGGGCGCCGTCACAAAACACCGCCTGCCCGCCGGCCATGGTCACAAGGCTCGCGCCGCAAAACGGGTGGGTCGAAAACCGACCCGAACGAAGGTCGACCCGCGCGAGCCCGCCCGGGTAGCGAACCAGCGCGACGTTTTCGCACAGACCGACCTGCAGCGGCCGCAGGGGCTCTTCGACCCACGACTGCGAGCGGGCGGGAGCGACCACCACCGCTTCGGGGAGCGGCGACTCGGCGTGGAGTGACCGCTCGGGCCTGAAGTTGACCTGGCCGCGCAAGGTGAAGAGCAGCGACTCGAACGACCGCTGCAGCTGGTCGCAGCGATTGTCGACAATGAGGGGAGGCGCGTCGAACTCGATGAGCTTCTGCACGGCCTGGGCGCTGCGAAACAGCGCTTGCCACGCGGCGTTTTCAGGCGACAAGACGGGGTTCGCGCCGGCGAAAGGCACGACGTTGGGGCGGGTGAGGCCCGCGGGCACGGGCAGCCAGTGCCACACCAAGTCTTGGGGGTCGATGCCACGGCGCCGAAGAGACGCGGTGGCGTCGGGGCTGGCCTCGCCCAACGCCTTCAAGACCGCGCCGAGGCCGTCGGCCCCCAGCGTCTCGGTGACCCATTCGCGCGAACGGCCGAGCGCTTCGGCGACCCAACCGACGTGCGCGGGGTGAATGACGCCGCGGCCGGGCACGGGCAGGCACTTTTCGTCGCGGCCCGTGGGTGACACGAAGTCGGCTTCGGCGACGACTTCGGGAGGCGGGGCGCGACGGGCCAGTTCGAGCAGCGCGACGGGGTCTTCGCCAGCCAACAATGAGGGGTTCGACGTCACGCATCACCTCGCCACTCACCCCAAAGTTCAAGTCTCGCCAGCCAAGCGCAGATCAGCGCAGGTGAACTTTAAGAAAAAAATGAGGTCGCCCTGCTCTACCCCAAAGTTCGGTTGAGGTGAGCTGCGTTTCGCTCCACGAAGCCGATTCAATTCAAAACACTCGGCGCTCACGTCGGCCGTTTGCACAACTCGCGAATGAGCTGCGAGAGGTGCTGGGTGTACGCGTCGAGGTAGGTGGGCGCGCCTTCGCTGGGCGACGTTTGGAGCCACGGGTTCATCAACGTGTGTCGAATGAAGAAGACGCCCTGGTCGTCGGGCTGGTCGAGGTTGACACCGAGCAGCTTCGCCATGCGCGCCCGCTCGTCGGCCCCCCAATGCGACAACGCCACCATGGTCGAAGACCCGAAGAACTGGCGAAACTGAACCGGCTCGTCACCGCGGGGGGCCAGGGCTTTCGACATTCGTTGCCCAAAGGCGTTGGCGGCGGCGAGCGACCGATTCGAAGCCGGGTTGAACGCGAAGCAAACGAGGTTCGTTTCGGGGGTGAAGGGCACCGCCAGCCGGCCCAGTGGCTCGAGCGACGTCGAGAGTGCCTGCAGCCGTTCGAACAACAGCTCTGCACTCTGAACCGACCGAGCGACGATGCGCCCGAAGTGCTGCGCGTGGAGCGGGAGCACCTGGTGATTGACGTAGCACGCGGCCGCCGCGGCTCCGGGTTTCGAGCCCTCGAGAATGAAGCGGCCCAGCTTGCGGTACCGGGCGTCGTCGTGGCCGGGGTCTGGTGAAAAAACGTAGCTGGCGTCTTGCTGTACCAGGTCGAGTGCGCGCCGGTCTCTGACGAGAAACGCGCCCGCGCCGAACGGCACGAAGCCCAGTTTGTGTGGGTCAATGGTAACGGAGTCGCACGCGCTCATCGCCTCGGTCGCTCGGTAGACGCGCTCTGACGGAAAGTGGCGAAAGTCTTTTCGAATGTCGTCGCGCGGCCGCAGCGCGCCGGCCTCGTCGCGAAAAGCGCTGGGCAAATAGCCGCCCCAAGCGGCGTCGACGTGCAGCCAGTATTCGAGGGGTCTCCCGCGGCGCGCCACGAGCGCGTCGAGCGGGTCGACGCTGCCGAACTCGGTCGAGCCGTACACGCCGACGACGGCCAGCACCGGCCGGTGGTGCTTCGCTTCGCGCTCGAGCACCTGTTCGAAAGCCCCGACGTCGACCCGGGCTTCGGTGGTGGGCACTTCGAGCAGCTGCGCCGCGCCCAGCCCCAACAACTTCATCGCCTTTTCCCACGAATAGTGGGCGGTGCTCGGCGCGAGCACCGACAGGTGGGCGACGAGCGGGTGCCGGGCGCAGAACTGGGCGAGCCCGAGCGTTTCGACCCGGTGACGTTCAATGGCGCGCTGCAGCGGCCCGGCCTCGGGGTGGGCGGCGATCGCCGCGGCGAGCTCGAGCACGCGCGGGGTCGACTGGTTGAGCAGCGCCCAGTCGTCGGCTTCGCGCAGCAGCGGGTCGGGCCAGGTGTTGAGCTCGGCACACGCGGCCCGAGCCGCCAACGGGTACAGCTTGACCGCCCGCGCGACCCACAGCGCTTCGTCGTTCGCCAACGTGCCGCCCGACGTCAGGTGCCCGAGCGCACAGACCGGCGCCGACGGGTCAACGACGTAGCCCACCATGCGGCTGAGCTGCTGGCCGACCTTCAGCTCGAGCGCCACGGTGATGGGCGCCGCCTCTTCGACAATGTTGTTGGGGTTGTAGAGCGTCGTCACCATGTGGGCGATGACGCCAGGCATGAGCAGCTCGCTCGCCATGTGGCCGATGTACCGGGGGTGAAAGAATGGCACCGACCGCTTGAGCTGGGCGGTGAGCTGGTGCAGCTCGCGGCGTGCCCGAGCCATGCCTTCGAGGTAGTCACGCTCGTACTGTTCGACCGTCGAAATCGACGGGCGGTCTTCGGGGTGAAAGTTGCGGCGCCAGTAGAGGTGGTCTCGCAGCAGCTCGACCAACGTCTTCTCGAAGAAGTCGTTGTTCTCGCCGTACGCGCCTAAAAAGAACGGGGCCAACCGGTCTGCCATGGGAGACGCGGCTGCAATGCGTGTGCCCGCTCAGCGACCTACACGTCGAAGCCGAAATCTCGCAGTTTTCGCCACAGGGTGGTTCGGCCAATGCCGAGCACGCGCGCCGCGTCGATTTGGCGACCGCCGCAGGCCTCGAGTACGCGCAGCACGTGTCGGCGCTCGGCGACCTCCAGCGTCACGAGGTCGGTGGAGTCAGGGGCGACCTGGGTGAGGGCCGAACACTCTTCGGGCAGGTGTGAGACCTCGACCGGGGCTCCGCGCGACAACACGGCCCCATGAATCACCGCGTTGCGCAGCTCTCGAACGTTGCCCGGCCAAGCGTACCTGACGAGCAGCGCCAGGGCCTTGGGCGTGAAGCCACCGCGGTGGCCTTCTTGCGTCAAAAACATGTTCGCCAAAATCGGTATGTCTTCGGGCCGCTCTCGCAGCGGGGGCACCACCAAGGCAAAGACCTTCAACCGAAAGTACAAGTCTTCGCGAAAACGTCGCTCGACGACGCATTGGTGCAAATTCTGGTGCGTGGCGCAGAGAATGCGCGCATCGACGTGAATGGGCTGAGACTCGCCCACGCGCCGAATTTCGCCGTCTTGCAAGGCGCGCAGCAACTTCGCCTGCAGCGCCAGCGGCATTTCGGCAATTTCGTCGAGAAAGATGGTGCCGCCGTCGGCCGTCTCGAACAGCCCTCGTCGGGCCCGTTGCGCGCCGGTGAAGGCCCCCTTGGCATGACCGAAGAGTTCTGACTCGAGCAGCTCGCCGGGCAGCGCCGAACAATTGACCGCGACGAATGGCTTGACGCTTCGCTCGCTGTTGGCGTGGAGCGCGCGGGCGACGACTTCTTTGCCTGACCCGCTCTCGCCGAGCAAGACGACCGAGGCGTTGGTGTTGGCAATGGTCGCGGCTTTCTCGAGCAGGTGCTGCATCGCCGGGCTCTTGCCCACCAAGCGAGCGCACCGTCGCCCCTGAGGCACTTCGGGCAACAGCCGGCAGGAGCGGCACAGGGCGCCCCCGTTCTCGAAGGGCGTCTCGCAGGAGTACGACGTTCTGGTTTCAAGCTGTTCGCTCATGTTTCAAAACGACACGTACTGGCATACCCCGGTCGGGTCAATGAGCGTGGGCGGCCTGGCCCGAACGGTGCAAGCCGGCCGCGGCTCATGGCCATTGAACTGACCGACCGAGTGCCCCTGCGCCTGATGCCGAGGCGAACGCCCCAGGCCCCCCCGTGGCCGACGTTCGTCTGGGCGGCGCTCGCCTTCACCCTCACCGCCGGCAGCCTGACCGGCGCGCTCGACCTGTGGTCGCTGCGGGCGGGCCTGCGCGCGGTGCCGGTCGACCACCACCGCGCGCACGG
>JBGAIY010000454.1:0-6018 GCA_044225205.1 Myxococcaceae bacterium | reverse complement strand
GGCGCCGCGATGACGGGGGTTGCCCGGGCCACCGCGATCGCGCCCAGTGCCACCGCGGCCGAACGGCTCGAGGCGCTGGCGCTCGCGAAACAGGCCTGGCAGCTGATCGAAGAGGCGACCGGCCCCGCCAGTGAAGACACCCGCGAAGCCCTGCTGGCCGTGGGCGAAACCGCCGCCGCCGCCAACTCGACGGCCGACGAGCGCGACGCCCTGAGGCGGCTCGCCGCTTTCGGCACGCCGTCGCCCAACCCCCATTCGATGGCGCGACTCGCGGCGTTGGGCGTGAAACGCTGATCGGTCGCTCACTTGTGTACACAACGTCGGCAACAGGATCAGAAAGCGCTGTGAACCCAAGTACTTACAGCGTTGAACGCAATTCTCGCGTCACGCCAGAAATTCCATGTCTGCGGTCAGGTGTGCTGAAGTGAGTCTCATTTTCTGAAAAATCGTTACGGCGCACTGCGACATCTGCGCCTGCACCGGTCTTTGGCGTGTCACCCTTACGGGTACAAGGAGTCACGCCCGCGTGTCAGCCAGTCGTTCAGTCGTCGTTTTGGAACGCAACCGAATGGTCGCCCAGCGGGTGGCGAGGGTGCTCTCGGCCGCGACGGAGCTGAGCGAGGTGCACGTCGGCGAGACGCCGGCCGACGTGAAAGCGCACTTGGGGCCCCAGACGGTGCTCGTCGCGCTCGACGCGGCCGACCTCGACGTGGCGCTCGAATGGGTGCGCGGGCCGTACCCGCATTTGCAGCTGGTGACCTGGAGCCAAAACTCGTTGACGGCGGCGCTCCAGGTGGCGCGCCACGAGCCGCGGCTCAATTCGATTGTCGGTTGGCCGGCGCACCAGTCGAGCCCCCGCGGGTGGGAACTGGCCCTGGCCGCGCGCCGCGCGTTCGACGGCGGCGACGCTCGGGCGCTGCGGCTCAACGACCTGTTGTCGTGGGGCGGTTCGACCATCAAGTGGCTCGTTCGCAACAGCGCCGAACGCGACCACGCAGTCAGTGAAGTCGAACGGTACGCGGCCATGGCCGGCGCCAACAGCCGGCTGCTCGAGCGGCTCGCGGTGGTGGCCCACGAGCTGCTCATGAACGCCATGTACGACGCCCCGGTCGACCCGGCGGGCCGCCCGCTCTACGCCCACGACCGAAAGCAACAGGTCATTCTCGACGACTCCGAAGCCCCCACGCTGCGCTTCGGCCTCGACGGCATGACGTGCGCGCTCGAGGTCGTCGACCCGTACGGCCGGCTGCAGCGCTCGCACGTGTTGGGCAGCATTTTGCGGGGCGTCGAGAGTGGCTACAACGCGCACGCCCAGGTGCTCGACACCTCGCACGGCGGCGCCGGGCTCGGCTTTTTTCGCATGCACACCGCGTGTACCGCGGTCGTGGTCGACGTGAGGCCCCGCGCGTCGACCCGGGTGCTCACCCTCTTCGACATGGACGCCTCGCCCCGCGAAGCCCGCGCGCTGCCGGCGTCGCTGCACCTCTTCTGCCCGGAGTCGGTATGACGGAACTCGACACCCTCCTGGTTCGGCAATTGAAACGGCTCGGTCTCGAAGACTTGAACCGCGTGCCCGAACTCGAGACGTTCACCCAGCTGCTCGAGCGCGTGAGCGAACAGTACAAGCGCACCACCGAAGACCGCACGTTGCTCACCCGTTCACTCGACCTGTCGACCGAAGAAATGAACCAGCTGCGGGCGCGGGCCGAATCAGAACGCGACCGGCTGCAAGCCATTGTCGACGCCATTGTCGAAGCCATTGGGCAAATGGGCGTCGTCGACATGTCGCAAGACGAAGGCACCAGCATCGGCACGGGCATCATCACCCACGCCAAGCGCGTGTTCGCCGAACGGCTGCGCACGATTTTCGGCGAAGGCCACACGAGCGTCGAAGAAAGTT
The DNA here is from genome assembly GCA_044225205.1 of Myxococcaceae bacterium. Taxonomy (GTDB): domain Bacteria; phylum Myxococcota; class Myxococcia; order Myxococcales; family Myxococcaceae; genus JAEUJT01. The sequence continues at coordinate 4,118 of JBGAIY010000454.1, read as the reverse complement.
CGCGGGTGCGCGTCATTGAAACGGGGTTCGTGCGCCTCGCCGACCAGATCGAGTCGATGCTGAAGCAAATGGCGTCGACCGCGTCGCTCAAAAAAGAAATGGAGGTCGCGCGCACCGTGCAGCAAATGCTGCTGCCTCCCCAAGACGTCATCGAGTTCGGTTCGGTGACGCTCGCCGCGTACTTTCAGCCCGCGCGCGAGTGCGGCGGTGACTGGTGGTACGCCGCCGAACAGGCCGACGGCAAAATGCTGGTCGCCATTGGCGACGTGACGGGCCACGGCATCGCTTCGGCCATTTTGACGGGCGCCGCCAAGGCGTCGGCCGACCTCGCCAACCTCATGACGCGCGGCAAGGTCGCGCCCAACGTGCTCCTGCACCTGATGAACCACTCCATTCACCAAGCCGGCCGCCAGCAGGTGATGATGACGGCCGCCGCGGGCTTGTTCGACCCGGCCACCAAGGCGCTGACGCTGGGCGGCGCGGGCCACGTGTTTCCCTTCTTGGTGCGCGACGGCACGGTGCGACCGATGATCGTGAACGGGCCTCCGCTCGGGGCCGCCGCGTCGAGCGAGTATTCGATGGCGGCGGTGCAGCTGCAGAGCGGCGACTTGGTGCTCTGGTACACCGACGGCGTCACCGAACGCGAGAACGACGCGGGCGAGCAGTTTTCTGAAAAGCGGCTCCGCGCGGTGTGCCAACGCTGCTCGGGCCAAAACGCCGTTGAATTTCGCGATGAGCTCGTTCGCTCGTTGCTCACCTATGGCGGCAACGCGCCGCCGACCGACGACATGACCTTGCTCATCGCCCACGTGCGGTGAGTGCTTCACCTGGTTTGAGCCCGAAAGGCAAAACATGCGAACTGAAACCCTGACGTACGACATGAAGGCCGCCCGCTGGAGCGCCCCGTTTCCCGCGATGGATTCTTCGAAGACGCTCGTGCTGGCGTTTGGCGAGTCGGGGCTCGTGTCGACACCGGGCGTGCTGAGTGAGCTGCGCGCGGCGTACCCGACCTCGCTCGTGACCGGCTGCAGCGGCAGCGGTGAAATCGCCAATTCGGCCGTGCGCGACAACATCGTGTCGGTGTCGGTCGTGAAGTTCACCCACACCGCCGTCGCCGCGGCGTCGGCCGAATGCAAAGAAGCGAAGAATTCGTTCACGGTGGGCGAGGCGCTGGCGAAGAAGCTCAACAAGCCCACGCTGCGCGCCGTGTTCGTGCTGTCAGACGGCCTCAACGTCAACGGGTCTGAATTGGTGCGCGGCTTCAACGGCGTGCTCGACGAGTCGGTCGTGGTGACGGGCGGGCTGGCGGGAGACGGAGACCGGTTTCAGAAGACGTGGGTGGCGCTCAACGAGCGAATGGAGTCGCACCTGATTGTGGCGATTGGTTTCTACGGAGACCACTTGCAGGTGTCGCACGGGAGCAAAGGCGGGTGGGACAAGTTCGGCCCGGAGCGAATCGTGACGAAGGCCGAGGGCAACGTGCTGTACGAGCTCGACGGCAAGCCGGCGCTCAGCATTTACAAAGAGTACTTGGGAGACAAAGCGGGCGGGCTGCCGGGCACGGGCCTGCTGTTTCCCCTGTCGTTGCGCGCGAATGCGAAAGACGAGAAAGCGCTGGTGCGCACGTTGTTGGCGGTCGACGAAGCAAAGCAGTCGATGACGTTCGCGGGAGACGTGCCTGCGGGGTACCTGGCGCAGCTGATGAAGGCCGACTTCGACCGGCTCATCGGAGGAGCGGCGACGGCGGCGACGATGGCGCGCAAGCTCCACGGAGTCGATGACCCGAACACGTTCGCGATTGCGGTGTCGTGCGTCGGTCGCCGGCTGGTGTTGGGAGAGCGGACGGACGAAGAAGTGGAAGCGGTGATGGACGTGCTGCCCAAGGGGGCGAAAGTCACGGGCTTCTATTCGTACGGAGAGCTGTCGCCGTTCGCGAATGGCCGGTGCGACTTGCACAACCAGACGATGACGTTGACGACGTTTTCGGAGTCGCCGACGCCGGTGGCCCGCGCGCCCAAGCCCGTGGCCGCCGTGGCGACGAGCCCGACGCAAGCGCCCCGACCGTCGATCACCGGCACGCCCCCGGCTCCTTCGGCGAGCGCCCAGGTGCCCGCCGCGCGCGTGACCGCGCCGACCCAGCCCCTGCCCGTGCCGCCGCCGGTTCAAACCGCGCCGCGCAGCCCCGCGCCGACGGCCCCCACCGCGGCCCCGAGCGCGCCTCCTTCGAACGAACGGCGCGTCACCCGGGTGACGAACCCCCAGCGCTCTCCCGCGCCCGGGGCGGTGCTCGACCTCGACGTGTCGCAGCCGGTCACCGTTGCCCGCATTCGCGGCAAGCTGAGCGAGAGCTTCAAGGGCCGCGACATTTCGTCGGTGGCCGGCCCGCGCGTGGTGTTCGACTTGGCCGACGTCGAGCGCATCACGTCGTTCGGCGTGCGCGAGTGGCTGCAAATGCTGAGCGACCTCGAACCCAAGGGCACCCAGCTGTACTTCGCGCGGTGCTCTGAAGCCGTCGTCAACCAGCTGGCGATGATTCGCAAGTTCGCCGGCGGTGGCCAAATCGTCTCGTTCTTCGCGCCGTACTTGTGCGGTACGTGCGGCACCCAATTCTCGGCGTTGCTCGACTGCACCGCCGACGGCGAAGCCATTCGCACCAAGACGCTGCCCGACGTCGAATGCCCGGCGTGCCAGAACGTCAGCCACTTCGACGACGACGTGCGCAGCTACCTCGCGTTCGGCCCGACGTTGCCCAACGTGTCGAACGACGTGCGTCGGGTCATCGACAACCTGCCCACGGTGGGCATGGCCGACCCCATTGAAAAGAGCATCGACGGTCGCACGAGTCGGGTGCGGGTCAACTGCCGCATCGACGAGTCGGTGCGGTGGGCGCGCGTGCTCGAAGGGCTCGAAGGCGAAGTGGTGTTCGACCTGTCGGGCGTGCCCGGCTCGTCGCCCGCCGGCCTCACCGCCTTCGTCGCGGCGGTGCAGCGCCTGCCCGACGACGTCGAACCGATTCGCCTCGAGGGTTGCCCCGCGCCGCTGCTCGACGCGCTGGCCCACGCACCCCGCGACAACCGCGTGTCGATCGTGACGGCCATGGTCGACGGCTTCTGCTTGCCGTGCAACGCGCGTCGGCCCACGCAGCTGCGCATCGAAGAAGCGCAAGCGGCGTTTCGCGAAGGTCGGGCCCCGTACGCGGTCTGCAAACGGTGCAACAGCCAACTCGACTTCTCGTCGATTCGGTCGACCCTCGAAGCGCTGTCGTCGAGCGGCACGCCCTTCGCGTCGTCTCCCTCTGCGGCCGCGCGGGTCACTCCCGTGTTGCCCATGCCGGCCACGTCGAGCCCCAGCTCGGTGCAGCAGGCGCCCTTCGTGGCGGCGCCCGCGCCGTCGCCGCTCAACGCGGTGACGGTGGTGCTGGGGCTGCTCGGCGTCGTCATCGTCGGCCTGTTGTTGATGTTGCTCCAGCGGCAAACGGCGCCGGTGGTCGCGGTGCAGCCGAGCCTGCCCGTGGTCGCTGGCGCGGCACCCGTCGTGCCGGTCGCGGCCGCCAACCCGGTCGCGGTGCCCGCCGCGAACGAACTGCCTCCGGCGTGGTCAGAACAGCCGCTTCGGGTCGAAGCGAACGACGTCTTCGTGGTGGGCCGGGTCGCGGCCGCGGCCACCGAAGAGGAAGCGCTGACCCGGGCCCGGCTCGACGCCGAATTCACCTTGGTCAAAGAGCTCATGGCGCAGCTCGCGGGCTCGCGGGTGCAAGAATTCTTGGCCACGCTGCCGCCCGCCGAGCTCGAGGGCAACGCGGCCGCCATCGTCAACCGGTTCGAAAAACAGTTGGGTTCGGTGGCGACGCCGCAACGGCTCGACGTGGCGCTGCGGCACAAGGGCGACGTGGTGACCGGTGCGGTGCGGTACCGCTTGAGCCGCGACGCGTTCAACAGCGCGCTCGACTTCTACCGGTCGACCGCCGGTGCCATGGGCATGACGGTGTCGCGCTTCGTGCCGACGCTCGAGGCGTCGATGCGCACCGAAGGCGAGTTGCTGCTGGTTTCGGCTGGCCGCGGGCTGGCGTGGAGAGCGGGCGCGCGCGACGGCGACGTGCTGCTCGCCATTGACCGGAG
>JBGAIY010000453.1:0-6034 GCA_044225205.1 Myxococcaceae bacterium | reverse complement strand
GCCTCATTTACAAAGGCCCGTTGATGATGGCGGCGGCCGGCACCGTGCCCTTCTACGGGTTCGAGCTGAAGATGTTCCCCTTCGCGGGCAAGCGCCGCGGCATGATGAACCTGCGCCTGGGCACCCTGCCCACCACGACGATTCTCGCGAACCTGCCGAGCTTGTGGAAAGGCGAATACACCCACGACGGCCTGCGCGACTTCTTGGTGTCAGACGCCACCATTCGGTTCGACCGGCCGATGCCGTTTCAAATTGCGGGCGACGCCGAAGGCTACCGCGAAGAAGTGCGCTTTCAGGTTTCGCCCGAGTCGATCGAGCTGGTCGACTTCTCTGGGGCCCTGCACTGACCGCAATCTCGGTGGTCGCCAGAATCGCTGCGTTGGTCTTGGCCGCCGCACTGTTTTGCTACGGTTCTTTGGTTCGCCACGCTGACGATGAAGTGGTCGACGCGGCCCACGCCCATGCCGCTGGTCATTCTCTCGAACACCCGAGCAAAGCCGGGGCGGGAGGCACCGTTCTCGAGCTGTTCAGCGACGTGTTCGGCGGGGTGGCCGTCGGAGCCGGCGTGGTCGTGCTCCTGCTCGCGCTGTTCCCCTGGGAAAAGGTTCTTCGAATGGGGCGAGCCGAAAGCTCAGCCACCGTCACGTGACGCGGGCGGCTTCTCGTCGGGCTCTTTGCGCCGAAACACCATGGCCGCGTAGGTGACGCCCGACTTGCCCGACAGCGCGCGGTGCAATTCGATTTCGGCGCGCAGCGCTTGGGCCCCCGCCCCGTCTCCGGCTTTCGCCAGCACCACCTCGAGCTCGCGGTAGAAATCTTCGAGCTCGGGTTCTCCGGCCGATTCGACCATTTCGGGCTCGTACCCCTCCGCTTCGACCGACAACAAAGCGTCGCGCGGTATCAACAACGGGGCGCCCAAGCGGGTTTCCCAGGCGGCGAGCGCTTCGGGGGCCGGCTGCCGGCCGACCTTCACCACCGCCGTCAACGCCGCGCGCCCACGCGGCGCAAGCCAGGTGCGCCAGGTCTTGGCGACCTGCGAGAGCGGCCCCAGCACCCGACCGAACGAAAAAATGCCGTCGAACGAGCCGACGCTGAATGAGGAACCCGCCGCGCGCTGGTTGAGAAACGTCACCTTCTCGAGCATGCCCGCCACCCGCGCCCGTTCTCGCAGCGCGTCGATGACGCGCAGTTCAGGCTCGACGACGGTCAGCGAGCAATTGAGCGCCTTGGCCAGGGCCAAGCCCCCCAAACTGCCGTGAAACTCGAGCAACTTGGCAGAGCTGTTCCAATGGGCGTTGTTGGCGAAACGCCGCAGCAACGACTCCGTTTGAAAGAGTCGGCGCGCCTCAGCCGGGAGAAACAGCGGGAACTGATCAGCCATCGCGTTTGAGCGCCTTACTCAAGTTCGAAGAGCGTGTCACAAGTAGTAAACAATGCGCTTTTCCTTGTGAAGTTGCGCGTAAATGGTCTTTCGGTGCTCTTCGGAGAGCAGATAGACCGACACGGTGAGCGACACGTAGGTGTTCTTGTTGGAGACGTTCTCCGACATCGAGTCGAGCGAAATCTCGGTGCCCATCAACCGGCTGAAGAGCTGACGCACGTATTCTTTGAAGCCGTGCTCGAGCTTGCCCATGACCTTGAAGGCATAGACGGTCGGGTACTCGATGAGGGGTTTGGGCCCCTCGGGTGGAGCAGGTGCGTCGGCCATGGCGTGTTCCATCAGAGCAAATTGGTGGCAATTTCTGCCAGTGCGCTGCGCTCGCCCTTCGACATGGTGATGTGACCTGCGATTTTCTCGCTCTTGAACCGGTTGACGACGTGCACGTTAACCTGTTGTTGGTCGAATCGACGTAGGGGTTGTCGATTTGGTAGGGGTCGCCGGTGAGCACGATTTTCGTGTTGTCACCGACCCGCGTGACAATGGTCTTGACCTCGTGCGGCGTGAGGTTCTGCGCCTCGTCGACGATGATGAATTGGTTCGGTATCGACCGGCCGCGAATGTAGGTCAGCGGCTCGATCTCGACGATGCCCAGGTCCATCAGCTCGTGGTAGCCGCGGCCCGCTTTCTTGTCGGAGCGGCTCAAGTTGAGCAGGTATTCGACGTTGTCGAATATGGGCTGCATCCACGGGTTGAGTTTTTCTTCGACCGAGCCGGGCAAGTACCCGATGTCGCGCCCGAGGGGAAAGATGGGGCGGCTGACCAAGAGCTTCTGGTAGCTCGCCTCTTCGGTCACCTTCTGCAGACCCGCCGCAATGGCCATGAGCGTCTTGCCGGTGCCGGCCTTGCCGACGATCGTCACGAGCTTGATGTCGTCGTTGAGCAACAGGTCGATGAGAAAGGTCTGCTCCATGTTGCGCGCCCGCACGCCCCAGACGCCGTCTTTGACCTGGCGGTTGAGCGGCACCACGCGCTTGCGTTCACCGTCGTAGCGCCCCATGGCCGTGTGCGACGGGTTCGCCGCGTCTTTGAACAAGACGAACTGGTTCGAAACAAGCTGGTCAATGTCGGGCACGTCGACTTCGGCGCCGGGCCGGTAGAGCTGGTTGATCACCTCGGCCGAGACCTGTCGCTCGGCAATGCCCGAGTACAGTTCAGAAATCTCGACGCGCTCGGGCTCGTAGTCTTGCGCCAACAAACCCAAGGCGTCGGCGCGAATGCGCAGGTTCGTGTCTTTCGTGATGAACACGGTCACGCCGCTCGGGTCTCGCTTGCGAGCTTCGATGGCCACCGCGAGAATGCGGTTGTCCATCAGCCCGCCGTCGGCCATCGACTTGGGCAAGTCGTGTTCGACGAAGGCGACCTTCAACAGGCCGCCGCTCGGCAGCGGCACCCCTTCGGCCAGCGTGCCCTCGGTGCGGTGACCGTCGAGGTAGCGCGCGACCTGTCGGGCGTTTCGGCCCAACTCGCTCATGTCTTTCTTGAACTGGTCGAGTTCTTCAATGACGTAGATCGGTATGATGACGGTGTTGTCGTCAAACGCGTAAATCGATCGTGGGTCGTGCAACAGAACGTTGGTGTCGAGAACGAAGTTCTTCCGCGCCAAAAAGGCCCCCGGGGAGATGTGGACTTCAAGACTTCGGGCATCGCGAAGTTGCGCGGTCGACTATAGCAAGCTTCACCGGCGAGCTTGATCAATTCACCTCAGACGTAACGAATGCCCATGATCGTGAAGTCGACCTCGCCTTTGGGCCGACGCACCGTCACCAAATCGCCCGACTTCTTGCCCATGAGCGCCTTGCCCACCGGAGAGTCGACCGAAATGCGGCTCGTCTTGAGGTCGGTCTCGTCGGGGCCGACCAGTTGGTACGTCACCGACGACCCGTCTTCATCGTTTTCGAGCGTTACCGTGGCCCCAAAATAGACCTTGCTCGCGTCTTTCTGATCAGTCGGCCGAACCACCGTCAGCTTCTCGAGCCGTTTCTGAAGAAAGTAGAGGCGCCGGTCGATTTCGCGCAGGCGCTTCTTGCCGTAAATGTATTCGGCGTTCTCGCTGCGGTCGCCCATGGCGGCGGCGGCCGAGACCTCGGAGGTGACCTTGGGCCGCTCGACCGTCAACAGCCGATTGAGCTCGGCCCTCAGCCGCTCGGCCCCCTCGGCGGTGATGTAGAGCGAGCCTTTGACCGCCTCGGTCTCGGCTTCTTCTTCATGCCCTTCAAAGGTCAGGTCTTCGGGTTCAGACGACTTCGCCATGGGTGGGGTCTACCCCGAGTTCGCCCGCTCTTCACTTCTCAACATGATGTGCTATGGCCCCCGGCCCAATGTCGCGCCTGGCGTTTCAGACCGTCGTGCCGCTGCTCTGCGCAGCCCTGCTCGCGGCTTGCGACAACGTCGACTACATCGACCTGACGCCGGCGTCGCTCACGTTCACCAAACCGACCGAAAAGAAGTACCTCGAAGCCAAGTGCATGTCGCGCGCCGGTCAGCGCAATTCGACCGCTCGGGTGAATTGGTCGGTCAAAGACCCCGACATTGCCTCGGTCGACACCAACGGCACGGTAAAACCGCTCAAGTCGGGGCTCACCGAGGTGGTGGCCCGGTTCAACGACCGCGTCGAAGCCCGGGCGTTGGTAAATGTGTTGTTTACTGAAAGTATTTCTGTCGAACCGAAGGCCATAACTGTGACACAAGGCGCCCCTGCGGTGCCCGTGAAGGTGACCGTTTTGGGTTTTGACGGGAGGGTGCTAGAGGCGCGCCCCGCGGTGTTTGTCAGCCGCGACAAGAAGGTGGCGTCGGTGGTGTCGGGCAATGGCAACGCGGTGATGGGGCTTGATTCGGGGTCGACGGTCATCGACGTCACGGTCGACGGCAAGACCGCTGAAATTCAGGTGGTGGTGGAGGCAGAAAAAACGAAGTAGAGGCAGTGAAGAAAGTATTTACGAGTCTCTAGCTCAGCTGGTAGAGCACCGGCCTTTTAAGCCGAGGGTCGGGGGTTCAAATCCCCCGGGACTCATTGAGGTTGAAGCACCGAAGTGAATACGTGTTGTTTGCAGTGTGAAGGCTAGACGGCCCCATCGTCTAGAGGCCCAGGACGGGGCCCTTTCAAGGCTCAAACGCGAGTTCGAATCTCGCTGGGGTCAACGAGCAAGAGCAACGAGGGTCAGTCGGGTCAAACCGGCTGACCCTCAGTTCTTTTCAGCCCACGAGGCTTCGGTCACGCCCTAGGTGAAGCTCGAGGGTCGGCCACGGGCCTTGCACGCGCCACGTCTGGTAGGCGGGTACGAAGCGGCGGGCATAGTCTTCGATGTCGGCGCGGCTGAGCGCGGGTCGGCCCGAGGCGCGGGCACGGTCTTCGGCTTCGGCCCGCCATTCGATCACCACGCTCGGGTCGTCGACCCTCAGCCACACCATGACGTCGACGAGTTCGTGCCACACCCGGTAGCCGGCGAGCAGCGTGTTGACTCGGCGCAGCTCGGGGGGCGGCGCTTCGCTGGGTGCAAAACCGAGCAACCACCCGTCGAAGAACACCACGTCGACCGCCCTGGCGACGTGCTCGGTTGAACGAGACCGGTCTCCGCGGCCCGCGTGGGCTGACTTGTCGTACCTCGGCAGGTCAACGGGGCGGCCCGCGCGCAGCGCTTCAAGGGTGCGACGGCCGAGCTCGAGGTCGTGCGTGCCGGGGTACCCGCGGTGCTCGAGCAGCGGCTCGGTGGGGTTGGCGTGCGCCAGCGCCAGCTGCTCTTCGCGCGTGAGGTAGAAGTCGTCGACCGAGACGCTCACCGCCGAGCGACCCGACGCCGCAAGCTCGGCGACGAGCTGGGTGGCGAGCGTCGTCTTGCCCGCGCCTTGCGGGGCATTGAGCCCGACGACCAAAGGCCGGGCCGACCGGCCGGCCAGTGCGGCCGACACCCAGCCCAAGACCCGTTCGCCGAGGGCATTCATGGGTCGCGCATCACCGCGAAGAAGACGGCGCCCTGCCCGTCGGCCAGTTCGGCGCGAAACAGCCCGCGGGCGCCAATGCTGACCGCGGCGTGGCTGGCCAACGCCCAGGCAAAACCTTCGTCACAGTGAAAGTGGGGGCGCCACAGCGCGGCGAGCCCCGGTGGCTGGAGGTCGGGTGAGCACACTCGCCGCACGGCCGCACAGGTCTCGGGGTTGGCCGACTCGTCGGCCCAGCTCCACACCCAATTGAATGACTGCGGCTCGTAGTGACCGACGACTTGCACCGGCACCTTCACCGAGTCACCGTCTCGCTGCACGGTCAGCTCCGACGTCGCGGCGTCGAAGTCGAAGCCAATGGCGACCCCCAAGCGAGGCTCGAGCCGCTGCTGCAAGTCGTGAAACGCGCGCTCGGTGCCCGACAGCGCGTCGAACAGCTCGTCGGTCATGAGCAACGTTTCAAGGTCGGCCCGCTTGAGCCGCGAAAACCACAACGTCGACCCGTCGGGCCGAAGCATTTTCACTTCACTGAATTCGGGCGTGCGTTCGACGCGCAGCACGCCCGGGCCCCAGGCCTTACCGCTCTGGGCGACGGTGGCGGCCAGCTCGGTGACCGCGTCTGACAGGCGTTCGGCTTCGGCGCGAGGCTCAATGAAC
>JBGAIY010000005.1:0-57384 GCA_044225205.1 Myxococcaceae bacterium | reverse complement strand
TGAGCCGCAGCACGTCGGGCTCCTTGGGGTGCACGGGGGTGTTGGTCTTCACGTGCCAGAAGCTGGTGCGGTCGAGCACCGCTTGCGTCAGGCCCGCCCATGGTTTGGCCGCGGTCACCGACTGGGTACCCAGCTTGAGCGCGGTGGCCGCCATGACCGGGTCGGCCGGGTGGGTGATGTTCGGGTCGAGGTAGCACCCGGGCGCGTTCGCGTTGATCGGGTCGCCTTTGCCCGAGGTGTTGAAAATGAGGTACTGCGCGCGGTTCTTGTCGGCGCACAGCGGCAACCCGTCGGCCAGGGCGCGCGCGGGGTTCATGAGAAATGACACCGGCAACCCGGTGGCCAGCGCCCGCAAGCCCCAGCCGCCCGCGCCCAGCAACGTCGTCATCAGCATGCGTCGTCGTGAAAGAGTCATGGCTGCCTTTTGTGGTTAGAGCCCAACGCCGATGAAGGTGGGAGACAGACACGCGGTGACGAAGGTCGACTTGAGCGCGTTCGTCTTGGTCGTCGTCTTGAGCGCTTCGTTGTAGTGCGCGTGCAGCAAGTCGCTCACCGCGGCGGCGTTCGGGTCGGCGGGGCCCAGGCCGACCAAGGTCGTCACGAAGTCGGCGATCGCCGCGTCGCTCTGGGTGCTCGACCAGTGCTTCGCGTTCGGTTGGTTCGGGTCGACCGCCGCGTCGATGACGACGCCCGCGACCTGCGCGCACACGTTTTCGGCGGCGGCTCGGTAGAAGAGCGTGGGGTCGTTCGGCAGCACCGGTATGGTCGCCCCTCGGCCGTACCCGTCAGACGGCATGCCGGCGACGATTTGCGGCACCGTGCCGACGCCCACTTTCTTGCCCAACACCAGCGTCAGCCCGCACACGTCGTTCAGCCCCAGCCGGTCGTTGAGCGCCGCGCACAAGTGGTCGCGGCGACTGACCGAAATGACCTCTCCGTTGACCGCGTTGGTGTCGCTGGCTTTCAAGTTCGTCACCAACGGCGACCCGAGCAGCTGTTGCACGAGCGTCGCCCACGCGAAGTTCGAGTCGGCGAAGGCTTTGACGACCCGTTGAAATTCGGGGTCGCTGGGCGCGCACGGCGCCGAATTGACCGCGTAGCAGAGCTTCTGTGCCCACGCGGCGCCCACCGCGGGGTGGTGGGCGAGCACGCCGCCGAAGTCGTCGATGGTGCTGACCGGGGTGTTGACGCCCTGAAATTGAAAGCGCCCCTTTTCGCCGGTGAGGTTGGTGTCGGTTTGCGGCGTGTAAACCCACGAATACGTGCTCGCCAAAATCGACCGGGTCGGGTCGAGAATGCGGTGGCAGGCGAAGCAGTCGGTGGTGGCCGAATGCGCGGCGTCGATGCCCGGCGTCAAGGGCGTGGCGGTCGCGTCGAGCCCGTCGACTTGCATGCCGGTCGCCACGATGAGCGCTTGGTTCGCGGTCACCCGCATTTGGTTGGAGGTGTTGGTGGGCCAGTTCGCAAAGAAGGCCGGCGTCGAAAAGAAGCCAGGGTGGGGCGTGCGCAAGACCAGCTCGGTCGTGCTGCGCAGGGTGGGCAGGTCGTAGAATTGGGTGAGCGCTTCGCCCGCTTTCGGGCCGCGCACGGTCACCAGCTTCCACGTGGTGAAGTCGGCCGGTTGCATTTGGGGCGCGGTCAGCGTGCCCGGCTTGGGCGGGCAGTTGCCGTTGGGGCCCGCGTGGTCAGAAATGGCCCCGTACATGAGGTCGTGCAGGTTGTATGCGCGCGCCGACATGGTGATGGGGTCTGAATTGCAACTGGGGTCGGGGTATTTGAGGCTGCCGACGTCGGGGTGGTACCAGTGCATGAAGTTCGGGCTCTTGGGGTTGAGCGAGTCTTCGATGGGTATGGGCCCCGCCGCTTTGCCGATGACGAGCGTCGCGCCGCGCACCGGCTTGTCGATGAGGTCGGTCGTCTTGCCGTTGTCGTCGGTGACGCGCATGTCGAGAAACGCGTACAGCTCCATGAGCGCGGGCGTCATCATGATGCGGGTGGTCGTGAAGGCCTCGGTGAGCGGCCGGCCTTCGGCGTTCAACGCCACCACCGTGCGGGCGAAGCTCTCACGCGCGTTTTGCACGAGCAGCGGCACGGCGATGCCCGAACCCAACCCATTCGTCGGCATGAAGTCGACGAAGTTCGACGCGGTGATTTGCGTCTGCTGAAACGCCAGCGAAAAGAAGACCGTCATCTTGTCGTCGTACTGGGGCAGCTTCATCCACTCCGTGATGAGGCCGGCGAGCGCCTGTTGGTCGGTCGCGACGGCTTGCACTTCGGCGTCGGTCGGCGGCAGGCCCACCAAGAAGTTCTTCACTTTCGCCACGGCCGCTCGTGCCGAAGCCGCCTCGAAAGGCACGCCCGCGTCGAGGGCGCCCGAATTCGCCCCGCACGCCAAGAAGGTGAGAATGCGCTGGCGTTCTTCGTCGGCCAGGGTCGCGTTCTTCGGCATTTCTTTCGACAGCAGGCGCGCTTCAATGAGCCCCAGTTCTCCTTTCACCGTCGGCTGCAGCACGAAGTTCGAATGGTCGTGCTCGTGGCAGCCGGTGCAGTTGGTGACGAAGAACGCTTGGCCGTAATTTTCCCACGTGTCGGTACAGAGGCCGCCGTCGTGGGTGTCGATGAAGTCACCCCCGCCCGCCCCGCCACCACCCGAGCCGCCGCCAGTGCCACGTTGCCTCCGAAGAGTGACCCTGAACAACCACTGAGCGCCACCAACCCCAGTGCGCTGCCGAACAACATGACGTGACGCATGTTCGCGCCTTTCACCAATGAGTGAGCGCTGCCTGCGCGCTTGAACACCCGAGCGGTCAAGAGGTTGAGCGCGAATCGACAAAGTCACCATCGTGTGCGCCGGTGTGCGCACTCGAGGTGAAGTTTCGTGGTTCTCGAGGCAGAACACCGCGCCGCGGGCGAGGTGAAAACGGCAGTGGTCAATTCACGACTTGGGGCAGGCGATGAATTGCTTCGAGAAAATGACCTGGTCGTATTTCGCCCAGAACGCGGTGTTGGGTATGCCCTGAAAGCCATTGGCGTAGGTGCCGAGAATGAGCGCGTTCCACCCGGTGCGGGTGGCGGCGTCGAAGTGAATGGGCGCCAGCAGGTCGGTGATTTTCGTGTACGTCGATTCGCCAGCGTGCGCGGCGAAGACTTCGAGGTGGGTCGTCGGCGTGCCGTCGGCGCCGGGCACCACGTGGTAGAGCAGGGTGTCCCAGGTGCCGTTGGTGGCGTAGGCCCAACAGCCGGTGATGAGGTGCTCGTAGGGGTCGCACCCGCCGCTCAGCGCCGAGCCGAGTTGAATGTGCGTGCCATTGTTGGTCGTCGCGACCTGGTAGAGGTTCTCGTAGTTGTACCCTTGGTACAGGTTGAAATAGTTGGGCACCCCGACGCCGTCGACATTTCGTTCGGTCGACATTTGGTACGAGACCAGCTCTTGGCTGACGTAGCTGAAGGTGCTGGTCGTGAGCCAAACGAACTTGCCTCCCTGAATGTTGCCGGGGCTCGTACGACGAGGGTCGGCCATGACGCGCACTTGCAGGTAAAATTCGGTACCGTCGAAATATTGGCCGGCGGTCGGGCCGTACCAGCCTTGGGTCGGGTTGGCGTCGTCGGCCCAATTGTAGAGCGCGTTGTTCACGTTCGAGTTGAACGAGCCGAGCGCCAGCGTGCCGTTCGCGGCGGGGTCGTCGACGCCGCGACCATTCGTCGCGCCGGTCAGCGGGCTGAACGGTCTCCACCACATGCCCACGTCGCTGGTGCCTTCGGGGCGGTCGACCTGCAAGTAGCCCGCGCCTTCGGCGCCACCGGCGCTTACCCAGTGGCAGTGCAGGGCGCCGTCTGGCGCGGCGGCGCGGTCGCGTTCTCCGGTCGGGTCGTTGCCGTAGCCGCCGACCCAACGAAACGCGTCGACTTCGGCTGCGGTGTCGAAGCTGTGGTACCAAACAACTCCCGGGCCTTGAATGCGGGTCGCCCAGTCGGCGGCCCCCGCATCGGTTGGCACAGCGTGGCCGGCGTCTGTGGCCGTCGTGCCGGAATCGGTGACCGTCGTGCCGGAATCGGTGACCGTCGTGCCCGAGTCGGTGACCGTCGTGCCCGAGTCGGTGACCGTCGTGCCCGAGTCGGTAACCGTCGTCGCACCCGAGTCAGCGGCCGCCCCTGAATCGCGCATCACTCCAGAATCATTGCGTGAATCGGCTGGAGCGAACTCCAGGCAGCCGCTGACGGCCAACCCCAAGCAGGTGAGCCACCTCGCCGAACGAACAAGCATGCGAAGGCGACATCACGCAGCCGCCGCTTGTTGCATGAACCGTCACTGGCCGGTGAGCGACCAGATGCCGGTCGAGTGGTCGGGGTCGCTCGTCTGTTGCGCGGTGCCAGTGACGCTCAGGCCCGCCGCGTTGACGCGAACTTGAGGGTCGCCGGGGTCAGCGGTCACGTCGAGTGGGGTGCTGTGCGGGTCGGTGCCCGAGGTCACCTTGCCCTGCGAGTCGGTGCAGGTCCAATCGATGGAGAAGGCGTTGGTGAGGCCAAGAAACCCGGTGAATGACACCCCATGGCCGGCGTTGCCCACCGGCGCGTAGTTCGAAAACAGGTGTACGGGCCCCAGCGACGGCAGCTGTTTCGTTTGGTTGCCGGTGTACGTGCAGTCGGTCGTCGTGGCGCTGTACGTCCACTTCGCGGTGCCGCCGCTCAGCGAATAGGGAAAGCCGTAGCCCATGGGCACGCGTTCGCCGGCGGCGACGGGGTAGGTCGCGGGTTCTCCTCCGGGCTGGGCAATGGCCGTCGACGCCGCGTTCTTGAGCGTCGCGTTGGTGATGGTCAAGGTCTCGGTGCCGGTGGCGAAGGTGTTGGTCATCGACAACGAGCCGACCCAATCGCGGCAGCCGACACTCGTGGCGAGCAGCCCCGAGCTGTCGCCGCGGTCGGCCAGCTCGCTGTAGTTGGTCGCGGTTGAACTGATTTCGGCGTTCGAAAACATGAACACGACCTCTTCGACCGCACCCGCCGGGTCGTCGCGACAGCTGGTCAGCCACATCACGTTGTTGAGGTTGATGGGCTTCGGCTGCCAGGTGCCCTTCACTTTCAGAAAAACCTGCAAGGCCGCGCCGTGTCGTTCGGTGACCGAAAGACCGTCGAAAGCCACCATGGGCCCTTGGCCCGGGTCGTCGGTCGTGCGTTTGAAGGTCCACCCGTTGAGCAGGCTCAAGCTTCGGGCCGAGGTGTCGGTGATCTTCACCCGGTAGTAGCTGGCGGCCGCGTGCTCGACCGTCGGGCTGGTGTCGAACGTGCCGATGCCGCCCGAGCCCAGCGTGAAGGTGGCGTCGTGGCCCGTTTCGAAGTCGACCGAGTCGGTGATGCGGTCGACGGTGCGATACGTGTCGAGGGTGTCGCGGTTCCAATTCGCGGCGACGAAGTCGGGCCACACTTTTTCGATGTGCGAACCGAAGCTGAGCAGCGCGCCGTCGATGGCCGGCAACGGGTCTGAATAGGTGAGGGTCGCGTCCCACATCGCTTTGACGACGGTGGGGCCGAACTTCGTTTCTAAAAACAGTGGCAACAGCCACGCGCCATAGGCAAAGCCCTTGTTCTTGTCGCCTGGCGGCACGTCGTAGGGTTGGGTGTACCAATTGTTGGCCAAGTAGAACGACGAGTACCGGTGCTCCCAGTCGTTGGTCGGGTACACGTAGTTGGTCGCCCACACGGCGGTCGCGTCGACCATGGTCGTGTACTTCGACGCGCAGAGCGCTTTGACCGGTATGGCGAGTTGAATGGCGTGCATCATTTCGTGCGCGGCTTGGGCCTCGAGCCCGTGCATCGGCAGCGCGCGGCTCAGGTAAATGATGGCCGGCGCTTGTTTGCAGCCCATGCCCAGCGTGTACGTCTGCCCTTCGAACGTCGACGGCAGGTCGATGAGCACGACGTCGAGGCGAGCATCGGTTTCAGAGACGACTCCGGTGCCGACGTCGCTCAATGGGGTCAGGCCCATGAGCGAGGTGAGTTTGGGCCAAATCGTGGTGTCGAATTCGTTGGCCAAGATGGCGGCGCGGGGCCCGTCGGTCGATTCGAACGTCGACTCGTACCAAACGACGACGTGGGTGCCCTGCACGTTGCGCCATTCTTTGAGCACCGAGCAGGGGGCGTTCCACGCGCGGCAGGTGGGGTTCGACGGCGACTTCGTGGCCGAAGGGTGAGCGCGGTTCCACCAGCTGCCTTCGTAGTACGGCGGCACGAAGTAGGGCCACGCCGCCTCGAGCGTGGGCGTCGACACGTTGGTGCTGCCGACCCGCGCGACGTATTCGGTGAATTGGGTACCCCCCAGACCTTCAATGAGGCCCACGTCGTCGCCGCGGTATTGGGCGGGCAGGTCGGTCGCTCCGAAGTCGGCGTACAGCTTGTAGAGCGCGCCTTGTTCTTCGCTCAGCACGCCCGCGTCGACCGCTTGGTCGATGAGCCCGTACGAGCTGGGGTTGGTCGAAGGTTGGGCGATCGGGTCGGGCTCGCCTCCGTCGACCGAAGCGCCGGCACCACCGTCGTTGGCGGCGGTGCCGCCGCCCGTGCCACCGCCGGTACCACCGTCGTTGGCGGCCGTGCCGCCGCCAGTGCCACCGCCACCTCCCGAACCACCGTCGGTCGGGCCGGCCGTCGGGTTCTGACAGCCCGCGACCACGAGCGCTGCGCTCAGCAAGCCGCTCAGCAACAGAGTCTTCATCGTTGGCTCCAAGGGGGGTGGGTCTGTTTGAGCGCCCGCCCGTCGAAAAATAGAACGGGCGAACGCCGAGCACCGTACCTCATTGCGCGCGCGCGGTGCGGAGCTCGGTTTCGCGGCGAAGGTGCCGGGGGCGTGGTACGCTCTCTGGTTCATGCGCGTGCTCCCGTGGTTCGTCGGCTGTGCGTTGGCGGTCGGTTGCTCGAAGCCCCCTGCAGAAGCCGAAACTCCACCGGCGGTCGACGCGGGTTCGGGGCAGAAGCCCAAGCCGACCGAAGTGACCTTGCTCATCACCGGTGCCGAGAACGGGTACCTGTTGCCCACGGCCGACGAGACGGGCCAGGTGCAGGGCGGCGCGGCCGAGGTGCTCGGGCGCTGGGTGGCGACCGACGGGCATTGCGCCGGCGCGCTGGGGCCCAACGGTGAAGCGGCCTGCCCCGAAGCGCGCACCGTGGTGCTCTCGACCTGAGACTACGCCCATGGCGAGGCCTTCTCCAGCGTCTTTCACGGTGAGCCAACCGCCGAGCTGATGAAGCACCTGGGCTACGCGGCGTCCGGCGTTCGGCAACCACCGAGGTCGACTTCAGGCGCGCCTCAATTCGCGCGCCGAAGGCACCGGGCATGCCCGCTCTGGCGGCGAACGTCAGCCTCGCGGCTGATTCGCAGAGCGCGCCGGTCGTCGTGCAGCCCTTCGCGTCGTCTCTCAGGGCGGCGTCAAGCTCGCCATCGTCGAACTCCCGTCACAGAAGACGCCCACCACGTCGATGCCCGGCCGGCTCGACGGCGTGGTCGTGGGCCCCGACGAACAGGCCTTGCAGGCGGTGATGCCCCAGCTCGCGAAAGAACGCCCGACGCCACGGTCGTGTTGACCGACGGGTGCTGAGCGAGCTGGCGTGCTCGACCAGCACGCCGACTGGCACGTGACGGTCGGAGCGGGGCGGAGCTGTGAGACGCCTGCTCCCGCGAAGGCCGGCGGCGCCGTGCTGGTGAACCCGGGCAGCCACTGGCGGCAATACGCTCGCGTCAAGCTCACGTTCGACGGCCCGACGCTGACCGACCAGGTCGCCGACGTGGTGCCCGTGTCGGTCGGGGCCGACGCGCCCAAACCCGAGCCCCAAGCCGCCGCGCTCGTCGCCGGGTGGAAGAAGAAGCTCGACGACGCCTTCGGCCAACAGATCGGCTACACCGCGACCGGGTTCGACCAGACCGCCGCCGCGACCGGCACCTGGCTGGCCAAGGCGCTCAAGGAGCACACGAAAGCCGACGTGGGCCTGTTCAACCGCCACTCGATTCGCGCGAGCCTGCCCAAAGGCGCCATCACCCTGGCGAGCGTGTACGACCTGACCCCGTTCGAGAACCGCGTCGTCGTCGCGAAGGTGCCGGGCGAGCTGCTGAAAAAAGAACTCGCGAACCCCGAGGCCGTGTTTTTCGGCGTGACGCTCGCGGGCCTCAACCCCAAGAAGACCTACAGCGTCGCCACCCACAACTTCGTCTTCTTCGGCGGCGACGGCTTCGGTCTGCAGAAGAGCTCGACGTCGAGCACCTTCACCGGCGAGGCCTGGCAAACCGCCGTCATCGAGTGGACGAAGAAGCAAGGCTCGAGCGCGAAGAAACCGCTCGAAGCTACCTGGGGTCGGTGACCGAGCTTTCGCCGACGCTGGTCTCGCCCCCGGTGCGCCGCAGGCCGAGCGCCTTCATTTTCTTGTAGAAGTGCCCGCGTTCGAGGTCGAGCAACCGGGCGGCTTCGGTCGCGTTGTC
The DNA here is from genome assembly GCA_044225205.1 of Myxococcaceae bacterium. Lineage (GTDB taxonomy): Bacteria > Myxococcota > Myxococcia > Myxococcales > Myxococcaceae > JAEUJT01. Next base: position 48,923 of record JBGAIY010000005.1, on the reverse strand, counting down.
TTTGGTGAACGACAGCGCGCCCAAAATGATTTCACGTTCGGCGTCTTCGACCTGGTCGCGAAACGTCTTGTCGTGGCGAAACCGGTTGGCGAAGGTCACGGCCCCGCCGCTCGACGACGGCGAAGACCCGGTGAAGCTCATCGGAGGCGGCGTTGGGGCCGTCGCTTCGACCGCGGCCGCGGCGGGCACCGCGGGAGCCACCGCCACCGCCCCTACCCCAGTCGAGGCCGCGGCCACCAGCCGGCGACGGGGCAACAGGGCTTCGGCTTCGGCCCCGGCGACAATGGGGCCTTCGCTCAAAATGGTCAGCCGTTCGACCAAGTTGCGCAGCTCGCGCACATTGCCGGGAAAGTCGTAGTCGTAGAATTTCTGCATGGCGTCGGCGGTGAGCCGCAAGAGCTTGCGGCCGTTCTTGCGGCACGCTTCACCCAAGAACGCGTCGATGAGCGCCGGCAGGTCTTCTTTGCGCTCGCGCAACGGCGGCGAGTGAATTTGCACGACGTTGAGCCGAAAATAGAGGTCTTCGCGAAACAGCCCTTTCGCGCTCTCGGCTTCGAGGTCTTTGTTCGTCGCGGCGATGACGCGAACGTCGACCTTGAGCGTTTCGGTGCCACCGACGCGCTCGAATTCGCCTTCTTGCAGCACGCGCAACAGCTTGGCCTGCATGGCGGGCGGCATGTCTCCCACTTCGTCGAGAAAGAGGGTGCCCTCGTGCGCGAGCTCGAACTTGCCGCGGCGCGCGGTGAGCGCTCCCGTGAAGGCGCCTTTTTCGTGCCCGAAAATTTCTGACTCGATGAGCTCGTGGGGTACCGCGGCGCAGTTGAGCTTCACGAAGGGGCCCGCTTTGCGCTTCGAATGCTGGTGAATGGCGCGGGCGATGAGCTCTTTGCCCGACCCGTTTTCTCCAGTGATGAGCACCCGGCCTTCTGAGGGCGCGGCCCGCTGAATGAGCGTGTAGGTGCGCTGCATGGCGGCGCCCGAGCCCACCATGTCGAACCGGCCGACCTCGGCGCGAAGCTCGTTGAGTTCTTCGACGACCCGTTGGTGCTCGAGCGCGTTGCGCAGCGCCAAGAGCAGCCGGTCTCGCGAAATGGGCTTTTCGAGAAAGTCGCGGGCGCCGAGTTGGGTCGCTTTGACCGCGGTGTCGATGGTGCCGTGCCCCGACATCATGATGACCGGCAGTTCGGGCCGCAGCACCCGCATCTTCTCGAGCGCGGCCACGCCGTCCATGTCGGGCATTTTCACGTCCATCAGCACGACGTCGACGGGCTTGGCTTCGAGCACCTGGAGCGCGACCTTCGCGTCGGCGGCAAGCTCGGTGCTGTAGCCCTCCAGTTGGAGCGCTTGGTTCAGCGTGAGGAGGATGTTTCGCTCGTCATCGACGATGAGAACGGTGGCAGGCATGTGGGCTCCAGACGACGGGTGTGGCCATTGTGCCGCGCTTCGCGGCCTTGGGGTGGTTCCCAGTGCGATTCTCGTACCGGCGTGTTTCTGCAAAGAGATCAACGACTTTGTTGCCGGTGGCGCACTGTGTCGGGTAAAGGCAAGGGTCGTAGGCCCGCATTTGCCCGGAGAACGCCATGTTCAAGCTCGCTCGAACCTCGAACCCTTCAGTTGCCGCGCTCACGTTCGCCGTGTCGTCGTTGCTGGTGTTGACGGCGTGCCCTCCGACCTACCCCAACTGCAAAAGTGACGAGAACTGCAGCGAAAAGAACGAAGTGTGCGTTCAGGGCCAGTGCCACGAATGCGCCACCGACCAAAACTGCAAGCCGGGCTTCGTGTGTGACCCTGGCTCGTTCACCTGCGTGCCGAAGCCCGAATGCTCGGGCGACGCGGCCTGCGGCACCGGCAAGAAGTGCAAAGCCGGCAAGTGCGTGACCGAGGCCAGAAAAGAAGAAGGCACCTGCGTCAGCAACGACGACTGCCCGTCAGGCCAAGACTGCAAGGCCGGGCGCTGCGCGGTGGCCGAAGCCAAAGAGACCTGCTCGTTCGACCCCATTCGGTTCGACTTCAACGAGTTCAACCTCTCGCCGTCGGCCCAGTCGGCGCTCGCGGCCACGGCCGACTGCATCAAGAAGCAGGGCCTGCGCTTCACGCTCGAAGGCAACGCCGACGAGCGCGGCACCGAAGAGTTCAACATGGTGCTCTCGCAAAAGCGCGCCGCGTCGGTGCGCAAGTACCTCGTCGACTTGGGCGTCGCCGCGAGCGCGCTCGAGACGGTCGGCTACGGCGAGAACAAGCCGGTCAGCAACGGCCACACCGAAGAGGCCTGGGCCGCCAACCGCCGCGTCGAATTCAAGAAGCGCTAAAAAGTCTGGCCGTTGACGGTCATGCCGTGGTCGGTCAACCCGACCTGGTCGGCGTCGACTTTGAAGAAGGTTTCGAGTTGGCGCTTGGCGCTCGCTGAAATCGCTTCAGGCGCCGTTGGCGCCCAGCAATTTCGCGAATTCGGCTTCGTCGACGACGGCGACCCCGAGTTCTTTGGCTTTCGTCAACTTCGAGCCGGCTTCTTCGCCCGCCACGAGCAGGTCGGTTTTCTTCGACACCGAGCCCGACACCTTGCCGCCGCGCCGTTCAATGGCCTCTTTGGCTTCGTCGCGAGACATGGTCGACAGGGTGCCGGTGAGCACCACGGTCTTGCCCGAAAACGCGCCGCCTTTGACTTCTTCAGGGGGCTCGGGGTGAACGCCCGCGTTGAGCAACGCCGTGACGACGTCGCGGTTGTCGGCGTCTTCGAAGTACCCGTGAATCGACGCCGCCATTTCGGGGCCCACGTCTTTGACGGCTTGCAGGGTCTCGGGCGTGGCGTTCATCAACGCGTCGACCGACCGAAAGTGTTCAGCGAGGGCCTTGGCGGTGGCTTCTCCGACGTCGGGTATGCCCAACGCGTAAATGAAGCGCCGCAGCGTGGTCTTCTTCGACCGGGCAATGGCGTCGACCAGGTTCTTGGCGCTCTTTTCGCCCATGCGCTCGAGCGTGGTGAGCCGGTCGACGGTGAGGTCGAACAGGTCGGCGACCGACTTCACCATGCCGATCTCGACCATGGCCTCGCAGAGCTTGTCGCCGAGCCCGTCAATGTCCATCGCGGTGCGGGTCGCGAAGTGGCGCAGCCGGCCGGCCAATTGCGCGGGGCACGAGCGGTTGGTGCAGCGGGCCACCGCCTCGCCTTCTTCGCGTTTGACCTTGGCCTGGCACACCGGGCACTCGGTGGGAAAGACGAACGCTTGCTCGCGGCCGGTGCGCTTGGCGGTAATGACCTTGACGATTTCGGGTATCACGTCGCCGGCGCGGCGAACGAAGACCCAGTCTCCGGCGCGCACGTCTTTGCGGCGCAGCTCGTCTTCGTTGTGCAAGGTCGCGCGTGACACGGTGACGCCACCGACGAAGACGGGCACCAAGTTGGCGACGGGGGTAATGGCCCCGGTGCGGCCGACCTGCACCGTGATTTCGGCGACCTGGGCCTCCATTTCTTCAGGAGGGAACTTGTACGCCACGGCCCAGCGCGGGCTCTTCGAGACTTGGCCCAGCCGCGCGCGCACGTCGAGGTCGTCGACTTTGACCACCAGCCCGTCGATTTCGTAGGGCAGGTCGTGCCGCTCTTTTTGCAGCGCGGTGTACGCCACGCGCACCCCGTCAATGCCTTGGGCCGGGTAGCGGCGCGGGTTGACGGGCAGGCCCACGTCTTCGAGCCACTTGAGCTTTTCGGCGTGGCGGGTGAACGCTCGGCCTTCGACCACCCCGATTTCGTACAGGTACACCGCGAGCGGCCGCGCGGCGGTGAGTTTGGGGTCGAGCTGGCGCAACGAGCCGGCGGCCGAGTTGCGTGGGTTGACGAAGGCTTCTTCGCCGCGCTTGAGCCGCTCTTCGTTCATTTTCTTGAAGTCGCTCTTGCGAATGAAGACCTCGCCCCGCACTTCGAGCAGCTTCGGCAGTTTCTTGCCGGTCAGCTCGAGCGGCAGGTTGCGAATGGTGCGCAGGTTTTCGGTCACGTCTTCGCCAATGACACCGTCGCCTCGGGTCGACCCTTGCACGAAGACGCCGTTCTCGTAGACGAGTTCGATGGCCAGGCCGTCCATCTTGGGTTCGCAGAGGTAGTCGACCCGTTCGAGGTTCATCGCCTTGCGAATGCGCTCGTCGAATTCGCCGAATTCGGTGTCGTCGAAGCAGTTCGCGAGCGAGAGCATTTGCTGGCGGTGGGTGACTTTTTCGAACTTCTCGAGCACCGCGCCACCGACGCGTTGGGTCGGCGAATCGGCGCTGACGAGCTTGGGGTTGTCGGCTTCGAGCTGCTGAAGCTCTCGAATGAGCTTGTCGTAGCTCGCGTCTGAAATTTCGGGCGCGTCGAGCGTGTAGTAGCGGTGGTTGTGATACGCGATTTGCTCTTTGAGGGCCTGCATGCGCGCAGCGGCGTTCGTCGACATGGGGCGACTCTCGCCGGCCCCCGAGGCAGGTTCAAGAACGCACTGCCCTTCGTCGAGCGGTCGACCCGCCACCACCGATTCTCTGGCCCCGCGCAAACGTGGGCTATGCTCGAGCGCTCTTGATGGAGTCTCTTCGCCGCTTGGTGGTTGCCGTCGTGCTGTTCGCGTTGCCCGCGTTCGCCGAAGAGCTGGCCGCGCCAAACGAAAGGTCGGTCGCGGCCGCGCCTCCCCGGTTGACCGAGTCGGGAGAGCTCGAAGCCGGTGCGACGCGGGTGCGGGTCGGGTTTTCAACGGGGCTGGGCGTGGGCCCGACCGGCGTCGACAACACCGCGACCCGTTCTTGGGTGGCCGCCGAGGTCGCTTTTTTCGTCGAAGTGCACTTCAGCCGCATGAGCGTGCGGGTCTCGACGCCGATTCAGGGGGGCCCGCGCACGAAGGCGGGCGCGCCACCGCAGTTCTTCTCGGGCATCGCCCCCCAATTTCGGGCCAATTTCAGCCGCACGTTTTCATGGGGCGTGGGGCTCGAATTCGGGGCCGGGGTGGCGCGCCAAGGCACGGCGTGGGCCAGCGCCGTCGCCTTTGGGCCGACGCTCGCGCCCTTCATCATGCGGCTCGGGGCCGACGGGCGGCACGAGTTGGCCGTCGAGGGCTCGTTTCAATTCGTGCCGGTGACCCTGCCCAAGAGCGGTGATTCGGTCATCGGGTTCGCGGGGGCGTTGATTTTGTTCAGGTATTCGCTCGCGTTCTGAGCTCGAGCCGTTTCGGCGGCCGTGGCCTTCGCTCCTCCCCGTGCAACAGAACAACGCTGGCGGGTGTGAAGGCGACCATGAGACTGCGACTGATGCCCGCGTTGTTGGTTGTGCTTGGGGTCGGGTGTGCCGGCGGGGTGGGAGACGTGCCCGACGCTGGTGACCGAGACGCTGGCGCTGTTCTCGATTCGGGGCCTCATTCGGAGCGCGACGCCGGCCTCGTTGACGGTGACGGCGGCCCACCTGTCGACGCAGACGCGGGCTCCGCCTTCGATGCCGGCGCCGGTCGCGATGCGGGCACGGGTGTTGGTGCCGTTGACGGTGGCGCACCCGACGCCGGGCCTGCGCGTGACGGCGGTGGCCCGCTCGACGCCGGCCGCCCCGATTCGGGTGCCACCGCGTTCGACGCCGGCCCGCCGTTCGACTGGGGCGACGCGGGCGTGCCGCCCTGGAGGCGCGGCCTCGCGGTGTGGCAATGGGTCGAGTTGCCCAACTCGAGCCTGGGCGTGGTGGGCCCGACGACCTTGCCGGGCGGCTCACTCTCGGGCCGCTACAGCGCCTGGAGCGGCATCGCGGTCGACGCGACGACTTCGCGGCTCTACGTGGCGGCGGCGGGCGGCCACCAAGACTACGCGGGCAACGAAGCCTACACGCTCGACCTCAACGCGCCGACACCGCACTGGGTTCTCATGCGCGAGCCGTCGCCGTCGAGCGTGTTGTGCAGCAATTGCGCGCACTACCTCGACGGCCGGCCGACGTCGACGCACCTCTATTACACCGAGCACTTCATTTCGGCGACCAAGCGCATCATGCGCTTCGGAGCGCAAGCAACCTGGGGTGATGGCAACGGCACCTTTCCCACGACCGACGGGTACGACCTGGCGACGAACGACTGGGTACCCGCCGGCACCTACGGCAACGTGGTGATGAGCGGCGAAAGCTACGGCTACAACGAAGCCATTTGCAAAGACCCGGTGACCGAAGACGTGTACGCGGGAGGCGCCGCCAACCTCTACCGGTTTTCACCCGCGACTGGCACGTGGTCGGTCGCCGCTGCGTGGCCCAACCAGGGAGCCTGCGCCTACAACCTCCCCTGCGCCGTCGACCCCGTGCGGGGCAAGGTCGTGTACTTCGGCAACCACTGTCTCGGAGATCCTCCGCCCTTCGCGTACACCAAGGGCGCTTCGGGGCCGACCGCCTTTTCGACGTTCACTTTTTCAGGTGACGCCGCGCTCATCGGCGCGCTCGTTGGCGCCTACGCGGGCATGGCCTACTACGACGTGCCGAATTCGACGTTCGTCTTCAAGACGGAGGTTCGCGGCGTGTTGCTGCGGGTTGACCCGGTCAGCTTCGTCGTTACCGAGCAGCCCACCGGCGGAGAAGTGGTGCCCAATGCTGAAAATGGGGTGTACACCAAGTTCGTTTCGGTGCCGGGCCTCAGGGGCTACGCGTACCTGCCGACCCCGACTTCGAATGTGTGGTTCTTGCCCAACGAGTAGCCAACTCGGCTACGACGCCGGCCCATGAAACGCATTCTGTTGGTCGTCGCGGTGGTGGTGGTGGCGCCGGTCATCGCCTTCGCGGCGGTGATGGCGGCGACCTTCGCGGGTCAAAAAGAAATGGTCGACGGCACCGAGCTGACCGACGGCGCCCGGCTCGTCAAAGACGGGTTCGCCGCGGCGTTCGTACTGCCGGCGGGTGACGCTGAGGTGGGCCTCATCGACTGCGGCAACGACCCCGAAGGCAAGGCGATTTCCCTGGCCGAACTCAGCCGACGGGGCTGGGGCCCGATTCGGTGAAGGGCATTTTTCTGACGCACGGCCACCCAGACCACACCGCGGCCTGCCACCTGTTTCACCAAGCGCACGTACGCTGCGCGGCCGAAGTGGCGGTGGTGGCGGGTGAGCAACGCACGAAGGGCCGCTCCCGTCGATGATGCCGTCACCCGAAAACAAGCGCGCCCGGGTGACCGACGCGCTGCAAGACGGCGAAATCGTCACCGTGGGCAATTTTGTCGGTCAAGGCGTACCCGACGCCGGGGCACACGGCCGGCAGCGTCACCTACTTGGTGAACGGCACGCTGTACTTGGTGACACCGCGAGCGGGGCGAGCGACGGCACCGGCGCGGCGCCGTGGGTTCAGCGACGACGTCGCGCAAAACCGCCAGGCCATCGAAGCGCTGGCGAGCCGACTGCGCGCCGAGCACGCCGAGGTGAAGAAGCTGGCGTTCGCCCATTCGGGCCCGCTCGACGGCGTCGACGCGCTCAACGCCTTTCGCGCCGCCAACTGACGCTCACGTGGCCGACCAGGCCTTGAGGGCGCGGTGGGCGGCTTCGAAGCGCGCTTCGACCTGGGCCCAGTGGAGGTTGCTGAAGAACGCGTCGACGTACTTGGCCGCCGCGGCGCCGTAATCGAGCGCGTAGGCGTGCTCGTACATGTCGAGCACGAGCAGGGGCAGCGACGTCGACAGCGACTGGGTGTGGTGGCCGCTCCAGCCGAGGGCGACCTCGCCGGTGCCCAAGTGCAGCGACAGGGTGACCCAGCCGCTCCCTCCGCCGAGCGAGAGCGCCGCGGCGCGAAACGCGCTTTCCCACGTCGAGGGCAGTGACTTGGCGAACGCGCCCGCCTGCTTGCCGTCACCACCCAGGTTCGCGAAATAGGCCTCGTGCAACGTCATTGAATTGTGAAATTGGAGCGCCCGTTCTCGGAGCGCGCCCACGACCACCGGTGACGCGTCAGCGGGCAGGTGTGCCAGCTCGTCTTCGACCTTGATCAAGTTCTTCACCGCGCCGCCGTAGTTGTTCGCGTGGTGCGAAGTGAGCAAGCGCTCAGACAGACCGCGCAGTTTGCCTGGCTCGAAGGGCAGCGGCTTCGGTACTCGGGCTGGCGGTGCGCGGTCGGCCGAAGCGGTGCCCCCGTCAATGACTCCGAAAAACAAGGGGCCGGTCAGCACGGTCTTCATGGCGTCGCGTCGGTTCATGTGGCCGCTTGTACCCCGGCGGGCGCCGCCGTGCCGTCAGGGTGCACGCGGAGCAGGGCCCGTGGCGTCGAACCCCGGCACCGAGGAAAATTGACTCACGCAGGCGTGGTCGTCGAACGCCACCACGCAGACGCCCATCGCCTCACCCACGCGAGGTGCCCGCGCTGCGGAGGCGTACGAGATCGTGCGCACCCGCGCTGTAGGTGGGTGGTGTGAACCACTCGCACACAAGGTAGGCGCCGTCTGGAGCCCACAGCTGAGCGCCAACTGAAAACCACTTCAGCGGGTGACGTGTGCCTGCTTGGGCCGCATTGCCTCGCCCGGCCGGCGAATTTGCCCAAAATCGCGCATTCGGCGCGACTTTCGCCTTCACCTGCCTCTCCTGAGCACCGACCCCCTGTAGGAGATGGCGCCCATGGCCTTTCACATTTCTGATTTTGTGCCGGCTTTTCTACGAGGAGGGCCGACGGGGGTGCGAGCGGTCGAATACCCGTCGGGTGCCACGAGCGTCGACCTGGCGCCGGCCGCCCCGCTCTCGCTTGGCACCCAACGCGAAATTCAGCGGGCCAGCGAGGAGTTGGCGCACCTCAACGTCGAATTTCGGCGAGCGAGACCGCAAAGCGATGAGCGGGTGCGGTTGGTGCGTCAAATGCTTCAGGTGCAACGACACGTTCGCGAACTCAGGGCGGGCCGGTCGGTCGGCCCCGCGGGCACCGGCCAGGGGTCGAAGGCCACGGCCAGCAGGTAGCTCGCCCCGCCGCCGTTCGCAAAACCGTCTCGACTTTGTCAGCTTGGCGGTAGCCTGTGGGTCATGTGGCGTTTGGTTTGTGCCGGAGTGTTGTTGGGTGGTTGCAGTGAGCCGACGACCGAGAAATACCAGCCGTTGATGGGCTTGGTCGGTTTTGCTCTGGGTGAATTGCAGTTCGAGCGCGACGGCGGCATGCACGCGGTCGACGTGGCAACGGGCCGGGTGCTCGACTACGAGCCGACCTGGCACAAATGGGCCCCGGCGCCCGCCTTCGTGGCCAACGAGCCGCCCACTGGCCCCCGCATGCTGTGGGACGTCAACGGCCATGTCTATGTCAGCGCCAACGTCATCTACCAGGCGTCGCGTCGTTCGCTCGACTGGGCGCTTGTGCCTGACAGCGTGGGCAAGAAGTTCGTCGCCGCCGACCCTGAAGGCAACCTTTATGCGCTCGCCGAGACCACCGTCGTTTTGCCCGCGGGGGCGAGCCGCTGGGTACCGACGTCGGCCATCACCGCGCTCGACCCTCAGGGCCGACCTTACGCCGGAGCTCAGCGGCTCAAGGGCGCCGCGCTCGAAACAGACCCCCTGTTGGCGAGCACGCCCACCTTCGTTTGGGACGTCGACGGCAAGGTGCTCCAATTCATGCGTGACGGCGACAAGGCTCGCATCACCCGGCACGAATTTGGGTCGAGCGAGGTCGAAACCTTGGGCAGCTTTGACTTGAAGGAGGGCCGCGCGTACGAGCTGCTCGGGTGCGGCACCAACGCGCGTTGTGTGCTGTTGGTCGACGAGTTCGACGTGTACCAGCTCGAATCGGGCGAGGAGACGCCTCGCCACATTGGCAACCTCCAGGTCACGTCGGCGCTCGACGACTTGAACTTCTCTGGTTACCGCCTGTCGGTGACCCCTGACGGGCGGCTCGTGGTGTCTGACGTCTCGGGGCAAGGCATCGACTACAGTCGAGCGTTTCAGTTGGTGCCTGGCACCCGCCCTTTTCCCGGTGATGCGGTGTCGCCATGAAGCGTTGGGTGTCTTGGGTGTTTGTTGGGTTGGTCGGCTGCAGCGGCACGCCACGCCCGTTCGGGGTCGAAAGCGCCTCGGTGCACTTGGTCGCGGGAGACGTCGCAGCGGTCGGCTTTCGGGTGAACCTGGCGGCCGACGGCGGAGCGCCAGGCCTTTCGGTGTCGCCCGACGACGGGGGCGTCGAAGCTTCGTTCGGGTCGGTCGTGTTCGACGACGGCGCGCTCGCGGGTACGCTGCAGGTCACCAGTTCGTCGCTCTCTTCGGGCGGCGAGGCCACCGTGCAGTTGGGTTCGGAGAAGATTCATGTGGTGGTGACGAGCCCGCCGGCAGTGCGACTCGACGGCCGCGAGCAGCGGCGCAGCACGGTGGCCATTTCTTCGGGCGTCATCAGCGCCTTGGCCGACGATGGCAACGTGTACACCACTTTGGCGACGGCGGTGTCGGTCGGGTGCCGTACAGCGCGGCGACCCAAGCGCTCGGTCTCAATGGGCCACAGGGTTTTGCCCGAATCAGCCTCGATTCAGACGCGGTCGACGTGCGCGGCGACGAATACCACGTGGTTCAACTGAAGCCGACGGCACGGTGCCCGACACCGCGCTGACCCACGTCGCAGCGGTTCGCCCGACCTGGTTTTCGGTCGCCAACCCCAACGGCGGCACCCAATTTCTGTTTCCCGACGTGTACCTGTCGACCGACGGCGTGGTGTCGTTGGCCGACGGCGTGCCGCGCGCGAGCCACGCGCTTGATGCGACGGCGGAGGGGTTCTTCTACGAGAGGTCAGACGGCACCCTGTTTCGCCGCGGCACGGTGTCGGCCACCGGCTACCGGCCCATGTTTGCCCTGGGCGCGGTTCAGCGGTTTGAAGGCGACGCGGCCAACCTGTTTGACGGCAGCAAGCCCGTTCGAAAGCGCACCGTCGCGTGGGTCACGGCCGACGGCGTGCTGTGGGGCACCGAGAGCTCGAATTTGGCCGACATCAGTCGCAGCGACGGCCCCGTTCGGGCCATTTCATTGCCGCCGGGGGTGAAAGCCCGCGACGTGGCCGTTCGGGGTGACGCGCTGGTGCTCTACGGCGATGACGGCTTGACCTACCTGGGGTCGCTCGAGGGGCACTGGCGCCGGCTGCCCTTTGCCAAGCTGAGGCCGCCGTCGAGCGTCGATGTGTCGGTCACGGCCGATTCGGTGCCATTCTTGGTGGGGCAGACCGTGACGGTGCCATTGCGCATTCGGCGTCGCGGAGTCGACGGTGCCCTCACCCTCAGCCCCAAAGATCTGCCAGCAGGCGTGTCGGTGGAGCCGCTCGTGGTGCCCGCCGGAGCCACCGGTGCGACGCTCGAGGTGACGCTGGCGAATGACGCGCCCGTTCGCCCAGTCGAGCTGTTGTTTCAACTCGTCTCTGACTCCGTCGAGCGCACCGCCGCGCTCGCGCTCGACTTACCGCGCGTTGCGCGTCGTCGCACGCTGGCCGGCGACGTGGCGCTCAAAGTCGACGGCACGGTCTGGCGTTTGGGCACGACCCCCGTGCCGGTCGCCGGCCTTTCGAACATCGTCTCAATCGGGCCGGGCTTGGCGCTCGATGTGGCCGGCGCGGTCTTTCAATTCGACGCGCTCAATGCGGTGACGCCCGTCGCCGGGTTACCGAAAATTGTCGCCATTGCTCAGGCGGCGGGCAACGGGCAGGCCCTGTCGCTGGCGCTCGACGAGGCCGGCCGTGTCTGGTGGTGGGGCACGACGTCTCCCACCGTGCCACCCACGACGACGCCCGCGATGCTCACCGGTTTGCCGCGCATGGTCGACGTGGGCGCCGACGGCAACGGCGCGGGGCTCGACGAGAATGGGCACGTGTGGCTGCTGCCGTCGGCGAAGAGCTTCAGTGGTGTCTACGCGCGGCTCGGTTTGGTGTTCGAAGGTGGGGTCGGGAGCGCGAGCAACGCCTCGATCGACGGCACCGGGCTCATCGGCTCGGTTGGCACTCGCGTGCTCTGGTACACTGGCTACGCCACGCTCACCAACAACACGGTGTGCGCCCTCAACGGGGGCGCCGGGTATGGCGTGACCGAATGCTACAAGAACTCTGAAGGCGCGGTGTACGCGAGCGCGAGCGGGCTCGTACTCAAAGCCGACGGCACCGTCTGGAAGCGGGCCAGCCTCAACGACCCGACGTACGTGCCAATGGCGGGCGTCAGCCAGGTCGCGTTGCCCCGGTAAACTCAGAGCATGGCGCCCGGGTCGACGTCGATGACGACCTTCACCGTGCTGGGCAACTCGTCGAGCACCGCTTCGACGGCGGCCAGAGGTCGGTGCAAGTGTGCGTGCGTGGGGCCTTTGATGACCAATTGCCACCGCGTCTTGCCTTTGATGCGCGAAATGGGCGCCGGGGCGGGCCCGAGCAGTCGAACGCCTTGGCTCGCGTCGGGCAGGTGCCGCGCCATCAAGCGGCCCAGTTGCTCGGCGACGCGTTGGGTCTGGGCGGGCGAATCGCCTTCAATGCGGAGCGCCGCCATGCGGGTGACGGGGGGCCAGGCGAGCTGCTGACGCCGCTTCAGTTCGCCTTCAGAAAAGCCGTCGAAGTCGTTGCGCAGCATGAAGGCCACGGGCGGGGCCTCGGGGTTGTACGACTGCACCAACACCCGACCGGGGTCTTGGCCTCGGCCCGCGCGGCCCGCGACCTGGGTCAGCAAGTGAAACGTGCGCTCGGCGGCGCGAAAGTCGGGCAGGGCGAGCGCGGTGTCGGCCATGACGACCGCCACCAACGTCACTCCGGGAAAGTCGTGGCCTTTCGCCACCATTTGCGTGCCCACGAGCACGTCGATTTCTCGGCGGGCGAAGCTCGACAACAGGTCGGTCAATTTCTCATTGGAGGAAACCGCGTCGCGGTCGAGTCGAGCGACCCGCGCCGCGGGAAAGCCTTCGGCCACCTCGGCTTCGATGCGCTCGGTGCCGATGCCGAGCTTGAGCAGGGGCCCCGAGCAGGCCGTGCAGGCCTCGGGCACCGGCTCGGCGCGACCACAGTAGTGGCACTGCACCCGCCGCGACGACAAGTGCAGCGTCAGGCACACGTCGCACTCCGGGCATTTGAGGCTCTGGCCGCACACTTCGCAGGTCAAGAACGTCGCGTGGCCGCGCCGGTTGAGAAACAAAATGACCTGCTGGCCTTTCGCCAAGGTCTCGGTCATCGCTTGGCGCAGGGGGTCTGAGAGCACCGGAGGCTCGGTGCCGCGGTTTTCGGGCGTGCGGGGCCTCGTGACGCGCAAATCAATGAGCCCGACCGTCGGCATGGGCCGGTCGTCGACGCGCCGCCGCATCATGACGCGCTGGTAGCGGCCCCTGCGCGCGTTCTCGAGCGTTTCGAGCGACGGCGTCGCGCTGCCCAACACCACCAAGCACTTCGCGTGGCTTGCGCGAACGACGGCCAAGTCGCGCGCCTGGTACCGCAATTTCTCGTCTTGCTTGAAAGACGGGTCGTGCTCTTCGTCGACGACCACGAGCCCGAGCTGCTGCACCGGAGCAAACACCGCCGACCGCACGCCCACCGCGATTTTCAGTTCGCCCGCCCGCAGCTGTTGCCAAGCGCGCAGGCGTTCTCGGTCTTTGAGGGCCGAGTGCAGCACCGCCACGCGTTGCCCGAAGCGGCTTCGAAACCGGCCCACGAGCTGGGGCGTGAGCGCAATTTCAGGCACCAAAATGAGCGAGCCCCGGTCTTGCGCGAGCGCGCGTTCGGCGAGCCGCAGGTAGACTTCGGTCTTGCCGCTGCCCGTCACCCCGTGCAGCAAGTGGGGCGCGAAGGTTTTCGAATCGAGCGCGTGGCCCAACACGTCGAGCGCGGCGGCCTGTTCTTCGGTCAGCGCCGCGGGGCGGTTTTGGGCGAGGCCCTCGCGAACGCCCGCCTCGACGACCTGGGTGTCGATTTTCACGAAACCGCGTTCGACCAACTTGGCGAGGTGACCGCGCGCCCCCGGTATGGCGTGGGCCACTTCTTCGACGTTCGCCCGGCCACCGACGGCCAGGAGGTACGACAGCGTCGCTTGCTGCGCGTGGGCACGGGTGAGCGCCTCGAGGTTGGCGCCCGGCAGCACTTCGGCGAAGTGGGTGACGTCGGGCTTCGCTTCGCGTTCTTCGGCGGCTTTCGTCAGCCCCGGTGGCAACGTCGAACGGAGCGCTTCTCCGAGCGGGTACCGGTAGTGCGCCGCCGCGAAACGGACGAGCTCGACGATGTCGGGGGTGAAGGCCGGCGTCGCGTCGAGCACCGACTCAATGGGCCGCAGCTTCTTCACCACCTCGGGCGAGGGCTGGTCGGCCGGAGACAAGTAGAACCCAAGCGCCGTGCCCCGCCCGAACGGCACTCGAATGCGCAGGCCCGGGGCGAGCGAGCCGCGCAGCGCTTCGGGCACGAGGTAGGTGAATTCACCGCGCACCGGTCGCCCGACGGCCACCAAGGCATACGGGCTGTCTGACGGCGCGGTCACGGCAGGTGGGGTATACCTTCAAAATGAGCCGCTCCGTCATGGAACTGGTCGAAGCCGCCGTTGCCACCGTCGCCCAACGAAACGGCGTTCTCAAGATTCAGGTCGACCGACCGCAGCGCGAAGCCGACGTGTTGGCCGTCGAGCGTTTCGTGAACGCACGGTACCCGAGCGACTACCGCGACTTCGTCGTGAAGCATGGGCTGTTGACGCTGAAATTTGGCAAGGGGTACCGCGGCACCTACGCCCAAATGTTCGACCTGAAGACCGTTCTCGAAAAGGCGAAGGGTTTCGCCGAAGAACAGGCCGAGCTCGTCGCCGCTGGTCTGCTGAAACCCGAGGAGCGCGAAGTCATTGCTCCCATTTCGCACGTGACCGACGCTCGGGGCGGCGGCGGGTATTACCACTTCACCGCCGAGCCGACCGGCACGTTGAGCCTGCGCCGCCTGCCAAGGTCCATGCTGTACAAGCTCGAACCCCGGGCGACGTTCACCGAGCACGTCGAACACCTGCTCGATTTCGTCGTGTCGTGGCAGTGCCCTGAATGAAGGGCAGGGGCCCTTTCATTTCAGGTCGAGCACGCCGAACGCCAAGTCGTCGGGCTTCGCCCAACCTTTCGAGGTGAGGTATTCGACCAGGTCTCTGACCGCCTTCACCGCTTCGTCGGGGCTCTTCATGCCGTTGTTGCCCGTGGCGCGGCCCAGGTAGCGCATGACCATTTCTTTGAAGCGCTCTCTCCACGTCATGGGCTCTTTCATCATTTGCGCGACGATGTCTTTGAGCATCTGGTCGCCGTGCCATTCATTTTGAAAGATGCCCCGTTCGGTTTCGGCGGTGGCCCGGCGGAGCTGCGCGTCGCCCACGCCGTCAGAGAACGCGATGACGCGGTCGCCCGGCTCATAGTCGACGATGCGCACGCGTGGCCGGGGCGCTTCTTGCCCGCCCACCGCTTCGTTGATGATGTTCGCTGAACGGAGCGCGTCGCGCTGCTCTTGGGCCGTCTGCGCGCGGTCGAAGATCTTGCGGCCGATGTTGTCTTCTTCGCTCTGAAAGACGACCTTGCCCTTGCGCACGACGGCGATGGTCGAGTCACCCACCTGCACGGTGACGAGCTTGTTGCCCACGCGCACCGCCGCCGAAACCGTGGTGTACGCGCCGCCTCCCGCGTCGACGATCTTCTGGTGCGCGCGTTGAACCGCGGCCTCGAGGCGCGCTTGCACTTGTTCGGGGGTGAGGCCTTTGCCGCTGAAGCGCTTGATTTCGGCTTGCAGCTCGTCGAGCACGACTTTGCTCGAGCCGGCGCCACCTTTCATCAGCCCGCCGCCACCCGCTTCGTCGGCCACGGCGATGAACAGGTGCTCGCCGTTCGCGCCCATGGCGATGCCGTCTTGGTTGCCGTTGGCCGGGTTCTTCGCGCGCGTCGTGCCGGCGCCTTCGGCGTACTGGCCCTTCACCGACGCCGAGCCGTCGCGACCGCCTGAGACGCTCGCCTCTTTTTCTGGTGGAGGCTTGGCGGTCGCTTTCGCAGCCTTCGGAGGCTGCATGGCGTCGCCGAGTTCCTTCACGGTCTTCTTGGCGTCATACCCCTTGTAGGGAATCTTGACGGTCTTGCCGTTCATTTCGGCAATGAGGCCGTCAGGGCGGTGCTCACCTTGAACCCGGCGTTCTCGAGGTCATCGGCGAGGGCCTGTACGCGCTCGGTGGTGAACCTGCCTCCGTACTTGAGGTTTTCTTCGATGTCTTTGAACGGGCTGTTCGAGCTCGAGGTCCACGGCGGTGGCTTGTTCGACGTCAACGCGTCGCCGAGTTCCTTCACGGTCTTCTTGGCGTCGTACCCCTTGTAGGGAATTTTGACGGCCTTGCCGTTGATCTCGGCGACCAGCCCGTCGGCTTCGGTGCGCACGTTGAAGCCGCTCGCTTCGAGGTCGTCGGCGAGGGCCTGCACGCGGGCGGTGTTGAACTTGCCGCCTTGCTTGAGGTTCTCTTCGATGCGGCTGAACGGGTTCGTTGAGGCCCAGGCGCCCGCCTGGCTGGTGTTCTTGCCCGCGTCTGCTCCGGCGGCGCCTTTGGGCTCGTCGGCCTTCGCCCGCTCGCGCCTGGCTTCGGGCCAGCACCACTGCCGCCGCTCATGGCGTTCTTGATGTCGGCCATGACCTTCGTCGCATCGGTGCCCTTGAAGGGAATGTAGACGACCTTGCCTTTGAGCTCGGCGAACAGGCCGTTGCCGGTCGAATTCACCGTGAAGCCGGCCGCTCGCAAGTCATCGACGAGGTTGTTGACGCGCTCGGCGTTCCAGTTTCACCTTCTTGAGGTTCGCCTCGACGTCGTCGATGGGGTTCGCCGAACGTGCACGTGCTCCAGGTTTGGCGGCCTCGGGCCCGTCGGCTTTCGGGCCAGCGCTGGCACTCCGGCTTGGGGCCGGCCTCGTTGGGGGGTGGGCCCGCGCCCGGTGGGGAAAACGGTTGCGCCGCCGCGGCGCGTGCCGCTTTGTTCGCGTCGAAGGCCTTTCCGGGCGCTTCGTTCGCCGCCGAACGGTCGCCCGCGAATGGAATGGTGATGCTCTGGCCCACCTGGGTCGCGACGAGGCCATTCGCCGTCGTCTTGACCTTGAAGCCCGCGGCTTTCAGGTCGCTGTACAGCGCGCCGAGGCTTCTGCTGGCCTCGATGGCGCGCCTTCTCGTTGGGCGCCGCTTCTGGCCGCAGGTCTTCACTGCCGCGAAGTTCGCCTGACGTTGGCCATCGCCGCTTGTTCGGCCGAGGGGTCATGACCCACGGGTCCGGCCGCACCAGCTCTTTGTCTCCGGCGGCTTGCTGAGCCCCGGCGCCACTGCCGTCGGTCTTGGCCTGCTGTTGCTGAGCCCTCGGCGCCACTGCCGTCGGTCTTGGCCTGCTGTTGCTGAGTACCCGCTCCGCTGCTGCCGTCGGTCTTGGCCTGCTGTTGCTGAGTACCCGCTCCGCTGCTGCCGTCGGTCTTGGCCTGCTGTTGCTGGAGTACCCGCTCCGCTGCTGCCGTCGGTCTTGGTCTGCTGTTGCTGAGTACCGGCTCCGCTGCTGCCGTCGGTCTTGGTCTGCTGTTGCTGAGTACCGGCTCCGCTGCTGCCGTCGGTCTTGGCCTGCTGTTGCTGAGTACCAGTTCCACTGCTGCCGTCGGTCTTGGCCTGCTGTTGCTGAGTACCCGCTCCGCTGGTGCCGTCGGTCTTGGCCTGTTGTTGCTGAGTACCAGCTCCGCTGCTGCCGTCTGTCTTGGCCTGCTGTTGCTGCGTCCCCGCGCCACTGCCGTCGGTCTTGGCCTGCTGTTGCTGAGTACCCGCTCCGCCGGTGCCGTCGGTCTTGGTCTGCTGTTGCTGCGTCCCCGCTCCGCCGGTGCCGTCGGTCTTCGCCTGCTGCTGCGCGCCAGACGTGCCTTCGGCGGTTGGGTTGGGCGAGCCCGCTCTGGCTTTCGCGACTTGCTTGCCGAGGGCCGAGGCGCCGGCGACGGTGCCTTTGACCACGCCGGCGGTAGCGACGCCGATGGCGCCGCCGGTGCCGGCCGACTTGGCGACTTGGCCGACGCCCGAGGCGACGCCGTCTTTCCACGTTTCGCTTTTCGACGCGGTTTCGCCGCCAGAAACAACAGCACCGGCGACGCCGCCTTCGGTCATTTGAGCGACGGTCGAGGCGATGAGGGCGCCGGTCGCGTCAGATGCGCCGAGTCTCGACGAAGCGGCTCCGACCAAGCGCGAGACGCCGAGGCGGCCGACGAGCATGCCGGCGACACCTTGAG
This sequence comes from Myxococcaceae bacterium, assembly GCA_044225205.1. GTDB lineage: Bacteria > Myxococcota > Myxococcia > Myxococcales > Myxococcaceae > JAEUJT01. Next base: position 30,776 of record JBGAIY010000005.1, on the reverse strand, counting down.
ACGCGCCGGCCAAACCACCAATGGCGCCTTCTCGAGCGACTCCGCCGAGCGTGGCGTTGTTGCCTTCTTGGGCGGCGTACACGGCGGCGTTCGTCGCGGCGCCCACGGTGCCGAGTATGGCGGCGCCGGCCGCGAGCGACCCACCACCGGTCACGGGAGCGGCGACGACCGCCGCGCCGATCACGACGGTCGTGGTGACCGCATTGCGCACGATGCCGGCGAGGTCTTCGCGAATCTTGCCGGTCGCCTCGATCGCCTTGATCGCGTTCGAAACCGATTCGGCCATGACTTTTCGTTCTTCAGGCGTGAGCGAGCCCTTCTTCATTCGCTCCTTCATCTCGCGCTCGACGAAGTTCACCGCCGTGTCGCGCGACTCCTGGAGCTTGTCGAACGCGTTGCCGCCCTTGCTGAAGAGGCTGGCGGCGCCAGCCAACAAGCTCGCCGATTTGGTGCCGACGGTACCTTGCTTGGCCTTTTCGTTGGCCTTGCGCATCACCTCGAGGCCCTGTTCGAGGGTCAGCGGGGTGCCGTTGACTTCGAGCTCGCCTTTGGGCGCACCAGCGGCGGCCGGTGCCACGGGCGTCGCGCCAGGCGCCGCGCCAGCAGGAGTCGCCGGGCTCTGCGGGTCAATGCCCGCCCGCTTCAACACCGCGTCTTGCACCGGCTTGGGCAGCGCTGCGAGGCCCTGTCGAAACGCCGCGATTTGGTCGTCGGGCAGGGGCTTGCCAGCCTTCTTCGCCCGGTCGATTTGCTGGGCCTGCAAGAACGGTATGACCCCTGGAATTTGGTAGAGCTTCGCGACGTTCGGGTCTTTCTCGAGTTGCTGCGCGGCTTCTGGTGGCAGCCCTCGAAACTGTTCGACCAGCCGTGACGCCAGGCTCTCGAGAAACGCGGGGTCTTGCTGCTTGGCCGGGTTCGCTTCGAATTCTTGGGCGAGCTGGCCGATGGCTTGGCTGCGCGGCTCGAGGGCGCGCTTTTGGGCGAACTGTTTGAGCAGCTCGTCGGCCTTGGCGTCGTTGGCGCCGGTGGTGGTGCCTCCGTCGGTGCGGGGTTTCGTCTTGCCGTAGTCGTCGCGCTTGGTCTCTTCGGGCGAAGCGGCCGTGGCCCGTGGGGCCATCGTGGGCTTGGCGGGGGCCGCGGGCGGCGGCGGCGCCAGGGGCGGCATTTTGAGCTTGTCGTCAGGCCGAATGATGTACGGCGGCTTCAAGCCGTTGGCGGCGATGATCTGCTCTTTGTAGTCGTTGATTTCGGGCACCGACGGCTTGCGACCCAACGCGGCCCGGAGCGCCGACTCGGCGATGACCCACACCGACTCATCACGAAGAACGACCCGATCTGCGACCGCACCAACCTGACCAACGCTTGCCATGTTGCGCCCTCGAGACAGCTTGCCTGTCTTACAAGTGCCCACCTCAGCCGAATGTTGCGTTGGGTTTCAAACCCAATCATAAGGCGTTGATTTTATTGCGCTTGTTTTCGACAAACGCTACCGGGGAGCGCTCGGTCGACGGCGGGGAGCGCTGGGCCGGCTCTTTCGGGGGGCGCTGGGTCGGCTCTTTCGGGGTGGAGTGCGGCCGGCGATGAGCCCATAGCTCTTCAATTTGCGGTACAGCGTCGCCGAACCGATGCGCAGTTGGGCGGCGGTCTGCGTTTGGTTGCCGCCGTTGAGCTCGAGCGCTTTGACGATGTACGCCCGCTCGACTTCTTCGAGCGAGCGCACGGTACCGACCGACGCGACCGGAGCCGCGAACACGCGGCGAACTTCTTCGGGCAAGTCTTCGACCTCGACGCGTGAACCGCGGGCCAAGGCGACCGCGCGTTCCATCGCGTTCTCGAGTTCGCGCACGTTGCCGGGCCACTCATAGCGAAAGAGCTGATCAGCCGCGGCGGGAGCGATGCTGGTGATTTTTCGGCCCATGCGAATCGAGGCCGCCGCGAGCAAGACGCGCGCGAGGGGCAGCACGTCGTCGAGACGTTCGCGGAGCGCGGGCACGTGCAGCTCGACGACCTTGAGCCGGTAGTAGAGGTCTTGCCGAAACGCGCCACCGGCGACGCCGCTCGCGAGGTCGCGGTTGGTGGCGGCGACGATTCGCACGTCGACCTTGCGGGTCTTGTTCTCACCGACGCGGCGAATTTCGCGCTCCTGCAGCGCCCGCAGGAGCTTGACCTGCATGGCGGGCGTGACTTCACCGATTTCGTCGAGCAGCAGCGTGCCGCCGTTCGCGGCTTCGAAGAGCCCGGGCCGGTCTTGCGTCGCGCCGGTGAAGGCGCCGCGCACGTGACCGAACAACTCGCTTTCGAGCAACGTCTCGGTAATCGCGCCACAGTTGACGGCGATGAACGGGCCCGCCGCTCGGGTTGATTCTTCGTGAACCAACCGGGCGACCCGTTCTTTGCCGGCGCCGCTCTCGCCGGTCAGCAACACGGTGGAGTCAACCTTCGCGACGCGGCGGGCCAGGTCGATCAGTTGCTGCATGGCTCGGCTCTTCGAAACGAGCCCCAACGGCTCGTCGAGCTCGGGGGCCACCCGGGCGACCGCGCGCTTGGTTTCTCTCAGCTTGCGTTCGGCGGCTTTGAGCGACTCGGTCACCCGCTGCAACGAAACGTCGAGGCAGTCTTTGAGGCGCTCCGGTATGAAGAACTGAAGCTCCGAGGCTCGTTCGGCACCCCACGCTTGCCGGGTGCGCCCAAAATGGTGGCACGCCGCGCCGCCGCTCCCCAGGCAGCTGTCTTCGAGTACGTACACTTCTTCGCCGGTCGTTCGGCTGAGGTAGCCGCTCGTCAGGCCACAGATCGTCCAACAGACGGGTGACTCCGAGCGACCGAAATGCAGCAAGTGTTGTTCGGCTTCGTACGAATTGCGCAGCACCACGCCTTCGCTCGACAGCGGGCTGTTGCCTCCGGGCTGCACCGAGAAGAGCCCCTGCAGCGCGAGAATGCGCGCGCCCGACGAACTCCAGGCGGCGTCGTTTTCCCACTTGAATTCGGTTTGCATCGCCTCGGCCATGCGCCACCCGTGGGCGAAGCCGAACTGCGTGAGCACCGCGCGCGCCGCCGTCAGGCCGAAATTTTCGACGAGGTATTTGCGCAGCAGCCCCATCGCCACCGCGTCGAGCAGCAGCGCTCGCTGCCCCGCGAAGTGGAGCACGCCACTCTCGGCGTCGAACTCGAGCAGCTCTTTCAAGTCGAGGTTTTCGGACCGCATCGTTCGGCTCCCCCCGAGATAACTGCGCAAGCGACTGACGACGGGGTACCCCAACCAGGCATGCTTGGCGAGGTGAGAGGTGGGCCACCAGCAATTACGGCCAGGTGGGGGCCGAGCTGCCCCGGCGCATCGAAGTGACGGCTGACGGCGTCATTCTGATGGTGCGGTGGGCCCCTGCTCGGTTCGCTCGTCTCGTTCTGGGTGCTTGGTCGCGGCATGTCGGTTGCTCAATCGCTGGTCGAGCCGAGACGGCGTTCGTCGCGGCCACGGCGTGAATTTTCTCTCGTCGATACCCAGGAGCGACCACATGAAATGGGAACAAGTGCAGGGCCAAATGAAGCAGCTGAGCGGCAAGCTCAAAGAGAAGTGGGGCCGCCTCACCGACGACGACTTGCTGTTGCTCAAAGGCAAGCGAGAAGTCTTCTTGGGCAAGCTGCAAGAGCGCACCGGCCTCATCAAGAACGAAGCCGAGAAACAGTTCGAAGCGTTTCTCGCTGCCTACGAAGCCGATCAGTCTCCGCCGCCTCCGCCCAGCTCTGCCAAAGAGGCCTGACGCCATGCGCACGTTCGCGAAGTCGTGGCTGCCAGTCGTCATGTGGCTCGCCGGGTGTGGCGCCGTCGACGCGGCCATCGACTGCCACGCCATTTGCCAGCGCTATTCAGACTGCTTCGACGGCAGCTACGACGTCGCGGCGTGCGAAGGCCGTTGCCGCAGCCATTCGGCCAGCGACACCACGTACCGCCATTTGGCCGACCAGTGCAGTGCCTGCATCAACAACCGCGCGTGCCCGACGGCGACGTTTGTCTGCGCGGCCGAATGCTCGTCGGTCGTGCCGTAGTTCGAACCACCTTTTGAAAGGAAACCTTCATGCTCTTGACCATTGCGGTCGTGCTGCTCGTGTTGTGGGGGCTGGGAATGGTCAGCTCGTACACCATGGGCGGCTTCATTCACGTGTTGCTCGTCGTCGCGCTCGTCGTTGGCCTCGTGCGCCTCATTCAGGGGCGCAAAGTGGTGTCGTGACGTTTTCTCGCCGTACTCGAAAGAAACCAATGACCTTCAAATTCTTGAAGGCGGGCGTGCTGTTCGCGCTCGCCGGCTGTGCTTCTGTTCAACTCCCCGCCGACCGACTCCAGCGAAACCAGGCCAGCATTCGGGGCGCCGAAGAAATGGGGGCGTCGGGGGTGCCAGCCGCTCGCTTGCACCTGCAAATCGCGAAAGACGAAACCGAGACCGCCAAGCACCTGGCCGCCGACGGCAATGACCACGCCGAGCTGGTGCTCTGGCAAGCCGAGTCTGACGCAGAGCTCGCGTTGGGCCTGGCTCGAGAAGCGTCGGTTCACGCCGACGCCATTCGTGCCGCCGACGACTTGCGACTCGTTCAGTCGCGGTCGAACCCTTGAAGTTCACCCTTTCACCACGAGGCCGTTTTATGAAATTTCAAAAGCAGCGAATGCTTCTCGCTTTCTCGATGGCCGCGGTGAGCGGCGGGTGCGCCACCACCGAACCCCAACAACTGGTCAACGCTCGCTCGCTGTACGTCACCGCGAACGCGGGGGCCACCGCCACGCTGTCTCCCACCGAACTGTATGACGCCAAGAAGGTGCTCGACCAAGCGAACGCCGAATACGTCAACAACGGAGACACTGAAAAGGTGCGGGCCTACGCCTACGTCGCCACCCGCAAAATTCAGCTTCGCCGAGGTCAAAGCCCGCACCGAAGCCGACCGCATCAAGATCGCCGACGCCGTCAAACAAGGCGTGGTCGTTCGAGACGCGCAGGTCAAAGACACCAGGGCGCGCTCGCCGACAGCCGGCAACAGCTCAAAGACGAGCGGGCCGCGAACACCGCGTCGACGAGCGAACTCAAGGCGACGAACGCGGCCCAAGGCAAAGAGCTCGAGAAATCGGCGGCCCAACTGCAGACCGAGCGGGAGGCGCGCACCGCGTCGGAAACTCGCCTCTCCGCCGCCATGCGAGACTTGGCCGCGGTGGCCCTGGTGCGCGACGAGCCGCGAGGGGTCGTCATTACCCTGAGCGGGAGCGTGCTCTTCCCACCGGCAGCGCGGTCTTGCGCGAGAGCGCCAAGACTCCGGCTCGACCAGGTGGCCCAGGCCTTCAGCGCGCAAGTCGATGATCAACGAATGGTGGTCGAAGGGCACCACCGTCAACGTCGGCCCCAATGAGACCAACTTGCCGTCGCGAAATCGGGCGGCCGCGGTGCGCGACTACCTCATCACCCGAGGCATCGACCCCAACAAGGTCAGCCTGGTCGGCTTCGGCTCGACCAAGCCCTTGGTCGACAACACCAATTCAGAGAACCGCGCGAACAACCGCCGAGTCGAAATCATCATTCAGCCGACTTCGAAGGGACCCGCTTGAAGCGCCAACGGCGTACCAAGCAGAACTCCACCAACGAAACGTCACGGCGCCCAGCCCGAGAAATCGAGCTGGGCGCCGCGCTGTTGCGTTCAGTGTGGGTCAGCGAGCCGGCCGGCGCAGCCAAGCGAAGAGGCCAACGAGCCCGAGCACCGCCATGCTCGCGCCGACCGCGACCGTGGCTTGCGGGTGCCGTTGCACGAAGCTCCGCGCGCCCTTGGCGGCGGGGCGAAGCACGCTCATGGCCGATTCTCCGGCCTGCCGCGCGGCGTGAATCACGTCATGGGTCAGTTGGCGAGCGTGCGGCGCGGTGTTGGTGGCTGAGTCTGAGGTGCTGGTCTTCATGGGTCGGTGCTCCTGGTGAGGGTTCGGGAGGCAGGCCTCGCATGTGGCGTGCCAGCCTGGCGCTCGAGCTCGGTGGCACGGCGCAGGCAACGCTTCACGGCATGCGCTCCTCTCTCTTCGCAGTCGCGGCTGTGGCAATGCTTACGGTTCCAACGGTGGTTCGCGCCGACGAGGTGCGAATCGAGTCTCGGCCCCAGGCGAAAAACGTGTTGCTCGTCAACCCCGGTGACCTGTTGGTCGGGGTGGTGGCGCTCGAATACGAGCACGCGCTCAACCGCGTGTTCGGTCTCGAATTTGGGCTGGCCTTCACGGTGCTGCCCAGCCTCTTCAACCTCAACCAAGAGTCGCACGTCTACGCATTTGGGCCCGAGGTCGGGTTTCGCTTTCACCTCACCCAAGACGCTCCGGCGGGGTTGTGGCTGGGGCCCGCCATCACCGGGGTGTACCTGCTGCCCCGAGGCAACAACACGTTGGTGCGCCAGTTCGGCTACGGCGTGACCGCGGCCATCGGCTACAACTTCATTTTCGCGGGTGGGCTGGTGTTTCAGGTCGGCGTGGGCGGCGGGTTCAACGACTACGGTGAGGGTCTGGCCTGGAGCCCGCACCTCCGCTTGGGCTTGGGAGGCCTGTTTTGAGCCGCGCGGTGTCGCACGCCGCGGTGGTGCTCGCCGCGGCCCTCTGGGCCTTGCCTGCCCCGGCCTTGGCCGACGGTGGCCCCAACCGGTTCTCGAACCTTCGGTTTGAAGCGCACTTCGACTTCGGGTGGTACGGCGCGGTCGGGGGCGGGGGGCGCGTCGAATTTCCCATCGCTCCACGGGGCTTGCTCGACCAAGCCGACGACGAACTGGCGCTCAGCTTCGGCGCCGAGGCGCTGTACTTCTACAACCCGGGCTTCACCGGCCCCGGCGTGTACCCAATCGCCGCCCTTCAGTGGAACTTCTTCGTCGGCAACCAGATCTCGCTCTTTCCTGAGCTCGGTGTGGCGTTTTTGTTCGGGCCGTTTCGCGAACGCTACTGGTCGACCTTCGTGGCCCCGTACCTGGGCTTGGGCATTCGGTTTCACTTCACCGACCGAAATGCCGTGTTGGTTCGGGCGAGTTGGCCCGCGGGCTTGCAAGTCGGCCTCACGTTCTGATCGGCCGCTGCATCAGTTTGACGTGTCTGCGCATCACAATCGCGATCGCCCCTGGGCGCGTGCCCGGCAGCGACCGCGGCCCGACCCATGCAGTCTTCACCGTGCCGTGCCCACCACCTCAGGAGACCTCATGAACCCCGAAACGCGAGAAGGCCTGGTTCGCCGCGAATCGATCATCGAACTGTTGTCAGACGACGAAGTGGCGAAGGTGAGCACCGCCGAAGGGTCGGGGCACCTTTCGCACGGCGACGAGTTCATCGACTTGAGCCGGCTCGACCGCGGCGTTCGCCAAGCCGACGGTGTCGTCATACCCATGGCCAACGTGCTGCCCCGCGCGGCGGTCGACGAGCAGACCTGGGCCAAAATCGTCGAACTCCTCGCGGCCAAGCCCGTCGGGGCCGAGGCCGCAACCAAGAACCACCCACCACCAAGGAACACACCATGAAGAAGACGAGTCTCATTGCTTCGACGTTCATTGTCGCCATCGCCCTCACCGCCGGCACGGCGTCGGCCCAAGTCGCCGGCTCCACCACGACGTTGGGGGTCAGCGTTTCAGAAAACACCCAAGTCGCCCGTGGTTGGAGCGTGAAGAAGACGCTGATGGGCAAGTCGGTCTACAACGACACCGGTGAAAAGGTCGGCAGCGTCGAAGACCTCATCGTCGCTCCGAACAAGAGCGTGTCGTACTTGATTGTCGGCGCGGGCGGCTTCATTGGCATTGGCCGACACGACGTGGCGGTGCCGGTGAGCCAAATTCAAGACCGGGGTGGCAAATTGGTCATGGCCGGCGCCACCAAAGACATCATCAAGGCCATGCCGCAATTCGACTACGCCGACCGCCGAGAGCTCGTCGTGACGACCGCCGAAAAAGACATCAACGGCGCGAAAGCGAAAGTGGCCGAACTCGAAAAGCGGGTCACCACCGCCAACAGCGAGAACAAGCCCCGCTTGCAGCTGCAGCTCACCGGCCTTCAACGTGACATCAAGACCGCTGAAGAGTCGCTGAGCGCCGTCAAGCGCGCCACCAACGACCGTTGGGAAGATTTCGAAAGCAACCTCACCCAGGCGACCATGCGTCTTCGCCAGTCGGTCGACGCGGTCGGGTAACGAACGTCGAAGCCTCGTCGCTTCCTTGAACGCTGCGGCTGCTGGTTGGGGGGGGCCGCAGCTTCATGGAACCGGTCGAGCTGGCTTTTGGAGTGACGCCAAGAACGCTTCGAGCGGGCCCACTTCGCGTGGGCCTTCGTCGTCGACGAGGTGCACCACGTCGTGCTCGTCGAGCGCCAAGAAGGCCCATTCGTTGGCCAGTTGGTCGCACCGCTCGTCGGCAAAGAAGACCGCGAAGGGAGCCAGGCCCGCCGGGCACCCCCGCTGGTATTCGGTGGCGGCCAGGTCGGCGTCGAACAACAGCGGCCGGCACATGGCGCGCGCCCACCCGGGCAGCTTCGCGGGGCGGTGCTCGTCGTACGCCGAGAGGTCACGCTTCGCCCGGGTGTTGGCCATCAGAAGACGATACTTGTCGCGGCGCCCCAGAGACACTACGGCTGTCGCATGACCTTGTTTTTCGCAGTGTTGGTGGTGGCGTCGGCGGTTGACCCCGATGGTGGCGTCGAAGCAAGCGCGACGACCGAGACGTTCTTGCGGCTGCGCGCCGTGGGCGACGTGATGCTCGGCACGTCGGTACCCGAGGGGCACCTGCCTCCAGACGACGGGGCGAACCTCTTGACGCCGGTCGCGCCGCTGCTCACCGACGCCGACCTCACCTTCGCGAACATGGAGGGGCCGCTGTGCGATTCGGGCACCAGCACCAAGTGCAAAAAGTCGGGCAACTGCTTCGCGTTTCGCACCCCGACCTCGTACGGCCAGTACCTGAAGAACGTCGGGCTCGACCTGGCGTCGACCGCCAACAACCACGCCGGCGACTTCGGCGAGGCGTGTCGGCGTGAAACCGAAAAGACGCTCGATGCGCTGGGCGTGACCTGGTCGGGGCCGGTCGGCACGGTCGGCACCCGAGAGTTCAAGGGCAAGAAAGTCGCCCTCATCGCCTTTCAGACGTCGGAGTCGACGAACGACGTGAACAACCTGCCGGTCGCCAAAGAACTCGTGAAGTCGGCCAAAGCGTCACACGACCTCGTCATCGTCAGCTTTCACGGTGGGGCCGAGGGCACCAACGCCACCCACGTGGTCGACGGGCCCGAGAAGTTCTTGGGTGAAAACCGGGGCGACCTGAAGGTCTTCACCCACGCGGTCATCGACGCCGGGGCCGACCTCGTCATTGGCCACGGCCCGCACGTGCTGCGCGGTATGGAAGTGTACCGAGGCCACCTCATCGCCTATTCGCTGGGCAATTTCGCGACCTACGGCCGTTTCAGCCTCGGCGGCCCGCTGGGCGTCGCGGCGGTGCTCGAGGTCGAACTCGGGGCCGACGGCCGCTTCATCAAAGGCAAGTTGCTGCCGACGAAACAAGAGGGCCAGGGTTTGCCCAAGCCCGACCCGAGCGGTCAGGGCATTCAATTCGTCAAGCAGCTGAGCCAAGCCGACTTCGCCAAGACGGCGCCCACCATTCGCGACGACGGCACCATTTTGCCCTGAGCTACGGCGTGGGCAGGGCCAAGTCGCAGCCCATCGACGTGCCTCTCCAATTCGACGCGCACGCGGTGGCCGTGTCGGCCGGCAAGAAGACCCCGGAGGGGAAGGTCACGGTGCCCACGTACCAGACACTGTGCAGGTCGAGCACCCGGGTGACGGTGGCGACGGTCTGTTCTCGCACCGTCACCGTCACGTCGTTGCGTGACGGGGCACCGTTGCCCCAGTACTCGACGAGCACGTGGTAGGCGGTGGCTTCGGCCGTTTGCAGGTAAATGTTCTCGGGGCCGAAGTACCGCACGTTGTCGACGTCTTTGCGCGGGTTCGATTCGGGCACGCTGCTCCAATTCGCTGGCGCGCCGACACAGGTGTACCAGGTGCAGTCTTGCGGCGTGTTGATGCGCCCCCCGGCTTTGACCAAGTGCAGTTCCATGTCGGAGCCCTGGTCGTCCCACGCGAGGGTGACGCGCAGGTCGCGAGGCGCGCAGGGCGCTTCGACTTCACGCACCAACACCCGCTCGCCCGACGCGTTCGAGCACATCAGCCGCACGGTGTTGTGACCGCAGAAGACCGGCAAGGTCGTCGACACGCGGCCGCTGGCATCGGGGGTGGCCGAACCGGCGGTGAGCCCGCCGCTGGTGCTCTGCACTTCCCAACAGCAGGTGTCGGCGTTCGGGGCGGTGCCGTCGAGCGCGACCGTCGTGGCGTTGGTCGAAAGCGTGCCGCCGAGTTGCCCAAAGCCGCTGAACGCGCCCGGGCAAGTCGGGCACTGGCTCGGTTCGACGAACTCTTCGGTCGTGGTGTGGTTGCGAAACTGGGCCGCGGTGTCGGCGCAGCTCGCACAGGTGCCGCAGGTCAACGCGCCGCCACAGGTGTCGTCGAGGTGGCCGCACGTGCGCTGTTGCGCGGCGCAGGTGGTGGGGGCGCACACCGGCGGGTTTTCGACGCAGGTGCCGCCGAGCTCGCCCTGGCCTTCGCAGTGCCAGCCCGTCGGGCACTCGGTGTCGTTTTGGCAGGCGCGTCCAACGCCAGCGTCGGCGTCGTGTCGGCCGGCATCGACCGAGGGCGGGGCCGTCAGACCTCCGTCTGAAGTCGAGCTGGGTGTGCCGCCGTCGAGGGCGATGACACCGCCCGCGTCGCGAGGCCCGGCGCCGCCTGGGCGCGACTCGTCAGAAAGCAGGGCCTCGCCGCCGCAGGTGCAGCCGACCCCCGCCACCACCAACCACCAGCCGACGAGTGCGTGTTTCATGGGTCAGCCCGCCACCACCGACTTCTCTCCGCGAAACAGGTCGTCGTAGAAGGCGCGCTCGGTGCCTTGAATGCGGTTGGTGCCTGACAGGTCAAAGACTTTGCCGGCGTTCGGGTCGACCCGAGCGACCGCCTTGCCCGCGGCGTCGTAGAGCGTGTTGTTGCTCTTGAGGGTGTAGCCCTCGCGGAGCTTGAGCACCTTGCCCGGTTCCATCGGGCTGATGCTCCAGGTTGACTCCACGCCCTGCGCCGCCCACGCGTCGTACTGCGCTTGAACCTGCTGCGCGTCTTTGGCCGCGTTCGGCCGCACTTCGTCGAGCCGTGCGTCGGTCTTGGGCGTCTTGATCGGGTAGGTGAGCTCTTTGCCGTCATTCATGGCGGCGACTTCGGCGTCTCGAATTTCTCTCCACGCTTCATTGACGAAGGTCTCGTATTGGGTCGCGGTGAGGCCGAGCCCCCGGGCGGTGTTGACGACGCGGCCGATGGCCGCCTGCTCTTCGGCCCGTCGCTTGTCATCACCCGCGCGATTCTGCTGCTCGATGAAGGCGGCCTGAACGGTGAGGCTGTCTGACAAGTTCGAAGTGCCGGTGTTCGTCACGGCCACCGCCGAATTGCCGGTCGACGCGGGTGAAACGAAAGCGGTGTTCGCGTTGGTCGCAAGTGAATAGGGCTGGTCGGTGAGCGGCCGAGTCCACTGGCCGTCGCCGCCCGGTCGGGCCGCGTTGATCGACTCGGTGTGCCCCGCGACCCGGTCGGTGAACGCGTTGGCCGACGGCCCATTCGCCGCTTGCGTCAGCGCGGCCGCGGCGTACATGAACCCCAGCGCGTCGACGGTTTGTTTGAGCGTCTCTCGCTTTTGCCAGTCGCCCAGGTCACCGCGCACGCGCGACGTCGACTTGCCTTCAGACGCCCACCGACTCATTTCGTTTTGTTTGTTTTTGCCCGTGGCGTCGACGTACCAGTCGATGGGGTCTTTCGTGTCGCTCGACTTCTTCGCCTGGCCGACCAAGCGGCCGGCCTCTTCGACCAGCGACTTCGCCAACTGCGCCAAGGTCAAAGCCCCCGGCTTTTGCAGCGCCGCCGCGAGCTTTTGCTGAATGTCTTGGAGCGTGTCGTTCTTGCCCACGGTGATGCCGAGCTTCTGCAGCAAGAACGCGAGCACTTTCTTCGCGACCGCCGGTGGCAGGGCGCTCAGCATGGCGTCGATGGCGCTCATGGCATCGACGGGAGACGAAGCGCCCGTCGCGCCCGTCGCGCCCGTGGCGGCGGTGGTGGCCGTCGACGGCGAGGTGCCCCCTGCGCTCGAGCCCGAGACCGCGGAGTCGTTCGAGCCGGCCGAAGTGCTGGTCGTGGTGGTGTTCGGGTCGGTCTTGGTGGTCTTGGGGTCGGTCTTCGACTTGGTGGCGACGCCGTCTTTCAAGTCACCCGCGAGTTTGTTGAGGGCGGTGCTGTCGAGGTACTTCACCTGCGTCTGCGCCCCGGCCGGTATGGTGACCGACGTGCCGGTCTTCTGGTTCGTGTAGGTGGCGGTCGCGCCGTTCGCGAGTACCGACCAGTCGGCCGAGTTGCCTTCGAGCACCACGTCGCACGTCTTCGCGTTCGCGGCCAAGTCGGTCTTCATGGCGGCCGCCAAGTCAGACGGGGGCGGGTTGAGCGCCGGCCGCTGCGAGGGGTCTTTCACCGCCCACGTGTTGCCGGGCTTGCCGTCGCCCGCTTTGACGACGATGGTACCGACCAGGTCGACTTGCCCGCTGTTGCCCAAGCCGCCCAACACCACGTCGGCGGTGCCGGTCGGGCGAGGGTAGGGGTTGGTGCAGAAGTCGACCTTGTTGTTCTTGCCGTCGACGTTGACGAAGGTGCGCGTGCCGCCCTGCACCGGGCCGCTCAAGGTGATGCCGCTTTGGCCCTTCGTGTCGCGAAACACCGGAGCCGGCGTGGCCGAGGTCTCGAGCATTGCCTCGACCTGGGTTTGGGTTTTGCCCCACGACAACCCGGCCGCTTCGCCCACCGTCGCGAAGTGGTTGAGCGCGAAGTCGACTTTGAGCCCGTCGACTTTCGCCGGTATCGCACCGCACGCGGCGATCATCTTGTCGCAGGCCTCCTGCAACCCCGGCGTCTTGGCGATGTACGCCATGGCGTCGGCTTTCACGTCGAGCGCGAGCTTCTGGTCGGGGGCGCCGTCGAAGGCCCACGTCAGGGTCTGGTAGTCTTTCGACTCGAGGCGCTTTTCTGAAAACTGGAGCGTTTCATTCGCGAGTTGGGCGCCGGTTTGTTTGTTGAAGTCGGCGAGCGTCGCCTTGGCCGCCGTCGACGGGTCGGCGCCGTTCGCGGCGACCAGCGAAGTGCCCTGGGCTGAAACGCGAAACCCCGGGCCCGTGCCCGCCACCGCGGTGTCAGTGCTGGTCGACCCGAGGTCGACCTTGACTGCCGTCGCGGAGTCGAAGCCGCTCAGGCCGATGCAGGTGGAGACCTGGGCTTGGTCGGCCGAACCGAGACAAGTCGAGACCTCGGCTTGGTGGGCTTCGTCGGTTGCCGTCGTCGAATTCAGAGCGAAGTTTTGAGTGGCGGTGGTGGAGCTGATGGCCATGGCGTGCTCGAAGAAAGGGGTTGGTGAAGTGCGGCTTCATCAGCTCGACTCCGGCCAACACGCACCGTCCCGCGGCGGCTTGGTGAAAAACGAAACGAAATTCAAATGGTTAGAGACCAAAACGCACGAAGGCCGCCCCGCGCATTGCGGTCGGCGGCCCTTGAGAAATGTCGTCTTGGTGGGGTGAAGGGTTCTCGGCGAGGCGCGAAAATTGTTGCCTTCTGAGAAAATGATTTTTCAGAACGTCAGTCGTTTGAAGGCTTTAGGTGAAGAGCCAAGCCCACCCAATAAAAACGAGTTGAAACGGCAGCCGGAGCCACAAAGCCCAGGTGGGCACGGGCCGACGGCCCAGGGGCAGTCGGTTGACCGCCATGTTCACATTCGCGGGGAACACGGCCACGAAGAGGGCGATCAGCCCCCAGGCGGCCAGGTGTTGCGTCGCCGGCACCAACAGACCCACCCCGCCCAGCACTTCGAAGACTCCGCTGATCAGCACCAGCGCGCGGTGCGCCGGCAGCCACGACGGCATCATGCGCTCGTAGACCTTCGGGCTCCTGAAATGCATCGCCCCCGAAAGCACCATTGCCGCCGCCAACAGCCATTGAAGTACCAGCACACCCCTGTCGTAACGGCTCCGAGCGCTCGCGTCGAGACATTGACTTCAGAATCAACCCTCGAAACACTCCTTCGATGCCTTCGCCCAACAAAGCGGTCATTACCTGTGCGCTGACCGGCACGTTGACCGACCCGGTGCAGCACCACGTGCCGGTGACGCCCGAAGACATGGCGAAAGAGGCGCGGCGCGCGCGCGACGCTGGCGCGTCGATTGTGCACTGCCATTTTCGCAGCCAAGAACCGGGCGAAGGCCGGCTCCCCTCGTGGGACCCCGCCGTCGCACGCGCGGTGTGCGACGCCATTCGGGCCGAAGTGCCTGACCTGATCATCAACATGTCGACGGGCGTCATCGGGCCCGACGTGAGCGGCCCGCTCGTATGCCTCGAGGCGGTTCGACCCGAAATCGCCGCCCTCAACGCGGGCTCGCTCAACTATTTGAAGCTGCGGTCGAACAACGAGTGGGCGTGGCCGCCGCTGTTGTTCGACAACCCGGTCGAGAAAATCGAGCTGTTTCAGCAAGCCATGCAGCGGCTGGGCGTGGTGCCCGAATGCGAATGTTTCGACACCGGCATTTTGCGCAGCGTGGTGCTGTTCGCCAAGCGCGCTTTGGTGCCGAACCCGCCCCACGTCTCGTTGGTGATGGGGGTCGAATCGGGCATGCCGAGCAAGCCGTCGTGGTTGCCGCTGCTGCTCGAAGAGATGCTGCCGAACACGCACTGGCAGGTCATTGCCATTGGCCGGCAAGAAGTGTGGCCGCTGCACCGGCGGTGCGCCGAGCTGGGCGGCGACTTGCGCACCGGGCTCGAAGACACGTTCTATTTGCCCGACGGCACCCGCGCGACGAGCAATGGGCCGCTCGTCGAGGCGTTGGCCGCGGTCGCGCGGGAGGCCGGGCGGTCGGTCGCCACTCCCAGCGAAGCGCGCGACTTGCTGGGCCTGCGCCCCCGCCCGTAACCCCAAAGCCGCGGCGACGACCCTCACTTCGCGGTGAACGCGCGAGGCGCCAGCACCATGGTCAGGCTCAGCCACACGGCGAACGTGAAGTACCCCGTCAGCCACGGCATTTCGGTGTGCCAGTCGGCCCACGCGAACGTCACCACCCAGCGCGTCGCCAAGTCGTGAAAGCCCTCGGCCGCCGAGAGGTACGCCCGACCCGCCGCTTGGTCGGCCCGCCACCGGTTGAAGTACATCGGTATGTCGACCGTGAGCATGAACGCGAGGTACGCCGGCGCGCAGACGAACGCCGCCAGCAACACCTTTCGCGTCGTGCTCGTGCGCCGCGGCCAGAGCCAGACGAAACCCAACAGCAGCAACGCCGCCGAAATCGCCCAGAGCGATTCTTCGCACGTGTTGCCGAGGTAGTTGGTCGACACCACCGCGTACCAAGAGCAGGTTTCGGCGACGGCGATGAGGGGCACCAAGGCCCTTGAAAGCGCCACCACCCGGCGCGACTGGGCGTTGCGGCCGCACTCGTACAAAAACAACGCGGCCTCGGCCATGAAGCACAGCTCTCCGACGGTCGCGACCGAGCGCCCCACCAAGACCGACGACCAGAACGTGTCGACCAAGACGATGCGCTGCACGTCGGCGCGGGGCAGCACCGAACGAAACGCGCACACCAGCACGTAGCCGAAGGCGAGCCACAGCTGCCAACGGCGAAGCCGGCGGGTCGGTTCGTCGAACGCCGACCACCCACGCCGTGCCCGGCCGCGCACCCACCACCAAAGGGCGACGTTCACCACCGCCGCGACACACAAGCCCGCCCACCACACCAACACACCCGTCGAAGTCTCGGCTTCACCGAAAGTCACAGACGCGCGAGCCTACGTCGGCGGCGTCGCCCGCCGTGTGACACCCGTGTCACGGAAACGTGCTGGGGGCCCGGTCGAACCGTCTGGGGGCGAACAGCGTGGCGTGCTCGGTGTTTCGAACCCACGGCGTGGCCTGGTCGTGGTCGTCGACCTTCACGAGTGCCACTTCTTCGTCGAGCACACCGCCTTCGTACCCGTACGTTTGCGCAATGCGGTAGGTGTTGAACGGCGCGAACCGGCTCACGTCGGCGCGCAACGACATGGTCGCGGTGCGAAATTCACGGTCGGTGCCCCCGTGGCCTCGGCCCAGCGACGAGGTGATGGTCGAGACCACCTCGCCTCCGGTACCCGCCGAGTAGTCGCACCGAAAGTACAGCGTCTGCTCTCGCGGCCCCGCGCTGCCGTCGTACCCTGGGTGACGGCGGGTGAGGTGCTTCACCGACTCCCAGTGGGTCGCGAACCGCCGCTGCTCGACGCTGAACTCGTAGTCGAACTCTCGGGCGCCCGCCGCCACCCGCCTTCGTCGAGTCGCTCGGTCTCACCCCGGCCGACCCAGACCAACGTCACGAGTGGCTCGGTCGCCGCGTCGGGGGCCGCCAGGGCACGACGGTGGGGCCCGCGCCCGCGCACGACAGGCTGAGAGCGGCGACGACGACGACGAACAACCAACGGTCTTTCGAGAACATGGGCACGCCTTTCGAGAAAGTCTGCACGGTGAATGCGTCGAAAGTACGGGGGCATGCCGCTGACAACAATAAGCGGTCGTGACAAAAGACTGATGTGAATAGAACAACAATTGATTTGAACCAGCTGGCGGTGTTTCGGGCGGTGGCGAACGCGCAGAGCTTCACCCAGGCGGCGCAGCGCCTCGGGCTCGACAAAGCGCGGGTGAGCCGGCAAGTGGCGGCGCTCGAAGCGGTGCTGCGCCGCCCGCTGTTCAGCCGGTCGACCCGGTCGATGCGGCTGACCCCTGAAGGTCACGCGTTGTTGCACCAGGTGAACGACCCGCTCGACGCGCTGTATGCCGCAGCTCGGGTCGACCCCGCCGGTGACGAACCCCACGGAGACGTGGTCGTCGCCACCACTCCCGAAGTTGCCCGAGCGCTGCTCGGCCCGGCGCTCGGCGCCTTTCGCGTGCGGTACCCGAAGGTGCGGGTGCAGTTGCACGTGTCGGCCGCCGTCGAGACCCTGGCCGAGGTCGATGTCGCCTTGAGGGTCGGTCGTACAGCGCCCAGCCAGTGGGTCGTCACCAAGTTGCGCGAGCTCGAGTCTGGCTTTTTCGCCGCGCCGTCGTACGTCGAGCGCCGTGGGCTGCCGACGCAGCTGGCCGACCTGGCGCAACACGAGGGCCTGTGGCCGATACCGCCGCGAGGGGCGAAGGCGTTTTCACCCAGCGGGGGGGCGCGCGCGGTGCCTCGACCGGCGGTGGCGTGCGCCGACTTTCAGGTGCTCGCCTCACTCGCGTCGGCCTCGGCGGGCGTCGCGTTGCTGCCCACGTTCTTGGCGGAGCGCGACGTCGCGGAGGGCCGGCTCGTGCGGGTGTTGCCCGAGTTCACCTTGGGCGCCGCTCCGCTCATGTTGCTGACGCCGCCGAAGCGGCAATTGACCGAGCGGGCTCGGGCCCTGGCGACGCACCTGCGTCGCTCACTTGGTACGCGTTGAGGTTATTGGCCTTTGCCGTACTTGGTGGCCAGCGTCTTCCACTCCACGCTTTCTTTTTGCATGAACGCACCGAGTTGCTCGGGCGTGCCGGGCGTCAGTTCCAGACCGAGCTCTTGGTACTTCTTCACGACCGCCGGGTCTTTGAGCATGCCGTTGAGCGCCACGTTGACGTCTTTGATGATGGCGGGGTCGGCCTTGCTCTTCGAGGTCACCAAGCCCACCCAGGCATACGCTTCGAACGGCTTGCCCTTCACCTGCAGGGCGGGCACGGTCACCGACTTGCCGCCCAGGTTGAGCGGCAGGTCTTTGGTGCCCCCGGTGGTCGCCGCCAACAGCTTGAGGCCTTTGTCCATCAACGGCACGAGCGACGCGGCTCCGTCGAACGCAATGTCGACTTCGCCGGCCGCCACCGCGAGCGCCGCTTCTGACGACCCCTTGTAGGGTATGTGCTCGGCCTTGAGACCGGTCTGCTCCTTGAGCCGCTCCATCGCCAAGTGGTTGATCGACCCGACGCCCGAGGTCGCATAGGTCAACGGTTTGGTCTGCGAGAGCTTGACCACTTCGTCGAACGACTTGCCGGCGAGTGACTTGCCCGTGGTGAAGAGCATCGGGTACCGAGCGACTTGACCGATGGGCGCCAAGGTCGCCTGCGCCGAAGGCGCGTTCTTGGTGTACTCGTTGATCGCCAGCGGCGCCGCGTTCGCCATGTACACGTCACAGCTGGTGCCATTCACGGTCGCCGACGCGGCCAGCTGACCCGCCGCGCCTGGCTTGTTGTCGACCACCGTCACCGGCGCCGCCGTGGTGCGCCTCGCCAAGTCACGGGCCAGCGTATCGGTCGTACCGCCGCTCGCCGAACCGACCAGAATCTTGAGCGTGCTGCACTGCGAAATGCCTGAGGCCATGGGGTGACTCCAAAGGGGCGGGTTTTTTCTCAAAAACTGATCAGGTTCTCGACGGAGTGCCCACACAGTTGCCTACATCGGGTGCTTTTCGCCACAAGCGCAATGAATTCAATGCCTTGAATGCTGAATGGGGCGGCATTTTTCCGCTTTCGGGGCGGCTCAGCGTCGCGTCGGCTCGCCGTCGTCACGCGAGTGCCCAGGTGCCGCTGGGGGCGAGGCATCGGGAGTGCCGATGTAGAAGGCTCCGTCGAACCCTTCGGGCGAGAGGGTCGTGAATCGCTGCACGCGCGGGGTATTCGACAAGTACAGCCCTTGCCATTCGCGCTGCATCGGCCCGAGCCGCACGGGCCAGGTGCCGCACGCCAAGTGCCCGCGGTCTTGCAAGTGACACGACCAGCTTCGGCCCGGCCCATACATGACGTCGTACGAGTGAACCGGCACGCCCACGACCGCCAACCGGTGGCCGACCGGGTCGAACGTCGCGTTCCACTCCGCGCCGACCAGGCGTTTGGTCAGGGTATTCGACAGGTACCCAATGACGACGCGGTCAGGGGTGCGGCGGAGGTGCTCCAACATTTTCCAGGTGATGATGCTCGCCCGGGCGTTGCCCGCAATGCCCGCGTCGATGGTCAGCACCGCAACGGGCGCACCCGAGCGCCGAAATTGCCGCAACCGCTCGATCAGCGCGAACATGGCGATGCTGCTGCGGCCGTCTTGCCAGGGCCGCCGCCAAAAGGCGCCCTTGAGCAGCGCGGTGCGGGCGGCCTCGTCACCGTTCGACTCCAGAAAGTCATTCACCCGCCGCTGCTCACTGCCGTCAATTGACAGCGCCAAGGTCACCCGCGCGCCGCGCTTGAGCACCGCGCACGCCGTTGCCCCCACCGCTTGGGGCCCGGCCGTGGTGCCCTGCAAGTCACTGAGCAAGACGACATGGCCCGGCGCGAAGTCGCCTTCGCTCGAATCGAACAACACCCCGCAGTCAGGGGGCGCCGCCACGGTGGTGGCCGCTGGGTCGGGCAGGGGGTCGACCTCCATTTCGGAGGCCATGGCGAGGCGACCACCGTCGGGGTCGACCGCGGTCTCGTCGGCTTCTCCCAGCACCTCCACCGCCGCGCTGAAGTCGAGCGCTTCGGCGACGAGCCGCTCGGTGGCCGGGTCGCGCTGCGGCGGCGGCATTCGATCTTGCCGACCGATCGACTCTCCGTTCTCGAACGCGGCCGTCGCAATCATGCGCGAGGTCTCGGTGCTCGTGTCCCACTCCGTGAGGTTGGCGCGGCTGACCTCCATCGCCGTTTGCTTCGGCCCGAGCGGTATGAACTGCACCACCCAGTGCACCGCGTTGGTCATCACCTTGCTCGTGTCGCTTTCCGACAGGCGCGGCCGGCGGAGCGCTGTCCACATGGCGCGGCCTGAGAAAGGCGTTCGCTGTTCAGACCGCTCGGCAAATTCGTCGACCGAAGACTGCTGCAGTTCGCGCAGCTCGAGGCTGCGGGCTTCGGCGTCGTCTTGGGCGGTGTGCCCGGTCGGCAGCGGCGCTTTGCCGGTCGACGACCAGAAATGCGCGCGGGGCGTTGGCAGCAGCCGAACGCCCGAAGCGCGAAACCATTCAATCACGTGGCCTTCGAGCTCGGCCTCGCTCAATGGGTACACGCGGTGGTTCTGAGCGACTTCGGCGACGGCCGCCGCGCCCGGGTCGCCCGCGAGGTGCGCGCAGCCGAACTCGGCCCACGACAGGGCGAGGGCCAGCACCACTCCAATCAGCGCGCGTACGGCGTCGTTCATGCACGTCAAAACGCCGGGGCGGGCGCCCATATATCGGCCGGCGTGCTTACAGGTCGCTCGCGGTCACGCTCGAAAAACCGAACAGGTTGTTGGGCATGCCCTCGTCGACGTAGAAACCAATGCCCGGGTTGCCGGCGCGCGGAGGCGTCGGGTCGTGAAAAGTCAGAATCGTTCTCGTCGCCCCAGTGGCCACCGGTGTCCACAGAATGGTGATGTCGGCCGAACCGTCTGGGTTGAAGACGAATTGGCCTTCGACCACGTCACCGCACGCTGGGTTCGGCAGCGAATGCCCGGGCGCCAAGGCCGGGCCCTTGAACCGGCCGAGGTAGGCGTACGCGCCAATGTGGCTGATGTTGAATTCATAGCCGGTAATCGTCGTGACCCCATACCCGCCGCCGGGGTCGTAGGTCGGGTTTTGGTCGTACCAACTGAGCTGCAGCTCGACCTCGGCATTTGGAGAACTGGGGATGGTCGGCGACTTCCAGATGGTCGCCCGAATGCGGTGGCTGCGTGCAAAACCAGAAAGTGTCGCCTGCGAATCATTGTAGACGCCCGCTTTGGGCACCTGCGTGCCGTGCGCCACATGAACGCCGTCGATGACTTCGGTCATGACGTCGGTGGTGTCGGGGTCGTGACGTGACCACGAGCCGTTCTCAGAAAGCGGGTTCTCCGAAGTGGGGAACGAGGTCATGGAGAACCGCCCGCCGTCGTTGACGTCGCCCGAGTCGACCGCGATTCCAGAATCGCCGGCGTCGGAACTGCCTGCGTCGACGGCGCCACCCGCGTCGACGGCGCCACCTGCGTCAGCGGCGCTGCCCGCGTCAACGGCGTTGCCCGCGTCAACGGCGTTGCCCGCGTCGACAGAGTTGCCCGCGTCAACGGAGCTGCCCGCGTCGACAGAGTTGCCCGCGTCGACGGAGTTGCCCGCATCGACGGTGCCACCGGCGTCGAGGGTGCCTGCATCAACTGGCTCGAGCGCTCCGACGAGCGCCTCGCAGTTCGTCAAGCCGAGGGTGGCGACCAACGCGACCACCCAACGGCGGTGTTCCTTCAGCGCAGCTCCATGCACAGACGTGATTTTCGGCGCATCAGGGCCTGAAAGCCAGTTGGGCACACGTGATTTCAAAGACGAAGCGCCCTTGAAGCCGTAGGCTCGCGCGGGTGCCAGCCCCAGCCTTCATCGCCCACAAGTTTGGCGGTACCAGCGTCGCCGACGCCTCGCGCATTCGCGGCGTCGCCGACATTTTGCTCAAGCGCCGCGAGCACCAGGTCGTGGTCGTTTCGGCCATGTCGAAAGTCACCGACGCGCTGATTTCATTGGTGAAAAAGACCGCCGCGCGTGACAGCGGCTGGGTCGCCGACTTCGACGCGCTTCACGCCAAGCACCGAACGGCGGCGAGCGAGTTGCTCGGTTCGCACGCGTCGCGCTTTCTGGGGCGAATCGACCACGAATTCGATTCGCTGCGCTCGTTGTTGCAAGCCCAGGCGCTCGTGGGCGCGGTGTCGACCGACCTGCTCGACCTGATCAGCGGCTTGGGAGAGGTCTGGTCGTCATCGCTGCTCGACGCGTACCTGCAGAGTCAGGGGCACGCGAGTGCGTGGCTCGACGCCCGCGAGGTGCTCGTCGTCGACAAAGGCGAGCTCGGGGCGACCGTCGACTGGGTCACCTCGAAGCAGAAGCTCGAGGCTTGGCGCTCAGCGCAACGGGGCCCCGTCGAACGCGTCATCGTCACCGGCTTCATTGCGCGAGACCATTCGGGCCGCATCACTACCCTCGGTCGCAACGGCAGTGACTATTCGGGGGCCATTTTCGGCGCCCTGTTCGACGCGACCGAAGTTCACATTTGGACCGACGTCGACGGGGTGTTGTCGGCCGACCCGCGCGCGGTACCCGAAGCCGTGCTGCTCTCCCACATGTCGTACTCAGAAGCCTGCGAGCTGGCGTACTTCGGCGCGAAGGTCATTCACCCGCAAACCATGGCCCCCGCCATTGCCCGCGGCTTGCCCATTTTCATTCGCAACACGTTCGCGCCCGAGAAACCCGGCACCCGCATCGACAAAGAAACCGACCCCACGATGCCCGTCAAAGGCATCACCACATTCTCGGGCCTCGCGCTGCTCAACATCGAAGGCGCGGGCATGATCGGCGTGCCCGGTACCGCCGAACGCGCGTTCGAGGCGCTCAAGCGGTCGGGCGTGTCGGTGGTGATGATTTCGCAGGGCAGTTCTGAGCATTCGATTTGCTGCGTGGTGCAAGAACGAGAAGCCGCCATGGGCCGCCGCGCGCTGCTCGACGCCTTCGCCCGCGAAGTCGCCGGGGGGCACATCGCCGACGTCACCGTCACGCCCCAAGTCGCCGTGCTCGCCGTCGTGGGCGACGGCATGGCCGGCACGCCCGGTGTCGCCGCGCGGCTGTTTTCTGCTTTGGGCCGTGCGTCGATCAACGTGCGCGCCATTGCGCAGGGCAGCTCTGAGCGAAACATCTCCGTCGCGATTTCGGCGCACGACGCCACCAAGGCCTTGCGCGCGGTGCACGCGGGCTTCTACCTGTCGCCGCAGACCGTTTCGGTCGGGGTCATCGGGCCAGGGAACGTCGGGCAGACGTTGCTCGCCCAAATCGAGAGTGCGCGCGCGCGGCTGCTCAAAGACCACAACCTCGACTTGCGGGTTCGGGCCGTCGCCAAGCGCAAGGCCATGGTGTTGACCGACCCGGCCGCTGACACCGCGACCGACCTCGGCCGCTTCGCCGACCACGTGCACGCCGACCACCTGCCCCACGCGGTCATCATTGATTGCAGCGCCAGCGACGAGGTCGCCGCCCACTACGCGGGTTGGCTCGAGCGCGGCATTCACGTCATCACTCCGAACAAACACGCGGGCTCGGGGCCCTGGGCCCGGTACCAAAGCATTCGCGCGGCGACCGCCAAGAGCTCAGCCAAGTTTCGCTACGAGTCGACCGTCGGAGCGGGGCTGCCCGTCATCAGCACGTTGCGCGACTTGCTCGACACCGGAGACGAAGTCGTGCGCGTCGAAGGCATTTTTTCGGGCACGCTCGCGTACCTGTTCAACTCGTTCGACGGCGGCAAGCCGTTTTCTGAATTGGTGCGCCACGCGCGCGAGCTGGGGTACACCGAGCCCGACCCTCGCGACGACCTGTCGGGCCGAGACGTCGCCCGCAAATTGGTGATTTTGGCGCGTGAAAACGGCTGGTCGACGACGCTCGAAGACGTGGTGCTCGAGAACCTGGTGCCGCCTCAGCTGCGGCAGGTCTCGCAAGACGAATTCATGGCGCGGTTGACCGAGCTCGACGCGCCCATGCAAGCGCGGCTGGCCAAGGCCAAGGCGAACGGCACGTCGCTGCGCTACGTCGCGAGCCTCGAAGGCGGCAAGGCCCAGGTCGCTCTCACCGAAGTCACGGCGGCCCACGCGTTCGCCCACATTCGGTTGACCGACAACGTGGTTCAGTTCGCGACCCGGCGGTACCGCGAAAACCCGCTCGTCGTGCAAGGGCCCGGAGCGGGCCCCGAAGTCACCGCCGCCGGCGTGTTTGCCGACTTGCTGCGCATCGCCTCGTCGCTCGGAGCCAAGCTGTGACCGCAGAAGCCACCGCCTTCGCCCCCGCTTCGATCGGCAACGTCGCCGTCGGTTTCGACATGCTGGGCCATTCGCTCGCCGGCGCCGGAGACCGCGCCACGGTGCGCCTCACCCACGACGGGCAGGTGCGCATTCGCGCCATTCACGGTGTCGTGCAGACGCTGCCGCTCGAACCTGACGCCAACACCGCGGGTCGAGCGCTGCTCGGGCTCGCGGCGAAGCGGCCGGGGGTCGGTTTCGAAGTCGAACTCCACAAAGGCATTGCGCTCGGGTCGGGCATGGGCGGGTCGGCCGCGTCGGCGGTGGCGGCCCTCGTCGCTGCCAATTCGCTGCTCCCCCAGCCCGTCACCCCAGCCGAACTGTACGAGCTCGCCATTGACGGTGAGTCGGCCGCCAGCGGGTCTCGCCACGGAGACAACGTCGCGCCCATGTTGCTGGGAGGGCTGGTCATCGCCCCCGCAGTCGGCGCGCCCGTGAAGGTGCCCGTGCCGGCCGACCTGTTCTGCGCCCTCGTGCACCCGCATTTCGTGTTGGAAACGAGAACCGCTCGGGCCGCGCTCAAGGGGCCTTACGAGCTGCACGATTTCGTCGTGCAGAGCGAAGGGCTCGCGCTCGTGCTGGCGGGGTGCTTCACGGGCTCGCTCGAGCTCATTCGTCGCGGGTTTCGCGACGTGCTGGTCGAGCCGCGCCGAGCCTCCCTGATTCCCGGGTTTGGGGCCGTCAAACGCGCGGCCCTCGACGCCGGAGCGGTGGGCGCCAGCATTTCGGGCGCCGGCCCGAGCGTATTCGCTTGGTGCGACGGGGCCGCGAGCGCCGAACGGGTAGGGCGTGCGATGCAAGGCGCCTTCGCCCAAGCCGGCTTGGAGTCGGACCGCTTCGTCTCTCCAGTCGCCGGGCCCGCCGGGGCGGTGGTTGGGTCGGTTTCGTAAGCACGGTGCCGCGCGGCACGATTTCCGTTGCGATGCGTGGGCCTCGCTCAGTTCAATTGGCGCGTGCGACGACTGGTACCGCACAAACGCCGACTCTTTCTGACCAATTGCCCAGAACGAACTGCTGATGAACTGGCCGCCTGTCATCGACTTCATTCGGGCTCGCGCCCCGGCCTACCTTTCTGCGATCGAAGGGGTGCCCGACGAAGCGCTGACCGGCCTGGTCGGGCAACGGGGCGCGCGCTGGCCCGGCAGCTACGCGACCTTCGTGCGGCTGATGGGGGCCAACAGCGGGAACTATGCGCCTTTCGGGGTGACCCAAGAGCACCGACTGGCCGCCATCGCCGAGCGCCTGTCGGAGGCCGACGAGCCGCCTGACGCTCGCTTCTTCCCCGTTGCGCTGGAGACCGACGATTCGCTCGAGGTCCTCCATGACCACGTTCTCGATCTGCAGCGCTGCGACGGCAACGACGCCGCGCTGGTGCTGCTGGAACAGGACGTTTCACTCGAAGGGCAGAAACCCGTCGAACTGTTCGAGTCACTCGGCGAGCGCATCATCGCCAGCGCCTTCAACCACTTCGAATGCCGCCTTCGCACCGAACGCGATGTTGTCGCGGTGGGCGGCGCAAACCAGGCCGGGCAAGGCCGTCGCGCGCTGCACGAGGCCGTGGCATTGCTCGAGGGGCTCGGCTTCACCCCCGCGCTGCCGCCCATGCCGCGCCTGGTGTGTCTGGTTCGTGGCCGACTTGACGTTCTGGCGCGTGCGGCCGTGCTCGAACTGGCGGGACAGCTTCTGACCGGTCTGACCGGCGCGCGCCGGCCGGCCAGTGCGGGTGAGGTTCGGGGCGGCCTCCGATGAGCGCAGCGGCCACCCCGGCAGTTGCTCCTCCGTTCGTTTGCCCCTCGCCGCGGCCGCGGCATCACGCATGAAATGACATGTCTGGCGCCTCGTCGAAGCGCGCTTGAAGCCCATGCGCCGCGGCGCTCACGATGTGACGAATTTCACCAGAAGATGGCACTCATGCCCGGTGACTCGTCGAGGTAGACGATGGCGCGGTACTGCTGGGCCGGCACGACTTGGCCGCCGCCGTAGGCGAACACCCAGGGGGCTCCGTCGCGCGCGAGCATCGGCGCCGTGGGGTCGGCGATGATGGCGCCCGCGTTGAACCCGTGGAGCGCCGCCTCGAGCGTGTTCTCGGCGGGCAACGGCTGTTCGCCGGTGCCGATGCCCGGCCAATTGAGGCCAATTCGGTAGGCGATGAGCCCCACCGGCGCGTAGTTCGACCCGAACGAGCCGGCCAACTGGCTCCCGAGGTTCAAGCGGCCCGCGGGGTGCGTCATCGCCAGGTGGGCGTTGTGGGCCCACACCACCACCCTTTGGTTCGAAAAAGACAAGTCGCGCAGAGCGCGAAGCACGTTGAACATGCCGACGTCGCGGGCCTGAAACGAGCCGTCGAAGTCGCCTTGCACCGCCAACGCCACCTGGTTCTGAAACGCCCGAAAGCTGGTCGCGGCGATGACGGCCAAGGCGTACTGGGTCGCGTTCGAAGCCGAGGTGAGCGCGTCGCGCTTCTGCGCCAGCGTCGCGTCGACGGCGTTCAACCCCGCCAAGCACTGGTGAACGTCAATGGTCGAATAGGGCAGGTACCCGCCCGCTTCGTCGTACGTGGCGTTGTTCGACTGCTTGCAGGTCGAGAGCTGGGCCAGCAGCGGCGCGGCGCCGTCGGGCCCCAGGGCGTCGGTGAAGAAGCTCGTCAGTGCTTGGGCGTCGTCGCCCGGCTGCTGCACGTCGAAACCGTAGAATTGAACGCGGTCGTCGGGGTGGGCCACGTTGAAGGCGCACAGCCACTCAAACAGGTGCTGGGTGTGATCATCGGCGAAGACCGAAAACACGTGGTGCATCGCTTCGTAGACGTTGGTCGCACCGCCGTGGCAGTGCTGAATGTACCGGTTGAGCGCCTCGGCCTCGGTGCGGGGCGTTTCCATCGCGAAGACCCGCAGGCCTTGGTCGCGCACCAGGTGTTCGATTTCGCGCTCTTTGAAGGCGTAAAAGCCCCCCGAGGTGTGAATGGCTTCGCCCAGCCCAATGAGCTGGGCGTCGCCGACGAGTGCGTCGAGCGGGGCCAGGTCGTCGGCAGGCAACGACGCGTTCACTCCCGCGAAGGCCGAAAGGCCGGTCGGCAATTCGGGCCCGCCGTCCCACGGGGAGGGGGGAAGACCCGCGTCGACGGCCAGGCTGGGCTGGGCGCTGCACGCCGCGAGCGTGAGCCATACCGTGACCACCAACACCACGAGTCGAATGCGTCGCATGGCCGTGAAACGAACGGCGCGGGCGGCCGTATCGCGCTTCGCAGCCCTTTAAGAATCGAAGGCTCGGCAGAAACTTGGCTTTTCGACCGCCATCACCAAACGCAGGGCGTGTTCGCCGAGCAGGGAGGCACGTCTGCCCGCCTTGAGGCCGCCGCCGCCAAACCCCGCAGTTCCACCGAAGCTGCTCGCCGCTCAGAAAGCGAGCCGGGTCGCGACTGCCTCTTTCATTGAACGGGAGCCGACCGCCGCCATCAAACAATCGGCCAAGGCCAACCGCGGTGAAATCTTGGCCGGCGAATGCGCCACCGCTGCCATCGCGCGAGGCCTCCCGCACGTATTCGAACACCTCGAAGCACGGCATGATCAGCGACGGCCCGCCGATCTCGTCGTCGGCGGTGACGTCAGCGACACCGGGAGCGAAATTGGCTTCTACCGGGTGGGAGCCGACGGCCACTTCGGGTCACTTCACCCAACCAAACCGGCGTCGACTGGTTGCTCTGAGCTCGGCTGAGACGCGGGCATCGACCCGCCGGGCGCTTCGTGGTGAAACGCCCCTCGCATGCTCTGCGTCAGCACCCGGGGCCAAACGCCCGTTTCTTTGTCGAACGCCATCGCCCAAGGGCTCGCTCCCGACGGCGGGCTCTACGTGCCGACCAGTGTGCCGAAGCTCGGGCCCCACTCGTTCGCGGGCGTCGACCAGGCGTCGCTGAGCGCCGTCGGTGCGGTGCTGCTCGGCCCGTACCTGAGCGACGAACCCGCGCTCGACCCCTATGCCTTGTGCGAGGCCGCCTTCACCTTCGAGGCGCCCGTGCGCGCCCTCGACGAGCACGCCGGCGACTTCTTGTTGGAGCTCTTTCACGGCCCGACCGCGGCGTTCAAAGACTTCGGTGCGCGCTTCTTGGCCGAGTGTCTCACGCGGCTGAAGTCGGGCACCCCGTCGACCATTCTGGTCGCGACCTCGGGAGACACGGGCGCCGCCGTCGCCGCGGCGTTTCACCGCCGCCCCCAGGCGCGCGTGGTGATTCTCTACCCCGACGGGCGCGTGTCGGCTCGCCAGGCGCACCAGCTCGGCGCGTTTGGCGACAACGTCTGCGCGTTTCGGGTCGCCGGCACGTTCGACGACTGCCAACGAATGGTGAAAGCGGCCTTCGCGAACGAGGCGCTGCGCGAACGGCTCCACCTGGCTTCGGCCAACAGCATTTCGCTCGGCCGCTTGCTGCCGCAAATGACGTACTACGCGCAGGCCGCGCTGCGGTTGGGGCCGCTCAACGTCATCGTGCCGACGGGCAACTTGGGCAACGCGCTCGCGTGCCTCCTCGTCAAGCGCATGGGGCTGCCCATTGACCGAATCGTGCTCGCGACGAATGCGAACCGGGTGTTGCCCGAGCTGTTGCGCTCAGGCCGGTACGACCCCCAGCCCACCGTCGCCACCCTCGCCAACGCGATGGACGTCGGCGCCCCCAGCAACGTCGAGCGACTGCGGTATTGGTACCCCGACGTGCACACCGCCCCCTTGAGCGCCGACTCGGTCGACGACGCCGACATTCGCCGCACCATTCGTGACACGTGGGTCGACCGGCGCTTGGCCATTTGCCCCCACACCGCGTGCGGCGTCGAAGTGTTGCGCCGACTGCGCGCTTCGGGTTCGACGGGCCGCTGGCTCGTCGCCGCCACCGCCCACCCCGCGAAATTCGACACCATCGTCGAACCGCTCATCGGCGAAAAAGTACCCGTGCCCGGCCCGCTCGCCGCGCTCTTGGCGCGCCCCGCCCACGCCGAGCCATTGGCTCCCACCGACCAGGCCTTCGCCGAAGCGCTCGGCGGTCTGGTGAAGTAACGGCAGGCCGGCTCGACAGCCGCGACGCATGAACGTACGGTCACCCCATGCGAACGTTCTCGAGACCGGTGGTGGCCGTGGCGCTGCTGTTCGCCCTTTCGGCCGGCGCGGCCACGGGAGTCTGTGACTCGAACCCCCCGACCACGACGCAGGCGTGCATCGACGCCATTTTGGCGAGCGGCGGAGTGGTGAACGACATTTTTCGCGACAAGAACGGGCGCACCGCCGGCCAGTTGCCGTCGTTCGGCACGGTCATCAACATCTACCCCGGCTGCACGACGCTCAACTGCGCCGGCTGCAACCCCGGCACGTCGAGCCCTCCGTACGACTGCCCCGGGCAATACAGCTGCGCCGCCGGAGAATGCACGCTCGCGACGGTCGGCAGCGGCGTCAATTCGCTCGACCGGTTGTGGGGCCACCCCTGCCGACTCACCGACCACACGCTCGACAATGGTTGCCCCCGCTACAACACCTGCATCGCCGACGGCGTCGACGGGTCGTACTTTCCCTGGGAGGGGCTGATTTTCGACCTCGGAGGCCCGTCGAACCAGGTGGCCATTTTCGCCGAAAACGACCATGGCCCGCAGCCCTGCGAATCGGCCGAGTACACCGTCTTTTTGACCGACAACCCGCAGGCCAAAGAAATCGTTTTGCACCCGACGACCACGGGCGCCGACCCCATGAAGTGGAATCGGGCGGTGCTGCGAAAGGTGTTCACGAAGGGGTTCGTCGAGGTTCGGCCACCCGACCCGGCCGGCCACGCCGCGTGCGGAGACACCGCCCTCTACTCGGTCGAAGAAGACTCCATGGTGACGGTGTACGGCCTGCCGTGCGGCATCAACTTTCGGTACACCGCCATCGTCGCGGGCAACGACGGTCTCGATTTTCCCGCGTGTCAGTTTCACTCGTCTGAAGCCGAACTCGACGCGGTCGCGGGGTTGACCGAAGACGGCGCGGGCGTGTGCAAAGACGGCGACCGTGACGGCTACGTCGACTGTGGCTGTCAGGGGCACCCGGCGGTCTGCGACTGCGACGACGCGAACCCCGACCGCCACCCCAACGCGCCTGAGGCGTGCGACGCCCCGGCCGACTTGAACTGCAACGGCGTCAACCCCGAGCCGTGCGGCGACGGGCTGGGGTGCTACGAGAGCGTGTGCGTCTCCAAGTGCAGCGGCGACGAATTCTCGTTCTGCCCGCTCGCGTCGAGCTGCCAATACGTCGACGGCGGCCTGCGGTTGTGCGTGCCCGAGAACTGCACGGCGGGCGGTTGCCCCCCCGGGTCGACCTGCGACCCCACCAGCAAACGCTGTCACCCCTCGTGTGACGGCACGGTGGTGTGCCCGAGCGGGCAGCGCTGCAGCGGAGGCGAGTGCGTCGACCCGTGCCGCGGCCTCGTGTGCTCGGCCGGGTTTCGCTGCGTCGACGGCGCGTGCACGCCGCCGTGCAGTTGTTTCGAGGGTGACGTGGGGTGTCTCGGCGGTACCACGTGTGACCGCCCCACCGATGCAGGCTCGGGCACCGACGTGTGCGTGGCCCCGAGCTGTGCCGGCAAGACCTGCGGCGCCTTTCAACACTGCGTCGCGGGCGCGTGCGTCGGGTTCTGCGACGGGGTGCATTGCCCGGCGAACCAGGTCTGCCTCGAGCCTGGGGCCGACGCCGGCGCGCCGTTCGGTTGCGTGAACCTCTGCGCCCACGTGGTGTGCGACCTGGGCGTTCAATGCGACAGTGCCACCGGCCGGTGCCTGACGCCGAAGGTTGACGCGGGCCAACCCACGGCCGACGGCGGGGCGCGACCTGACGGCGGTGGCCCCGGCGATGGTGGCCACGGCGCCGACGGCGGGTCGGGTCA